>NZ_CP029985.1:1045000-1407500 GCF_003355005.1 Sphingomonas sp. FARSPH | reverse complement strand
CGCCGAACCCGAAGGCGCGCCGAAGGCCGCGATCATCGTCATCCAGGAAATCTTCGGTATCAACGCCGGCATCCGTCGCAAAGCCGATACGCTGGCCGAGGCTGGCTATCTGGCGATCGCGCCGGAGCTGTTCTGGCGGTTCGCACCTGGCGTCGAACTCGACCCCGACGTTCCGAACGAGATGCAGCAGGCGCTCGACCTCATGGGCAAGTTCGATCAGGATGCCGGCGTCCGCGATATCGAGGCGACGATCCGCGCTGCACGCGCCATGCTGCCCGAAGGCGGCAAGGTCGGCGCGGTCGGATATTGTCTGGGCGGTCGTCTGGCGTTCATGACCGCGGCACGAACCGATATCGACGCGTCGGTCGGCTATTACGGCGTGGGCATCGACGGCCTGCTGCGCGAGGCGCATGCCATCGCCAATCCCGTGCTGCTGCACGTACCGGAGGAGGATCATTTCGTCGACAAGGATGCGCAGAAGCGCATGCACGACGGGCTCGACGATCATCCCAAGGTGACGCTGTACGACTACCCCGGCGAGGACCACGGCTTTGCGACCGAATTCGGTCAGCGCCGCTCGGATGCGTCGGCAAAGATCGCGGACGAACGTACCGCAGCCTTCTTTGCGGAGCATCTCGGCTGAACGAAAAAGGGGGGCTCCGCGGCCCCCCTCCCCGATCAAAACAACGTAGCGAGCCCGACGTTCGGGTCGACGACGCCCTCGTAGATCATCTTGCCCGCGACGTAGAGGATGACGAGCAGGCCGACATAGGCGATCCAGCGATAGCGCTCGATGTAGCGGGCGATCAAATTGGCAGCGACGCCCATCAGCGCGACCGACAGCAACAGACCGATGATCAGTATTCCGGGATGTTCGCGCGCGGCGCCCGCCACCGCGAGCACGTTGTCGAGGCTCATCGACACATCGGCGATCGCGACTGCCCAGGCCGCACCGATGAACGTCTTGGCCGGACGTACGGCGGCCCCTTCCCCGTCGATCTCCTGCGCCCCGCTGTCATGGCGGATTTCGCGCCACATCTTCCACGCCACCCACAACAACAGGATACCGCCGGCGAAGATCAGGCCGATCAGCCCGAGCAGCCAGCTGACCACCAGCGCAAAGGCGATACGTAGCACCAGCGCGGCGATAATGCCGATCAGGATGACCTTCTTGCGCTGATCCGCGGGCAGCCCCGCGGCAAGCGCGCCGACGACGATCGCATTGTCGCCCGCCAGCACGACGTCGATCATCAGCACCTGGAGAAACGCGGAGAGCGCCGCCGGCGAGGTGATGTTCGAAAAGTCGTTGACGATATGCTGCCAGATCTCGGCCGGGGACCCCGGACCGGCCGTAGCGGCGCTCAGCATGGCGATGACGGACACGTCGTTACTCCCCGTTTGATATCGATGTGCTTAACGCAGCAACGCGCGAAAGCCATGGCTGACGCGCGTTGCGGGATGTGTGACGTTTTGTTGCTACCTCGCCAGGGCGCGCGCGGACGCGGGCGAAGCCCGCGTCGTCGGACGGGCCGTGCCTTGGCACGCCCGCCGGCCGAGCCGGTGCGAATCCTGCCGCAGCATGCGGCAGGCCGCTTTCGGCTATTGATTCATGCTGTCGAAAAAGTCTTCGTTGGTCTTCGAATTCTTCATCTTGTCGAGCAGGAACTCCATCGCGTCGATCGTGCCCATCTGCATCAGGATGCGGCGCAGCACCCACTGCTTGCTGAGCTTGTCCTTGTCGACCAGCAGCTCTTCCTTGCGGGTGCCCGACTTGCCGACGTCGAGCGCCGGGAAGACGCGCTTGTCGGCGACCTTGCGGTCGAGGACGATTTCGGAGTTACCGGTGCCCTTGAACTCTTCGAAGATCACCTCGTCCATGCGGCTGCCGGTGTCGATCAGCGCGGTGGCGATGATCGACAGCGAACCGCCCTCCTCGATGTTGCGCGCCGCGCCGAAGAAGCGCTTGGGGCGCTGCAACGCATTGGCGTCGACACCGCCGGTCAGCACCTTGCCCGACGACGGCACGACGGTGTTGTAGGCGCGGCCGAGACGCGTGATCGAATCGAGCAGGATCACGACGTCCTTCTTGTGCTCGACGAGGCGCTTGGCCTTTTCGATCACCATTTCGGCGACCGCGACGTGGCGCTGCGCGGGCTCGTCGAAGGTCGAGGAGACGACCTCACCCTTCACGCTGCGCTGCATGTCGGTGACTTCCTCGGGCCGCTCATCGATGAGCAGAACGAGCAGGAACACCTCGGGATGGTTGTCGGTGATCGCCTTGGCGATGTTCTGCAGCATCACCGTCTTGCCGACGCGGGGCGGCGCGACGATCAAAGTACGCTGGCCCTTGCCCTGCGGGCTGACGATGTCGATGACGCGCGCCGACTTGTCCTTCTGCGTCGGATCGGCGGGATCGAGCGTGAGCTTCGATTCCGGATACAGCGGCGTCAGATTGTCGAAGTTGACGCGATGGCGGACCGCATCGGGATCGTCGAAATTGACCGACGTCAGCCGCGTGATCGCGAAATAACGCTCGCCATCCTTGGGCGCGCGGATTTCGCCCTCGACGGTGTCACCGGTGCGCAAGCCCCATTTGCGGACCTGGTTGGGCGAGACATAGATGTCGTCGGGACCGGCGAGGTAGTTCGCCTCCGGGCTGCGCAGGAAGCCGAAGCCGTCGGGCAGGACCTCGATCGTGCCGAGGCCCATGATCTGGTCGCCATTTTCCGCCTGCACCTTCAGGATCGCGAACAGCAGATCCTGCTTGCGCAAGGTCGAGGCGCTCTCGACCCCCAATTCCTCGGCCATGCTGACCAGTTCGGCGGGCGTCTTTTTCTTCAAATCTTTGAGATGCATGGAAAGTTTTTCCGGATGCGTAGGCAGGGGGATAAAGCTTGGCGAGGCGAAGAACCGCGAAAACATGCCGAAGCTTGAGGGAGAAAGCGCGAAGGACCGGCAGGACGCCGCTCCGCGCTGGAGTGTGAGGTAAGCGCGGAGGCGCAGCGCGTCAAGCCGGGAACGTCGCGCCCTCGGCACCCGACACCGCGAGTCTTGACAGAATTGACACCTGAACGCGTAATCTCGTTACACGTTCTTGTACTTAAATACCCACAATGCGAAAGATCATCCGCCTGTTCTTATAGCAGCCTGCCGCGATGTAGGACAGCACAACCGTGGTCAAAACGGTTTGACGAATGCGAGCACGACGATGGCAATGCCGAGCGAGGCGGGCACTTCGTTGACCAGGCGCAGGGTCCTGCCGCTCAGCCGCATCTCGCCCCGCGCCAGCCGCTTCGCATAGCCGACTGCCCAGCCGTGATAGCCCGACAGCAGCAGCACGAGCAGCAGCTTGGCGTGCAGCCACCCCGCGCCCCATTGCTGGCTGATCGTCGCCAGCGTCAGACCGAGCAGCCACACGCCGATCATCGCCGGGGTCAGGATGATGCGGCGGATCTTGCCCTCGCGCTCCACCCATAACGCCGCCTCGTCGCCGCGGCCGGCGACGATCGCCTCCTGGTGATAGACGAGGTAGCGCGGCAGCATGAACAGGCCGGCCATCCAAAAGATGACGAGGATGACGTGCGCGGCGACGAGCCAGAGGTAGTGCGTCTGCAGCCAGTCCATCGATCGGTGTCCTTACCTCGTCATGCCGGACTGGTTCCGGCATCCACGTTGCTGTGCATCGTGTGGCCGCGGTGTATGCGGACGGGTGGATGCAGGAACAAGTCCGGCATGACGAACCAGGCGACGATTCAGGCCGACGCCCCGCCCCTCACCCGCGCGACCAGCCGCTCGACATGCGCGATCGGCGTGTGCTGGCCGATGCCATGGCCGAGGTTGAAGACGTGCGACCGGTCCGGAAAGGCGGCGAGCACGCGGTCGATCCCCGCGTCGAGCGCCGCGCCCCCGGCCAGCAATGCGAGCGGATCGAGATTGCCCTGCACCGGCATGCCAGGGGGCAGCATTGCGTCCGCCCAGGCCGGATCGACCGTCTCGTCCAGCCCGATCGCGTCGACCCCGGTCTCCCGCGCATAGGCGGGCAGCTTGCCGCCGATTCCCTTGGGAAAGCCGATGATGCACGCATCGGGGCAACGCGCGCGCAGCCCCGCGACGATTCCCGCATTGGGTGCGATCACCCAGCGTTCGAACTGGTCGGGCGACAGCGACCCCGCCCAGCTGTCGAACAGTTGCACCGCCGCGACGCCGTTTTCGATCTGGCGCGCGAGATAGTCGATCGTGGTGGCGACGATCGCGTCGATGATCGCGCCGAAGCCGGCGGGGTCGCGATAGGCGAAGGCGCGCGTCTCGCTCTGGTCCTTCGACCCCTGCCCCGCCACCATGTAGGTCGCGACGGTCCAGGGAGAGCCGGCAAAGCCCAGGAAGGTCGTCTCGGCGGGCAGCATCGCCGCGACGCGCGCAACGGTCGCATAGACGGGCTCCAGCCGTTCGGGCACGCGCGCCAGCGCCCCGAGCGCGGCGTCGACCAGCGGCGGGCTGAGCCGCGGTCCCTCGCCCGGCCCGAAGGTAAGGTCCTGGCCCAGTGCCCAAGGGACCATCAGGATGTCCGAGAACAGGATCGCGCCGTCGAAGCCGAAGCGGCGGATCGGCTGCACCGTCACCTCCGCCGCCGCGACCGGATCGGTGGCGAGCGCAAGGAAACCGCCCTTCTCTGCCCTGAGCGCGCGATATTCGGGCAGATACCGGCCCGCCTGCCGCATCAGCCAGATCGGGGGGACGGGCTGCCGCACGCCCTTCAGCGTCGCGAGTAGCGGCTTGTTCACAGGTTCAGACAGGGCCTTCTTCCTAAATAAGAAGATTCTTGAAAGAGGATGATGAAGTGGTTGGCACGTGGGTAACGGGATAAAGCGCTTTGTCCCGTAATCACCCACAGCTTGACCGGCAAGGATCGCCGATTCCGCGTCGATTCGGTGAGACGCATGCCCGGCTTCCACAGGCTGTGGATAACTTTGCGCCCTGTGGATGCGGATGTGGATGAAATGCGGCTTTTCCACCGCGGCGGGGTCGCTTGGCCGGGTCGGCGAGTTGCCCTATCGATTGTCCCCATGTTGTCCACAGATCGGTGCCGGGGGGCGGATCGGCGCGCCAATTTTGTCATCCGACGTCATCCCCGCGAAGGCGGGGATCCAGACACGCGGCGGGTGCGGCGCTTGCCCGATGGTCAGCGTGTCTGGATTCCCGCCTTCGCGGGAATGACGGACGAAGGTGTTCGGATGTGATCGTCGCGGCAGCACGCACAATGATGCGCCTCCACCTCCACCTGCTGTCGGATTCGACGGGCGAGACGCTGGAGAACATCGCCAAGGCTGCGCTCGCGCAATATGACGACGTCGAGACGGTGCGGCATTTCTGGCCGATGGTGCGGACCGAGGCGCATCTGGAGCGCATCCTGCAGGAAATCGCGCAAAATCCCGGCCTCGTCATCTTCACGCTCGTCAATCCGGCGACGCGGCGCAACCTGGAACAGCGCTGCCTCGCGCTCGGCCTGCCTGCGGTCGCGCCGCTCGACCCGGTCAACGATGCGCTGTCCGGGCTGCTCGGCCAGCAGGCGAAGGCGCGGCCGGGCCGCCAGCATGCGCTCGATGCGGCCTATTTCGCGCGCGTCGATGCGATCCAGTGGACGATAGCGCACGACGACGGCATCGCGCACGAGGATTGGGAAGAGGCCGATATCGTGCTCGCGGGCGTGTCGCGATCGTCGAAGACGCCGACGTCGATCTACCTCGCCAATCGCGGATGGAAGACCGCGAACATTCCGATCGTCGTCGAAAGCCCCCCGCCCAGGAGCCTGTTCGCGCTCACCCGGCCGCTCGTCGTCGGGCTGACGACCAGCGCCGACCGGCTGATCCAGATCCGCCGCAACCGCCTGCTCTCGCTCAACCAGCAGCCCGACACGCCCTATGTCGAGGAACAGGCGGTGACGCGCGAGATCGCCTATGCGCGGCGGATGTTCGCCGACAATGGCTGGCCGGTGATCGACGTAACGCGCCGGTCGATCGAGGAGACGGCGGCGGCGATCATCGCGCTGGCGAACGAGCGCAAGGTGGGCGGATAGGCTCCCCTCTCGCTTTCGGGAGGGAAAGGAAGGGGCTTCGAAATCGGGTCTGTCCCGCCTAAACCCGTCCCATGACCCTTCTCCTCGCTTCCCAGAGCGCCTCGCGGCGCGCGATGCTGACCGCGGCGGGGGTGCCGTTCGAGGCGACCGCCGCAGGCGTCGACGAAGACGCCGCCAAGGCGAGCCTCGCTGGCCTCAAGGCGCGCGACCTTGCCGATGCGCTCGCCGAGCTGAAGGCGATCAAAGTGTCCATGCGCGCGCCCGAGCGGCTGGTGCTGGGCAGCGACAGCGTCGTCGCGCTCGCCGACGGCAGCCTGCTCGACAAGCCCACCAGCCGGGACGAGGCCGCCGATCATCTCGCGCGGATGAGCGGCAGCGTGCATCATCTGTGGAGCGCGGCGGTGATCGCCGAGGGCGGTCGCCCGGTGTGGCGGCATGTCGAGGCGGCGAAGATGCACGTCCGGCCGCTCTCGCCCGCGTTCATCGACCAGTATCTGGGCCAGGAATGGCCCGCGATCAGCGGCTGCGTCGGCTGTTATCGGATCGAGGGGCCGGGCGCGCAATTGTTCGCGCGGATCGAGGGCAGCCAGTTCACCGTGCTCGGCCTGCCGTTGCTCGCCGTGCTCGACTATCTGCGGGTTCGCAAGGTGATGCCGTCATGACCGCCACGCCCTATGCCGAGGTGATCGGCGATCCGATCGCCCAGTCCAAATCGCCCGTGATCCACGGCTTCTGGCTCGACGCGCTGGGCCTCGAGGCGGACTATCGCAAGACCTTGGTGACGGCGGACGAACTGCCCGCCTTCTTCACGGAGCGCCGCGCCGATCCGGCGTGGCGCGGGTGCAACGTCACGATGCCGCACAAGATCGCCGCGCTCGACCATGTCGAGGATCGCGGGGACGTGCGCGGCGGGATCGGTGCGATCAATACGGTGATCCGCGTCGAGGATGGCGGCGTGGTCGGCACCAACACCGATGCGGGCGGCTTCTACGCGCCGCTCGCCGGGTTCGACCTGGCGGGGAAACCGGTGACGGTGATCGGTGCGGGCGGTGCGGCGCGCGCGGTGCTGTTCGCGCTCGCGCGGATGGGCGTCGGGCCGGTGACGGTGATGAACCGCAACACGCTGAAGGCCGGGGCGCTGCTCGCGAGCTTCGGGCTGAAGGGGCAGGCGCGCCCCCTCACCCACCCGGTCGCGCCCGACACCAGCCTTCTGGTCAATGCCAGCACGCTCGGCATGGCGGGACAGCCCCCGCTCGCCATCGACCTCACGCCGCTTGGCGCGGATGCGATCGTCTACGACATCATCTACTCGCCGCTGGAGACGGACCTCCTCGTGCAGGCGAACGATCGCGGGCTGGAGACGGTCGACGGGCTGGAGATGCTGATCGGCCAGGCAGCGCTGGCGTTCGAATTGTTCTTCGGCGCCGCGCCGCCGCGCGACCGCGACGAGGATCTGCGCGCGCTGTTGACGGCATGACGCTGCTGCTCGGCCTGACCGGGTCGATCGGCATGGGCAAGTCGACCGTCGCGGAGATGTTCGCAGACGAGGGCGTGCCGGTGTTCGACGCGGATGCGGCGGTCCACCGGCTGCAGGGACCGGGCGGCGGCGTGGTCGCGGCGATCGAGGCGGCGTTTCCCGGGACGACCGGCCCCGATGGCGTCGATCGCGCCGCGCTGGGCCGTGCGGTGCTGGGCGATGACGCCGCGATGAAACGGCTGGAGGGGATCGTGCACCCCGCGGTCGCGGCCGAGCGGACCGATTTCCTCGCCGCCCATGCCGACGCGCCCGTCGTCGTGCTCGACGTGCCGCTGCTGTTCGAGACGGGCGGCGATGCGGGCGTGGATGCGGTCGCGGTCGTCTCCGCCCCCGCCGACGTCCAGCGCGCCCGCGTGCTCGCGCGCGCGGGGATGAGCGCGGCGAAGTTCGACGCGATCCTCGCGCGGCAGATGCCCGATGCGCAAAAACGCGCGCGGGCCGACTTCGTCATCCCGACCGGCGGTGGCCTGGATGCGACGCGCGGCGCGGTGCGCGATGTCCTCGCTTGCATGCGGGCGCGCGCGGGCGGATAACGTCCCGATGCGCGAGATCGTGTTCGACACCGAAACCACCGGCCTCAGCTTCGCCGGGGGCGACCGCCTCGTCGAGATCGGCTGCGTCGAGCTGGTCAACCGCGTCGAGACGGGCCGCACCTTCCACGCTTATTACCATCCCGAACGCAGCATGCCCGCGGAGGCGCAGGCGGTGCACGGCATTTCGGACGCCTTCCTGGCCGACAAGCCGCTGTTCGGCGCGATGGTGCACGAACTGCTCGACTTCATCGGCGATGCGCCGCTCGTCGCGCACAACGCCGGCTTCGATTTCAGCTTCATCAACGGCGAGCTCAGTCGCTGCGGCCGTGACCCGGTGTGCACCAGCCGAATGATCGACACATTGGCGATCGCGCGGCAACGGCATCCGGGTGCGAAGCATACGCTCGATGCTTTGTGCTCGCGATTCGGCGTCGACCGGTCGCATCGCGTGCTGCACGGCGCGCTGCTCGACGCGCAATTGCTGGCGCAGGTCTATGTCGAGCTGATGGGCGGGCGGCAGATCGGGCTCGGCCTCGTCAGCGAGGTGATCGCCGATAACGACGCCACGACGGGCGCGCGCCGGCCCAGCATCGTCCGGCCGCCGCGGCACTTCGCCGCACCGCCGGCGGAACTTGCCGTGCACGCAGCCTTTGTTGCTACGCTGGACAATCCGCTGTGGGAGGTCGGATCGCCCGCTTGAAGAATCACCCCCGGGCGAAGGCCAACAGGCCGGCCCCAACAGCATGGAGAACACGATGGATATCCGGATTTCTGGTCACCAGGTCGCCACCGGCGACGCGCTCAAGGATCATGTGAGCGACCGGCTTCAGGGTATCGCCACGAAATATTTCGCCCGCGCGCTGTCGGCCGAAGTGACGTTCGGCAAGGGGCCGCACGATGTCGGGTTCAAGTGCGACATCGTCATGCACGTGACACGCGGCCTGGTGCTGAAAGGACGTCACGAGGCGCAGGACGCCCACCTCGCCTTCGACGGCGCGGCCGAGAAGATCGACAAGCAGCTGCGCCGCTATTCGCGCCGCCTGAAGGATCGCAATGCGAGCGAGGTGGTCCAGCTGCAGGAAGACAGCGGTTACGACAACAACGCCGGCTATACGCTGTTCCAGGAGCCGGCGGAGGACGAAGCGGGTGATGCGCCGCTGATCGTTGCGGAAACGCGCGTCGACATCCCCGATGCCAGCGTGTCCGATGCGGTGATGATGCTCGACCTGCGCAACACCGCCGCCCTGCTGTTCCGCAACGCCGGCACGGGCGCGTACAACATGGTCTATCGTCGCGGCGACGGCACGATCGGCTGGGTAGAGCCCCAGCGGGTGCAGGCCGGCAGCTGACCTTTCCCGCTCCCGCCGGACTCGTTAAGGGCCCGGCGGGGCCTTCGACGAGTGTGCGCATGAGCGATTTCAGTGATCTGCTGCGGCCCGACGCCGTCTACACGGACGTGGCGGTCGCCAACAAGAAAACGCTGTTCGCGCAGCTCGCCGCCGCGGCCGAGGCGTTGGGGATCGATCCGCGGTCGGTCGCCGAGCGGCTCGCCGCGCGGGAGAAGCTGGGGTCGACCGGCTTCGGCGGCGGCGTCGCCATCCCGCACGCGCGATTGCCCGGGCTCGACGCGGTCACCGGCGTGTTCATGCGCCTGGCGCAACCGATCGAGTTCGACGCGGTCGACGATCTGCCAGTCGACCTGATCTTCCTGCTGCTCTCGCCCGAGGATGCAGGCGCGGAGCATCTGAAGGCGCTCGCGCGCGTGTCGCGGCGGCTGCGCGACCGCACGTTTCTGAGCAAGTTGCGCGGCGCGGGGTCGCCCGACGCGCTCTACGCGCTGTTCACCGCCGAGCTGGCGCATGACGCCGCCTGACGGTGCGGACGCGACGGGTGGGGCGGAGGAGGCGCATTTCCGCAGCCTCGAATCGCTCTATGCCGCCGCGCCGATCAACCGCCTGTTCGATTCGACGCTGGAGATCATCGCCCCCGGCGCCGCGCGTATCCGCTTCACGCTCGACGAGCGGCACTTCCACGCGGCGGGCGCGGTCCACGGTACCAGCTATTTCAAGATGCTCGACGATGCCGCTTTCTATGCGGCGAACAGCCTCGTCACCGATCGTTTCCTGCTCACCACCGCGTTCAACCTGCTGCTGACACGCCCGCTGCGCGCCGGGCCGGTGGTGGCGGAGGGGCGCTGGATCAGCGGCAAGCGCCGGGTGTATGTCGCCGACGCGCGGCTGATCGATGCCGATGGCGAGGAAGCGGCGCGCGGCACGGGCACGTTCATGCGATCGCAGATCCCGCTGTCGGGCCTGCCGGGCTATCGCCCGTCATGAAGGAAAGAGCGGCATGAGCGGGCGGCTGCCGACGCACCTCGCGGTCGGCGCGCTGCTGCGCCGTGTCAACGATGCGGGCGGGATGGCGGTGGTGCGCGGGCGCGGCGACGCGCAGGGCGGCGGCGTGCTGATCGTGATCGAGGCGCGCGATGGTTCGACGCGCGTGATCGAGCATGGCTACGACCTGGATGGGTCAGCGGTGCTGCGCGATTCGACCCCATCCGGCCCTGTCGACGACTATTGGCGACGGCGGCGCACGTCCGACCCCGATCTGTGGGTGATCGAACTGGACATCGCGGACGCGGAACGGTTCGCCGCTGAAACGATCCTGAACGATTGACGAATGACAGTCCCGTGACGCACGGGCGCGCAACGTTTTAAGCGCGTTGTGCTGCGTCCGGGTGCGATCCGGGCCGGTTACGCAGTCGGGGGGAAGCCCGGGCGACGTCCTTCGGGGGGTCGGGTCCGTGAACCAACCGCATATTGATAGTGTTGATGACCGTTCTTCAGCGCGCCGCCACCTTCGCGGCGATGACTTTCTCTCTGGTCGGGCTGCTCAGCAACAGCACCCCCGGCCGCGCCACCGACCTTGATCGCAGGGTCGTCTCGGCGCCCCAGACGACTCCGTCCGATACCAACACCCTGGTCCCCGCGATCGTTCCCGTTCAGGCCGCCGCTCCCGCGTCGCAGGCCGAACCGGCGAAGCCCGCCACCTTCTTCGTCCAGCAACTGCCGACCCAAACCACGGCGAACGGCGCTGCGGCAACCGACGATTCCGCCGACGACGAGTTCGACACGCTGGCCGATGCGGTCGCCGCGCAGGACAATGGCGACGTCACCGACGCCGAGCGCTGCCTCGCCGGTGCGATCTATTTCGAGGCGAAGGGCGAACCGCTCGCCGGCCAGCTCGCCGTCGCCAACGTCATCATCAACCGCACCAAGTCGGGCCGCTTCCCGTCGGACGTCTGCGCCGTCGTCAAGCAGCGCGGCCAGTTCGCCTTCGTACGTGGCGGCCAGATCCCCTCGATCGACGAGGCGCGCGCCAGCTACCGCACCGCGATCGCCGTCGCCAAGGTCGCGATGGACGCGGCCTGGGACAGCCCCGCCGCGCAGGCGCTGTACTTCAACACGCCGAATCGTCGCCCCGGTGGCCGCCTCACCAAGATCGCGATGATCGGCAACCACGTCTTCTATCGCTGATTATGACGCCGACGGGGCTTGCCCCGTTCGTCAAATGTTCTAAGCCGGGCTCATGTTCGACATGGCCCCGGCTTCGTGTTTGGACGGCGGCGATCCCGCTCTGTGCGCGGCGGACATCGCGCGCGGCGTGACGCGCATGCTGCTCCGCCACGACATCACCACGATTTCCGAAGTTCCGCTGGACGGGGGCCGCCGTGCCGACCTGATGGCGCTCGACGCGCGCGGGCAGTTGGTGATCGTCGAGATCAAGGTGTCGCGCGCCGATCTGCTCGGCGACGGCAAATGGCCCGATTATCTGGCGCATTGCGACCGCTATTTCTGGGCGGTGCCGGCGGGATTCGACCTGACGCCGCTCGACGGCGTGGCCTTTCTGCCGGAACGGACCGGGGTGATCGTCGCCGATCGCTACGATGCGGCGATCGTGCGCGAGGCGCATACCGTGCCGCTGCCGGCGCATGTGCGCAAGCGCTGCACGCTCGCCTTCGCCCGGCGCGCCGCGCGCCGGCTGACCGGGCTGGTCGATCCGGAGGCGATGGCGGGCTGACGCGATACGGACGGAAGATGGGGCGCGTACGAACGCGGTTCGACCCTGCGCCCGTCTCGGCCTATAACTGGTGCCCCGTGCGGTCGCGCTTCGTCGCCAGATACCGCGCGTTATGCGGATTGGCGGGCAGCGCATGCGGCACGCGCTCCGCGACGGCGATCCCCGCCGCCGCCAGTCCCGCGACCTTGGCTGGATTGTTGGTCAACAGCCGCACGCGATCCTGGCCAAGCAGCTTCAGCATCTGCGCCGCGACGCCGAAATCGCGCGCGTCGACCGCAAAGCCCAGCCGCGTGTTGGCATCGACCGTGTCGAATCCCTGGTCCTGCAACGCATAGGCACGCAATTTGTTGACGAGGCCGATGCCGCGCCCTTCCTGGCGCAGATACAGCAGAATGCCCCAGCCGCTCGCCTTGATCGCGCGGATCGCGGCATCGAGCTGTGGCCCGCAATCGCATTTCAGGCTGCCGAGCGCATCGCCCGTCAGACATTCGCTGTGCAGCCGGATCAGCGGCGCCTGGCCATTGGGCTGGCCGATCAGCAGCGCGACGTGATCGTCCGCACTTTCCGGCGAGCGGAAGGCGACGATTTCGGCATCCTCCGCCCCGGCGACGGGCAGGCGCGCGCGCGTCGCCAGCGTCAGGCGCTGCGCATCTTCGTGCGCGTCGATGTCGGAGGGGGTGATCGTCACCTCCGGATCGCGGCCGTCGACGAAGAATGCCGGCAGCAGCCCGGCGATGCGGGCGAGGCGCAGCGCCGCGGCGGCGGCATCGGGCGCCGCGACCGGCAGCGTCCGCCACGGCCCCTTGAGCGGCGTCGCGAGATCGAGGCTGGGATCGGCAAGCGCGGTGGCGGCGGTGAAGTCGAGCCACGGCGCACGTTCGACCAGCACCGGCAGATCGGGATCGGCGGCCGCCAGCTGGTTCGCGAGCTTCAACGTCTCGGCGCGGCCGGACGAGATCAACACGCCCGCGGCCCCCGCCGGATCGAACTCCGCCAGCCGCGCCGCGTCCGCCGTCTCGATCGCCAGCAACGTCAGCCCGTCGATCGCGATCGGCCAGCCGCGGCGCAGCGCGTCGATCGCGCGCGCGGCGGCACGTGGGCGCGCGGAGGGCCGGACGGGGGGCGGGGCGGCCTCGCTCAAAAGGCGAACTCGGTCATGATCGGCACATGATCCGACGGTTTCAGCCAGCTGCGGCAATCCTCGAACACGATGTGCGCGGTCGCCGCGCGCGCAACGTCGGCGGTCGCCCACATATGGTCGAGCCGGCGGCCGCGATCGTTCTTCGTCCAGTCGGGCGAGCGATAGCTCCACCATGTATGCAGCCGCGCCGGCGCCGGATGGAAATGCCGGCCGAGGTCGACCCAGTCGTTCGATGCCATCAGGCCATCCAGCGCCGCGACCTCGATCGGCGTGTGGCTGACGACCTTGAGCAGCGCCTTGTGGCTCCACACGTCCGATGGCAGCGGCGCGATGTTGAAATCGCCGGTCAGGATCGTCGGGCAGGCGAGGCTGCGCGACCATTCGGTCATCCGCGCGACGAAATCGAGCTTCTGGCCGAACTTCGGGTTCACGTCGCGGTCGGGCTCGTCGCCGCCGGCGGGGACGTAGACATTCTCCAGCCTGACGCCGTTCGGCAGGCGGATGCCGACGTGCCGCGCCTCGCGATTCGCCTGCCAGTCGAGCCGGTCGTCCTCGGTGATCGGCAGGCGGCTGACGATCGCGACGCCGTGATGCATGCGCTGGCCGTGGATGACGCGGTGGACATAGCCCAGCTGGTCGAACAGATCGTGCGGGAAGTCGTCGTCGACGACCTTCGTCTCCTGCAGGCACAGCACATCGGGCGCGGCCTCGGTCAGGAATTGCTCGACGATGGGCGCGCGAAAGCGGACCGAATTGATGTTCCACGAGGCGATCTTCACGCCTGCGCATCTAGGCGCCGGGGGGAGGGGGGGCAAGGTGGTGGGACCATCGCTCCGATGGTCACCATGGACAATAAGCCGGGGTAGCGCCTTTCGCTCGTACGTCACGGGCAAAGCCCGTGACGTCGGACGGGCGGAGCCCGCCGGCCGTGCTTTTGGCGAGTCCTGCGCCGGCACGGCGCACGCCGCCAACAGCAAAGGCCCCCGCTCCGGGGGCATGGAGCGAGGGCCGACCTGGTGTTGGTCACGCAGGCGGGAAGTGGTCTATCGATCCGGGCAACAGGGGGAAAAATCCCGGACGCCCCACATCCGCGAGGTCGTGTTTAGGACCGCAAACCTGTCGCTTGGATGAATGGGCCAGATATTTTCGTTCAGTTTCGCGTCGACGTACGCCGCGGGTCGTTCCAGCGGAACGTTCCGTCGCTTACCGGCACGCCGAACTTCTGGTTCGACAGGCGGATCGTCGTGCGGTTGTTCTGGCTGTCGAGCGCGACCCACCCCTGCAGCATCAGCCCCGCGGGCGCGGCGCCGTCGCGTTGGAAGATCAGCGTGATCCGGCCGTATTCGGGGTGATTCGCATCGCTCGCTTCGATCGACACGACCTGCGGATTCCCCGTCGGCACGACCTTGGCGAACTTGCCGATGTCGCGATTGGGGTCAAGCAATACGCCGAGCGGCGAATTCTTGATCGGCCAACGCTGCACCTGCCGTACCGAATAATCGATGAAGGTCAGCGCGCCGCCCTCCGCGACGATCAGGATCGGCACGCCCTTTTCATATTGGAAGCGCAGCTTGCCCGGCCGCTTCAGCGTGAACGTGCCGGTCAGCACCTTGCCGTTGCGGTCGGTCTGCGTGAAGTCGGCGGTCATCGTCGTCAGCGTCTGGAGATGACGTTGCACCGTCGCGAGATCGCCCGTCGATTGCGCAGACAGGGCGACGGGGGCAGCAAGCGCGGCGGTCAAGGCGAAAGCGTGTCGGATCATGCGGGTCCTGTTGGCAGCGGGGGATTGAATAGCCGCTTAACCGGCGACGGGGGCGGAGGGTCCAGCGGCTACGGCAAGACGAATTCGGCACGACCATCGCGCGAAACGGTCAGATCTCCCGCCGCAATGACATCCATGCCGATCAAGACCGGGTAGGAAAAACCCGCGTGCAGTTCGAAGGCGATCAATTGACCTTCGAGAACATAGGGATGCTGCGCGTCGGCAGACGTTGCAGGATCGGTAAGGTCGCCAGGCATGAACCCGATCCGGATGATATATTCCGCTGCATAGATCAGGCCGTTGGCGGTGGCGACACGCCGCTGTCCTTTCTGGCGCAAAGCCAGCTGTGCGGCGACATCCGCCCTGATGCCCGTCCCCGTGGCGCCCGTGTCGATAAGGCCCTCATACCGTAGCGATTCGAACGGGTTATTACTGTTGAGGCCGGGAAAGATGGCGACTGGGAGGAGCAGGCGCTGGTGGTTGTGGCGCCACTTAACGGAGTGCGTTCGCATAAAGCCCGAGTTCGATCGGTTCGGGCGTGATCTGCTGAATCGAATATAGGCCGTCAGCGAACTGCGCCCAACCCGCACCGTCGGCTTCTCCCGCAGACGGAAAGAAGGCAACGACCTGACCATCGCGGAGTAGCGCGTACTCGCCGTAATGCTGGTCGAGATACTCGCCCAGACGCCGTTGAAAGACGTCGAAGTTGCGCGCGATCTCGTGCTTCAACGGGTCGACCATGGCGGCAGCGTATCGCAATCACGATAAAGCGAAAGAATCACGCGACAAGCCGACTCGTTGGCACGGTGAGTCGAATCAGATCGCATGCCCCTCGGCATCGCGCAGCACTTCGCGGCGGCCGACGTGGTCGGGGCGCCCGACGATGCCGTCCTTTTCCATTCGCTCGATCAGGCGTGCGGCGGAATTGTAGCCGATCCTGAGTTGCCGCTGCAGCCAGCTGGTCGACGCCTTCTGCGATTCGCACACCAGCTGGATTGCCTGACGATATTGCTGGTCCTCCGCCGAATCCTCGCCGATCGGCGCGCCTTCCAGCGTGTAGCTCTCCTCGGGCTCCTCGGTGACCGAACTGATGTAATCGGGCTGGCCCTGCCCCCGCCAATGGTCGGCGACGCCGCGCACCTCGTCGTCGCTGACGAAGGGGCCGTGGACGCGCACGATCCCCTTGCCGCCCGGCATGTAGAGCATGTCGCCGCGCCCCAGCAGCTGTTCGGCACCCTGTTCGCCCAGGATGGTGCGCGAATCGATCTTGCTGGTGACATGGAAGCTGATCCGCGTCGGCAGGTTCGCCTTGATGACGCCGGTGATGACGTCGACGCTCGGCCGCTGCGTCGCCATGATGAGGTGGATGCCCGCCGCGCGCGCCTTTTGCGCGAGGCGCTGGATCAGGAATTCCACCTCCTTGCCCGCAGTCATCATCAGATCGGCGAGCTCGTCGACGATGACGACGATCTGCGGCAGCGGCTCGTAATCGAGCTGCTCCTCTTCATAGACGGGCTGGCCGGTGTCGGGGTGGTAGCCGGTCTGCACACGGCGGCCGAGCCGCTGGCCCTTGGCCTTGGCGGCGCGCACCTTGTCGTTGAAGCCCGCCAGGCTGCGCACGCCGACCGACGACATCTGGCGATAGCGGTCCTCCATCGTCTCGACCGCCCATTTGAGCGCACGCACCGCCTTGGCGGGATCGGTGACGACGGGGGAGAGCAGATGCGGGATGTCGTCGTAGACGCTGAGTTCCAGCATCTTGGGATCGATCATGATCATCCGGCATTGCTCCGGCGTAAGCCGGTAGAGCAGCGACATGATCATGCAGTTGAGGCCGACCGACTTGCCCGAGCCGGTGGTGCCCGCGACGAGCAGATGCGGCATCGGCGCGAGATCGGCGATGACGGGATCGCCCGCGATGTTCTTGCCGAGAATGATGGGCAGCTGCGCCGCCTGATCCTCGAACGTCTGGCTTCCGACCAGCTCATGGAGCGAGACCATCTCGCGCTTCTGGTTGGGCAGTTCGATGCCGATCACGTTGCGCCCCGGGATCACCGCGACGCGCGCGGAGATCGCCGACATGTTGCGTGCGATATCGTCGGCGAGCGCGATGACGCGGCTCGCCTTGATGCCCGGCGCGGGCTCCAGTTCGTACATCGTCACGACGGGGCCGGGGCGCACCTCGGTGATCGCGCCCTGCACCTTGAAATCGTCGAGCACGTTCTCGAGCAATCGCGCGTTGCGCTCCAGCGACGCCTTGTCGATCGCCGCCTTGGGCGCGGGCGGCGCGGGGGTGAGCAGGTCGAGGCCGGGCAAAGTGTAATGATGGTCGAGCGCGAGCTGCGCCTGCTTCGGCTTGGCGATCGCGGCGGAGGGGGCGAGATTGCGGTCGGCGATCACCGGCGCGGGGCGCGGATCGGGCGTGGCGAGCGCGCGCGGCTCGATCGCCTTGCGCTTGAGGTCGAGTGGCGCCTCCTCTTCGTCCTCGTCGTCGCCATAGGCGTCGAACGGCAGGTCGTCGTCGCCCGCATCGGCATCGTCGCGCGCGCGGCGGCGCAGGCGGAAGCGGCGGTCGCCCAGCTCGATCTCCAGGCTCTTCGCCCAGACGATGATGCCCGCGACCCCGATCAGCAGGCCGATGCCGCGCGCCGCCCAGCGTTCCGCGCCCGGCTGGCCGATGAACGACAACCCCCATTCGACGAGGTGCGACAGCGACAGGCCGATCACCCCGCCCCAGCCCGCCGGCAGCGCGAGCACCGCCGCATCGGAGACGAAGGCGAGCGCGCTCGCCATCAGCGCGACGCCGATCGTCGCGCCGCGCAGCATCCGCACCCAGCGGCCGAGCGGATGGCCGCGCCACAGGCGCATCGCCATCATCGGCAGCACGGGGAGCAGCAGCGCGACGGCGGGACCGAGCAGCGTCAGCGCGACGTCGGCGAACCACGCCCCCGGCGGGCCGGCGAGATTCTGCACGGCGCCCCCCGACGCGGTGTTGAGCGCCGCATCGCTCGCCCGGTAGCTCGCCAACGCGAGCACCATCAGCACGGTGACCAGGAACAGCGCCAGCGACGACACCAACGCGCCGCCGCGTACCGCGCCCGCCTTCACCGTCTCACGCAACAAGCCTGGCTGCGCACGGCTCGCCATTGCCCAAATCCTTATCGAAATGCCCGAAAATGCCCCGCCGATCCTTCGGCCCATGGACCCGCGCCGTCAAGCAGCGGCAGGGGGACCCGAACGTTGGCACCCGTCGTTTGGGCGCGTAGGAGGATCGGCATGGATAGGCCCACACAGTCGCCCGATGCGCTCGCATCCGGTGCCCGGCCCGCGGATGCGCGGGCGGACGTCATCATCCTGGGCGGCGGCCTGGTCGGCGCGACGCTGGCGCTGGCGCTCGATGCGCATGGGCTGACCAGCATCGTCGTCGATCCCGCCGATCCGGCGGTGATGCTGGCGCCGGGGTTCGACGGGCGCGCCTCCGCCATCGCCAGCGCGAGCGGGCGGATGCTCGATGCGATCGGCGTCGGCGCGACGCTGGCCGGGCAGGGGTGCGCGATCCGCCAGATCCGCGTCAGCGATGGCCTTGCCCCCGGCAAGCTCGATTTCGTGCCCGATGCCGGCGACGATGCGCTGGGCACGATGTACGAAAACAAGCTGTTGCGCCGTACCCTGTTCGAGGCGGCGCGAGGGGCGGCGGGCGTCGACCTTCGGATGCAGACGCGCGCCACCGACGTGCGGCGCGACGCAGCGGGCGTCACCGCCACGCTGTCCGACGGCAGCATCGTCACCGCGCCCCTGCTCGTCGCGGCGGAGGGGCGCCAGTCGCCGACGCGGGCGGCGGCGGGCATCACCGTCGCGCGCTGGCAATATGATCACGCCGCGATCGTCGGCGCGTTCCACCATCAGCACGATCACGAGAATATCGCCTACGAGATTTTCTACCCCGCCGGTCCGTTCGCGCTGCTGCCGCTGCCCGACGACGCGATCGGCCACCGGTCGGCGATCGTCTGGTCGGTGAAGGCGCGGGACGGCGCGGGGCTGGTCAAGCTGTCCGACCGCGCCTTCCTCGCCGAGGCGGAAAAGGCGATGGGCGGGTTCCTCGGCACCTTGTCCGATGCCAGCCCGCGCGCCAGTTACCCGCTCGGCTTTCACCATGCCGCGCGGATCACCGCGGAACGGCTGGTGCTGGTCGGCGACGCCGGCCACGGCATCCATCCGATCGCGGGGCAGGGGCTTAACCTCGGTTTGCGCGACGTCGCGACGCTGGCGGAGGTGCTGGTCGAGGGCAAGCGCCTGGGCCTCGACCTCGGCGATGCGGCGCTGCTCGATCGCTATCAAAGGTGGCGCGGGCTCGACACATTCATGGTCGCCGCCGCGACCGATGGCCTGACCCGCCTGTTCGGTATTCCCGGCAAGGCGGCGAGCGCGATCCGCCGCTTCGGCATCAGCGCGGTCGACCGCCTGCCGCCGCTCAAGGAGCGATTCATGGCGGAAGCGCGCGGCGAATCGGGCGATCTGCCGAAGCTGTTGCAGGGGCTGAAGATCTGACGCGCCATGGCAAGCGGGCGGGCGGCCGCTTCATCGTCCGACCCGAACCTGCCTCTTCCTGCCCGGCCTTCGCTGGTGTTCCGGCATCCAAGGTTCCGCAAGCGATCAGCGGTTAGGTGCGGGGCGGCGTGGATGCCGGAACGAGTCCGGCATGACGGATTGGGGGGCAGCGTCATACGAGCCTGGGCTGACAGGCTTTCCGGCCAACCCGATCCGGCGGGGTTCCTGCGCAAGCAGGAACCCAGAGCCATCGGGGACATCGCAATCGACCCTGGGCTCCTGCGTGTTCAGGAGCACCGTGCATGTCGATGGGGTTCTCGCCCTACCGCACCGTCTCGGCGATCTTCCGTTCCGCCGCCGCGCCGCGGCGTTGCTGGCGGACCATGATGAACCCGCCGCTCCATTGCCCCGCGATCTCCCACCGGCCGGCGATTTCATCGCCGTCGGCGGAGAGCGTTCCGTCGTAGAGCACCGGATGCGCCGCCCGGCGCGGATCGTCGTAGCGCTTGGTGAAGCGCACCGCATGGCCCTGTCGCATGCCCTCGATCAGCGCGAAGATCGTCGTGCCGCGATCCGCACCGACCTCGGCGCGCTCATGCGTCTCGCCGTCGATCCGCCCGCCATGCTCGCGCAATTCGCAGGCGAAGCCGTTGGGCGGCAGGCCGCGCGGATAGCTGAAGATGCCGTCCCACGCGCCGCTGACGTCGAGCGGATCGCTCACGGCGCGATCCGGCGGGCTTCCTCTGGTAGCATCACCGGCACGCCATCGCGGATCGGATAGGCAAGGCCTGCGGCCTCCGACACCAGTTCCTGCCGCGTCTCGTCATAGCGCAGGGGTTGGCGCGTCACCGGACAGACGAGCCGTTCGAGCAGCCAGGGGTCGATCATCGGTCGTCTCCGACGGGCGGTGCGGCGGCGGCGCGAACGGTGCGATCCGCGACGCCGCCGCTGCGACGCTGCGTATCGATCGCCTCTGTCGCGACGGCGGCTTTCGGATCGAAAAGATTGGCGAAGAACATCCACACCATCATCGCCGCGCCATGCCGACGGCCTTTTCGCGCACCGCTCATTGCAGCGTCACCCCGTCCTCGCCGTCGTGGCGGCCGAAGAATTGCATCAACTGGATGATCAGCTCGGCGCGCTGTTCCAGGTCGGGCGCCTCGAGCAGCGCCTGTTTCGCCGCCGCGTCGAACGGCGCAATCTGCGCGATGCCGTTGACGAGGCTTTCGTCGTCGAGCCGCGCGACGCCGTCCCAATCGACGGCATATCCTTGCAGATCGGCGAAGCGGCGCGATTCGCTCTCCAGCGACGCACGGCGCGCGAACGACAGCGCATCGTCATGCGCCCGCGGCAGCAGCTCCGCTTCGACCTGCCGGAACGGCGTCGTCACGTCGAGCTCGCGCAACGTGCGGAACAGCGCGACGCCTTCCAGCACCAGATTGTAGCGGCCGTCGTCCAGCGCCTCGACCTCGGCGATCCGCCCGACGCAGCCGAGCGCATAGAGGCCGGGCACGTCGCCGCCACCGTTGGGCTGGATCATCCCGATCCGCCGGTCGCGCGCCATCGCGTCCGACACCAAAGCGCGGTAGCGCGGCTCGAAGATGTGCAGCGGCAAATGCATGCCCGGGAACAGCAACGCGCCGGGCAGCGGAAAGATCGACAGGCGGGTGGGGGTCGCCATGGCGCGGATCAGCCGAACAGGATCGCCGACAGGCGGCGGCGCTGCGTCGACACCCACGGGTCCATCATGCCCACCACCTCGAACAGCTTGAGCAACTGCTGGCGCGCGGCGCCGTCGTTCCACTCCCGATCCGCGGCGACGATGTGGAGCAGATTGTCCGCGGCCCCGTCGCGATCCCCCGCCGCCATCTGCGCATTGGCCAAAGCGAAACGGCGTTCGTGGTCGTCGGGGTTGGCGGCGACCTCCGCCTGCAGCCCGGCGTAATCGTCGAATGCCGGCGCGGACTGGGCGAGCGCGAGCGCCGCCTTGGCGCGGTCGACCCCGGCGTCCTTGATATCGGCGGGCAGCGCGTCGATCGCCGCCTGCGCCGCGTCGATCTGCCCCGCCGCGACGAGTGCGCGGATGCGGCCCGACAGGACGGCGGGATGATCGGGTGCCATCTCGGCCAGCTGATCGAAGATCGACAGCGCGCGCTCCGCGTCGCCGCCTGCCAGCACCTCTTCGCCCATCGCGATCAGCGGTTCGATCTCCGCGGCGGCATCGGCGGCCTCCGACTGGATCGGTAGTTGCTTCAGCAGCTGGTCGAGCATGACGCGCAGCTGCGATTCGGTGCGCGCGCTGGTCAGGTCGGCGACCAACTGGCCCTGGAACATCGCATAGACGGTCGGGATCGAGCGGATCTGGAATTGGCTGGCGATGAACTGGTTCTTGTCGGTGTCGATCTTGGCCAGCACGACGCCCTTGTCGGCATAAGCAGCGGCGACCTTTTCCAATACGGGTGCCAGCGCCTTGCACGGCCCGCACCATTCCGCCCAGAAATCGAGGATGACGAGCTTGGTCATCGACGGTTCGACGGCGTCGCGGCGGAATTCCTCCACGGCGGTCTTCTCGGCGGGGGACATGCCTAGGGTGGCCAAGGTGCGCTCCTGTTCGTGGTCGCCGCCCATGTGGGGCGGGGAGGCGCGAAGGTCAAACCTCGCGGCCACGCGGCGAGCCGCGGTACGGCATCGCCGGGTCGCCAGAGCATCGCAACGCCGGTCAGAACCATTTCGGCCATGCTGCGTTTGCAGCACCTGATCCCTCCCCTTTCGGGATCAGTGCCGTTTCCAAGCGCGGCACGGCCGCGCCGATGCGTAGCACGCGGCGCGGCCAACGCGTGCCCTCGCCGTGATGTGGCGATCAGGGGCCGGTGCGACCCGTGCCGCCGCCACCGCCACCGGGGCCGCCGGGACCACCCGCACCCGCCGCGCCGACGGTGCCGATATTGCCGAACAGATCCTCGAAGAAGCCGCGCTTCTTGCCCAGCGTCGGCGTCGTCTTGCCATAGGGGCTGATGCTCGCGACCTCGTCGACGCCGGTGCGCGTGATCGACGTGACCGTACCGGCGGCATCGAAGCTGATCTTCAGCGCGATCTGGTCGCGCGCCTTGGGCGTCTGGAAATTGAGGTTGCGGCTGTCGCGCGCAACATAATACCAGTCTTTCGGCGGGAACTGGCTGGCGATCGTCGGCTGGCCGAGCGTCGCGGCGACCGACTGGCGATTGTCGACGCCCGGCTGGATCGCATTCACCAGATCGACGTCGATGATATAGCCCTGGTGCGAGCGCAGCGGCGTGCACGCGCCCGTCAGCAGGCCACCCATCAGGGTCAGCCCGAGGCCCGCGACCAGGCACGAACGGGCAAAGGATACGCTCATCACATTCTCCAGCGGCGGCAACGGCCGGCAGCGGCAAGGCCGATTGCATCGCCCGCCGATCGCCTCGATATGCGAGGAACGAAGAGGCATCAAGCGCGCGCTTCGATCGGCGCGCTGGGCAAGAGGATGGTGGCGTGGGGTTGTGGGGACGGCTGTTCGGTGAAAATCGCGATGCGGCGCTGCCGCTCTACAACGCCGTGGTGACGCGCGGCCGCGCCGCGCATTGGTATCTGGACGGCGGCGTGCCCGACACGCTCGACGGGCGATTCGACATGATCGCCAGCGTGCTCGCGGTCGTGCTGCTGCGGCTGGAGGATGAAACCGAGGCGGCGGACGTCGCGACGCGGCTGTCGGTGCAGCTGACCGAACGGTTCGTCGACGACATGGACGCGCAATTGCGCCAGATCGGAATCGGCGACCTTGTCGTCGGCAAGCAGATGGGCAAGATGATGAGCCTGCTCGGCGGACGGCTGGGCGCGTATCGCGACGCCTTTGCGGCGGGCGACCTTGCCCCCGCGCTGGTGCGCAACCTCTATCGCGGCGAGACGCCGGGTGAGGTGCGGCTCGCGCATGTGGCAGCCGCGCTCACCGATCTGCGCGCGCGCCTCGCCGCGACGCCGCTGGCATCCTTGTCCGCCGGAGACCTGCCGTGACCCCCGAATTCAGCCGCCCCGAACGGATCGACACGATCGGCGAGCGCGACCGCGACGTCGCGATTGCTGCGACGGAGGCGGAGCGCGCGGCGCTGGCGGCGCGGTTCGGGCTGATCGCGATCGATACGCTGGAGGGCGAGTTCACGATCCGGCGCGAGGCGACGGGTATCGCCGCGCGCGGCCGCGTCCGCGCCGCGGTGACGCAGGCCTGCTCGGTCACCGGTGATCCGATCCTGGCGCGGATCGACGAACCCGTCGCGCTGCTGTTCGTCACCGCGCTCGGCGAGGGGGAGGAGGTCGAACTCGACGCGGGCGATCTCGACACGTTGGAATATGACGGCGGCGCGGTCGACCTGGGCGAAGCGGCGGCGGAGACGATGGCGCTCGCGCTCGATCCCTTCCCGCGCAGTCCCGGTGCGGAGGCCGCGCTGCGCGCGGCGGGCGTGATCAGCGAGGAAGAAGCGGGCCCGTTCGGGGCGCTCGCCGGGCTGAAGGCGCAGCTGGAGAAGGAGTAACGCGGGCGCGTCAGCGCTCGTCGGGGCCCAACGTCGGGTCGAGATCGCGCGGGCGGACGAAGCGGGTCAGCGTCGCGCTTCCTCCCGCGACATCGGCCCAGCGATCGACCGCGAACGTCATCTCGGCGATCGTCGCGGTCGGATATTTCGCCTCCACCGCGCCGCGCAGCGCATCCGTTCCTGCGGGCACCAGCATCAGCACCAGATCCTCCAGCCCCGGATTGTGGCCGACGAGCAGCACGCGCTCCGCCGCCTCGTCCAGCCCATGGACGACGTCGAGCAGCGTCGCCGCCGAGGCGAGGTAGATGCGCCGGTCCCAGTCGGGCGCGAGCAGGCGGCCATAGCCCGCCTGGATCGCGTCCAGCGTCTCGCCGACGCGCACCGCGGGCGAGGCGACGACATGGTCGAACGCATAGCCGTCGTCGCGCATGTGGCGGCCTACGACCTCTGCCGCGCGGCGCCCCTTGGCGTTGAGCGGCCGGTCGAAATCGCGCGCGACGGGATCGTCCCAGCCCGACTTGGCGTGGCGCAGCAGCGTCAGCGTCTTCATCGCGCGTCTCCCGTCAGCCCCAGCGGTCCATCCTGGTGCGCGGCCTCATGCCCCATGATCGAGGTCAAGGAAAGCCGCGAAGCGACGCGCGCCACCGCCTCGTCCAGCGTCACGCGCGCGATCGCGACGCCGGGCGGAAAGGCGGTGAGGAGGCGCGACGGGCAGGCGGCCGACAGCATCACGAACGCGCCGCGATCGTCCGCGCGCCGGATCAGCCGCCCGAACGCCTGCGCCAGTCGCGCGCGCACGATCCGGTCGTCATACGCGCTGCCGCCGCCCGCCAGCCGCCGCGCCGCGTGCAGCACGCTGGGCTTAGGCCAGGGCACGCCCTCCATCACGACAAGGCGCAGCGAGCGGCCCGGCACGTCCACCCCGTCTCGCAAGGCATCGGTGCCGAGCAGCGAGGCGGCGGGATCGTCGCGGAAGATGTCGACCAGCGTCCCCGTGTCGATCGGATCGACGTGCTGCGCGTGGAGCGGCAGCCCCTCGCGCGCCAGCCGGTCGGCGATCCGCCCGTGTACGCCGCGCAGCCGCCGGATCGCGGTGAACAGGCCGAGCGTGCCACCCCCCGCCGCGACGATCAGCCGCGCATAGGCATTGGCGAGTGCGGGCAGGTCGCCACGCTTGATGTCGGTGACGATCAGCACCTCCGCCTGGTTGGGATAGTCGAACGGGCTTGCCGCCTCGAACCGGGCGGGCGCGCGGGCAAGGTGCGGCGCACCGACGCGCGCCTCCGCCGTCGCCCAATCGTCGTCGCCCGTCCCCCCGCCGCCCTTCAGCGTCGCGGAGGTGACCAGCGCGCCGTGTGCGGGCTCCAGCACCACCTTCGCGAACGGGCGCGTCGGGTCGAGCCAGTGGCGGTGCAGCCCCATGTCATATTCGCGCCCCTCGATCCGGTCGACCGCCAGCCAGTCGACGAAATCGGGATCGACCGGCCCGCCGACCCGCGCGAGCAATGCCAGCCAGCCCGCCACCGTTTCCGCGCGCCAGCCGATCGACGCGATCGCGCCCTCGATCCGTGCGCGCGCCGGCGCATCCATCCAGTCGGGCGCCTCCGCCAGCACCGCCTCCAGCCGCCGGCCGAGCGTGACGAGCGGCCGCACCAGCGCGTCGAGCGCCGCGGCGGCGGGGGCGGCGGCCTCGATCAGTTCGGGCGTCGGCTCGGCGATCTCGGTCTCCAGGCCGTATCCCGCATCCCCCGGCTGTTCGGCGCGCGCATAGGTCAGCCCGCGCACCGCGGCGAGCAGGTGCTCGATCGGCCCGAACGGCGCGCTCTCCGCGATCCGTCCCAGCCAGCCGTCGCTGGCGAGGTGCCGCGCCGCATCGACCGCGTCCTGGATCGCGAGGCCGCCTTGCTCGTCGTAGCTCGCGACGTCGGACAGGCGCGCCTGCAAGCCCCGCCGCCGTCCGCGCCCGCCGCTTTCCGGGCCGAGGATCCAGCGGCGCAGTTCGATCGTCTCCTGTCCGGTCAGCGCGGCGGCGAACATCGAATCGGCCGCGTCGAACAGGTGATGCCCCTCGTCGAAGACGTAGCGCGTCGGCCGCGTCGCGGTTTCGCGCCCGCGCGCCGCATTGACCATCACCAGCGCATGGTTGGCGATGACGAGGTCCGCGTCGGCGGAGGCGCGTGCGGCATGTTCGATGAAGCATTTGCGGTAATGCGGGCAGCCGGCATAGACGCACTCGCCGCGCCGGTCGGTCAGCGCCGCGGGCCCGTTGCGGCGGAACAGGGTCGGCAGCCAGCCGGGCAGGTCGCCGCCGACCATGTCGCCGTCCGCGCTATACGCCGCCCAGCGCGCCACCAGCTGCGCGAGCACCGCGGCACGCCCCGCGAAGCCGCCCTGCAACGCATCCTCCAGGTTGAGCAGGCACAGGTAATTCTCGCGACCTTTCCGCGTCACCACCTTCGCCTTGTGCGTCGCGGCGTCGGGAAACAGCCGCACCGTCTCCTGCGCCAGCTGGCGTTGTAGCGCCTTGGTATAGGTCGACAACCACACCGCACCGCCCGCCCGCTCCGCCCATAGCGACGCCGGCGCGAGATAGCCAAAGGTCTTGCCGATCCCCGTTCCCGCCTCCGCCAGCACCAGATTGGGCGCATCGCGCATCGCGCGCGGGGCGAAGGCGGCGCTGGCCGCGGCGGCGAACGCGCGCTGGCCAGGCCGCTCCTCCGCGCCGTCGCCGGTCAGCGCGACCAGCCGCGCCTCGGCATCGCCGGTCGGCACGGTGATCGTGCGCGGTGCGGGGCGGGGCGGGCCATCGTCCCATTCGGGCAATGTGCCGAACAGCCAGCGTTCGTGCTCCTGCGGTCTGGCGATCAGCGGTCCGATCGCGGGCGCCCATGGCCAGCGCAGCCGGGTCAGCGCCTGCACCGCGGTCCACGCGCCCTCGCGCTCGGGCCAGTCGCCGGCGGGCACCGCGAGCAGCGCCGCTGCCGCCTCGCGCAGGAAAGCGGCGACCGCCTCGTCCGTATCGGGCGGCGACAGGTTGACCGCGCGCGCCAGGCCCCTGGGCGTCGGCACCGCGAAGCGCGCAGGATGCAGGAACGCGAACAGTTCGAGCAGGTCGAGCCCCGACAGCTCCGCATAGCCGAGCCGCTGCCCGACCAGCGGCGCGTTGAGCAGGATCACCGGCGTGTCGGCGGCGATGCCGATCGCCTCGCCCCGCGACAGCGCGCGCGTGCCGTCCGCGGTCGCGAGCCAGATGCCGCCGTGGCTGGCATGGAGGGCGGGGTAGGGGATCACGCCGCCGGCCATGAGACAGCGGGAACAGAATGGCAACCGGGCCGTCATGAAACCGTGCGGCTCGTCGCTCGTTCGGCACGCACCATCGGTCGGAGGAGGACCTTTATGCGTAAGATCTTGTTCGCGCTCAGCGCGGTATCGCTCACCCTGCCGGCCAGCTTCGCGCTGCCGACCAGCGCCGCCCAGGCGCGTCATCATTATCGCCATTACGAGCGCGGCTATCACCACGTCCGCCGCTGCAGCTATTCGGGCGGCACGACCGGCCTCGTCGCGGGCGGCGTCGGTGGCGCGCTCGTCGGCAATTCGATCCTCGGCCATGGCGCGCTTGGCACGATCGCCGGCGGTGTCGGCGGCGCGCTCGCCGGCCGCGCGATCGATCGTTCGATCACCGCGCACCGCCGCTGCCGCTGAACCTGTCCTCCCCGGCGCGGGGAGGGGGATCAGCGAAGCTGGTGGAGGGGTTCGCCGCGAACGCGACGCGGCGTTGAAATCCTCTCCGTCAGCGCGCACGCGCGCCCTGCCTCCCCGCGCCGGGGAGGAGCGGGTTGCGATAGCGACGCCGGGGGCTTAGTCCCCCGGCGCATCATGACCGACGACCTTCGCACCACTGCGCTCGCATCCAAGGCCTGGCCCTATGAGGAGGCGCGCAAGCTCCTCAAGCGCTGGCCCGACGGCAAGCCAGGCGATGCGCCGATCCTGTTCGAGACCGGCTACGGCCCGTCGGGCCTGCCGCACATCGGCACGTTCAACGAAGTGTTGCGCACGACGATGGTGCGCAACGCGTTCAAGGAACTGAGCGACCAGCCGACGCGGCTGATCGCGTTCAGCGACGACATGGACGGCCTGCGCAAGGTGCCGGACAACGTGCCCAACGGCGCGATGCTCGCCGAGCATCTCGGCAAGCCGCTGACGCGCATCCCCGATCCGTTCGGCAAGTTCGACAGTTTCGCCGCGCACAACAACGCGATGTTGCGCCAGTTTCTCGACCGCTACGGCTTCGACTACGACTTCGCCTCGTCGACCGATTATTACACGCAAGGCCGCTTCGATGAGGCGCTGAAGGGTGTGCTGCGCCATTATCAGGCGATCCTCGACGTCATGCTGCCGACGCTGCGCGCCGAGCGGCGCGCGACCTATTCGCCGGTGCTGCCGATCAGCCCGACGACCGGCGTCGTGCTGCAGGTGCCGGTCGAGGTCGTCGATGCCGAGGCGGGGACGATCGCCTTCACCGATGAAAGCGGCGAGCGCATCGTCCAGTCCGCGCTCGGCGGCCTGTCCAAGCTGCAATGGAAGGTCGACTGGGCGATGCGCTGGGTCGCGCTCGACGTCGACTATGAAATGGCGGGCAAGGACCTGATCGATTCGGTCGTCCAGTCGTCGAAGATCGCCCGCGTGCTCGGCGGCCGCCCGCCCGAAGGCTTCAACTACGAGATGTTCCTCGACGAAAAGGGCGAGAAGATCTCCAAGTCGAAGGGCAACGGCCTGTCGATCGACCAGTGGCTGACCTATGGCCCCGAGGAAAGCCTCGCCTTCTTCGCCTATCGCGAGCCCAAGAAGGCGAAGCAGCTGCATTTCGGCGTCATCCCGCGCGCGGTCGACGACTATTGGCAGTTTCGCGGCAATTACCCGACGCAGGAGCTGCCGCAAAAGCTCGGCAACCCCGTTCACCACATCCACGCCGGCGACGTGCCGACGGAGACGCTGCCCGTCACCTTCGGCCTGCTGCTCAACCTCGTCGGCGTGATGGGCGGCGATGCGACGCGCGAGCAGGTGTGGGGGTATCTGGGCAATTACGTCGCCGATGCGACGCCGGAGGCCTATCCCGCGCTCGACCGGCTGATCGGCCACGCGCTCGCTTATGCGCGCGATTTCGTCGCGCCGACGCTCAGCCGCCGCGCACCCGAGGGGGTCGAGGTCGACGCGCTGCGCCGCCTCGACGCCGATCTCGCCGCCTTGCCGCCCGGCGCGAGTGCGGAAGACATCCAGAACATCGTCTACGAGATCGGCAAGACGGCTGGCTTCGCCGAGCTGCGCGACTGGTTCAAGGCGCTGTACGAGACGCTGCTCGGCTCCAGCCAGGGCCCGCGCATGGGCAGCTTCATCGCGCTCTACGGCATCGACAACAGCCGCAAGCTGATCGCCGAGGCACTCGCGAAGGCGGCCTGACCTGTTCCCCTCCCGCCTGCGGGAAGGAAACCGGGGAACCGCCACTCTCCGCCCACGTTGGCTTGCTGCATCGCAGCAAAGCCAGCCAGGGCAACATTTATGACCTTACGTTCCCACGCCGCGGAGCATCCCGGCCTCGTCCATCTCGCGCTCGCGGTCGGCGGTTTCGCGATCGGCACGACCGAATTCGCCGCGATGAGCCTCGAACCCGATCTCGCGCGCGGGCTCGGCGTCGATGCGCCCACCGTCGGTCATGTCATCAGCGCCTATGCGCTCGGCGTCGTCGTCGGCGCGCCGACGATCGCGGTGCTGGCGGCGAAACTGCCGCGGCGGCTTTTGCTCGTCGCGCTGATGATGCTGTTCGCGATCGGCAACGGCCTGTCCGCGCTCGCGCCCTCCTACGGCTGGATGCTCGCCTTCCGCTTTCTCGCGGGCCTGCCACATGGCGCCTATTTCGGGATCAGCGCGCTCGTCGCCGCATCGCTGGTGCCCGCGGAGCGGCGCACGCAGGCGGTCGGCCGCGTGATGCTCGGCCTCACCGTCGCGACGATCGTCGGCGTGCCGCTCGCGACCTGGCTCGGCCAGATCGCGAGCTGGCGCTGGGTGTTCGCGCTCGTCGCCGGGCTCGCGCTCGTCACCGCCGCGCTCGTCGCGACGCTCGCGCCGGTTGAGGCGCCCGACGCCGATGCCAGCCCCTTGCGCGAGCTGGGCGCGCTCAGCCGGCCGCAGGTGTGGCTGACGCTCGCCACGGGCGCGATCGGCTTCGGCGGCCTGTTCGCGGTCTACACCTATCTGGCGGCGACGCTCGATGCGGTGACGGGCGTGCCCAAGAGCGTCGTGCCGTTCGTGCTCGCCGCTTTCGGTATCGGCATGACGCTCGGCAACCTGATCGTGCCGCGCTTCGCCGATCGTGCGCTGATGCCGACCGCCGGTGTGCTGCTGCTCTGGTCCGCCGCTTGCCTCGCGCTCTATCCCCTCGCCGCGCACAGCCTGCCGCTGGTGACGCTCGACGTCTTTGCGATCGGCTTCGGCGGCGCGCTTGCCACCGTGCTGCAGACGCGGCTGATGGACGTCGCCGGCGATGCGCAGGCGCTCGCCGCCGCGCTCAACCATTCGGCGTTCAACATCGCCAATGCGATCGGGCCGTGGCTCGGCGGCCTCGCGATCGCCGCCGGGCTCGGCTGGACCGCGACGGGCTGGGTCGGGTGTGGGCTCGCGCTCGGTGGCGTCGTCGTCTGGGCGCTGGCGTTGGTTCAGGCCCGTGGCGGGTTGCGCTTGCCTCCACGCGCGCAGGCGGTACGCGAAGGGGGATGAGCATCCTGCCCCATCGGGCGCCTTCGGCGCTGCGCACCATCCTGTCGGGAGAGGCGACGGGCGGCATCGTCCTGATCGGCGCCGCGCTCGCCGCGCTCGTCTTCGCCAACTGGCCCGCGACCGCGCCCGGCTATGCCGCATTCCTGCACCACCAAACCGGCCCGGTGCTGGCGCCCGCGCTAGGCCCGATGAGCGTGCATCTGTGGATCAACGACGGGTTGATGGCGCTGTTCTTCCTGCTCGTCGGGCTGGAGATCAAGCGCGCGCTCGTCGACGGACAGCTTGCCGATGCGGCCGACCGTCGCCTGCCCATTCTCGCCGCCGCGGCGGGCATGATCGCGCCCGCGCTCGTCTTCCTCGCCGTTGCGGGCACCGGCCCCGCGCTTCGCCCCGGCTGGGCGATCCCCGCCGCGACCGACATCGCCTTCGCGATCGGCGTCCTCGCGCTGCTCGGCTCGCGCGTGCCGCCGCAGCTCAAGCTGCTGCTCGCGACGATCGCGATCGTCGACGACATGGGCGCGGTCGCGATCATCGCGGTCGCCTATACCGACCGGATCGACGTCGGCGCGCTCGCCGCCGCGGCGGGGATCGTCGCGATCCTGTGGGCGCTCAATCGGCGCGGCGTCATGGCGCTGTCGCCATATCTCGCGGGCTTTGCCGCTTTGTGGCTCGCGATCCTCGTGTCGGGCATCCACGCGACGATCGCGGGCGTCGTCACCGCCGCGCTGATCCCGCTGAAGGCGCCGCCCGGTCGGCCCGATCCCGGCGTATCGCCGCTCCACCGGCTGGAACATGCGCTGTCGCCCTGGGTCGCCTTCGCGATCGTGCCTTTGTTCGGCTTCGCCAATGCCGGCGTGCCGTTGGCGGGCGTCGGCGTCGCGACGCTTGCCGAACCGCTCGTCCTCGGGGTCGCGCTCGGTCTGTTCGTCGGCAAGCAGGCGGGTATCTTCGCGGCGATCTGGCTCGCCGACCGGACCGGCATCGCCCGGCGGCCGGACGGCGTCAGCTGGCGGCAACTCTACGGCCTCGCCCTCATCGCCGGGATCGGCTTTACGATGAGCCTGTTCATCGGCGGTCTCGCGTTTGCCGATCCTGCGATGCTCGACCGGGTCAAGGTCGGCGTGCTCGCCGGGTCGATCGCGTCGGGGCTGGCCGGCATGGCGGTGCTGGCGAGACGCGCGAAGGCGGCGGCATGAGGATTTTCCACCATCCCGATCAGGCGCGCCACGCGCCGCGCCACGAATTTCATAATGGCGCGCTCGCCCCGTATGCGGAGGTGCCGGCGCGGATCGCGACCATCCTCGCCGCGATCGGCCCGGCAGAGGTGCCGGCGGACGAGGGGATCGCACCGATCCACGCGGTGCACAGCCCGGCCTATTGCGCAGCGCTGCAGGCCGTGCCGCGATTGTGGCGCGAGGCGGGGCGGCGCGGGGATGCCATCCCTTACGCCTTTCCCGTCGCGCGCCGCCGGCCGCTCGCCCTGTCGCGGGTCGACGCGCTGCTCGGCGCGCACGCGATGGACAGCGTCACACCGCTGACACCCGACAGCTGGGCGGCGAGCTATGCCAGCGCGCAGACTGCGCTCGCCGCCACGCGCGCTGTGCTGGCGGGGGAACGCGCCGCCTTCGCGCTGTGCCGCCCGCCCGGCCATCATGCCGGCGCGGACTATTGCGGCGGCTATTGCCACCTCAACCATGCCGCGATCGCGGCGCAGGCGGCACGCGATGCCGGCGTCGCGCGTGTCGCCATCCTCGACATCGACTATCACCACGGCAACGGCACGCAGGATATCTTCTGGGCGCGCGGCGACGTCTTCTACGCCTCGCTCCATGCCGATCCGGCGACCGACTTCCCCTTCTACTGGGGTCACGCCGACGAGACGGGCGAGGGCGACGGGGCCGGCATGACACTCAATCTGCCGCTGCCGCGCGGCACCGACGCCGTCGCCTTTCGCACCGCACAGGCGCGCGCGCTGGCGGCGATCGTGCGCTTCGATCCCGGCCTGCTCGTCGTCAGCTTCGGCGCGGACACGTGGGAGGGCGATCCCATCTCCGCCTTCCGCATCGCGACACACGATTACGCGCGGATCGCGGCGGACATCGCCGCATGCGGCTGGCCGACGGCGATCATCATGGAGGGCGGATATGCCGTCGACGCGCTCGGCGCCAATGTCGCCGCCTTCCTCAGCGGCTTCTGATCTCCATCGCCGGGGCAGCGCGGCGTATCGCCGGCTGACGCTGGCGATGCTGTTCGCGGGTTTTTCCACCTTTTCGCTGCTCTATGCGGTGCAGCCGCTGCTGCCGCTGTTCGCGCGCGAATTCCGCCTGAGCGCGGAAGGATCGTCGCTCGCCGTCTCGCTCGCCACCGGGCCGCTCGCGATCGGCATCCTCTTCGCCGGTGTCGCCAGCGACCGGATCGGGCGGCGGCCGATGATGGTCGCGGCGATGTTCGCCGCGGGCGCACTGACGCTCGCCGCCGCGGTGGTGCCCGGCTGGCACGGTCTGCTCGCCCTGCGCCTGTTCACCGGCCTCGCGCTCGCCGGTGTCCCTGCGGTGGCGATGGCCTATGTGTCCGAGGAGGTGCACGTCGATTCGGTCGGCGCGGCGATGGGTCTGTACATCGCGGGCAGCGGCATCGGCGGGATGGGCGGCCGCCTCGTCGCCAGTCTCGTCTCCGACGTCGCCGGCTGGCGCTGGGCGCTCGCCGCGGTCGGCATCGCAGGGCTGGCGATGGCGGAGACGTTCCGCCGCCTCGCCCCGGCGTCGCGCGGGTTCGTGCCCGGCGCGCGGGGCGGCGGTGGGCTCGCCGCGCTGTTCCGCGACGCCGCGCTCCCAATCCTCTATGCGGAGGCGTTCGTGCTGATGGGCGTCTTCGTCACCGTCTACAATTACGCCGGCTTCCGCCTCGTCGCGCCGCCCTATGCGCTCAGCCAGGCGGCGGTCGGCGCGGTGTTCCTGCTCTACATCCTCGGCTCGCTAAGCTCCGCCTGGTTCGGCAGCCTCGCCGGGCGCGTCGGGCGGCGGCGATTGTTCTGGGTGCCCGTGCTGCTGCTGCTCGGCGGCCTCGCGATCGGCGCGGCGACGCCGCTGGCGCTCGTCGTCATCGGCATCGCCTTGGTGACGATCGGCTTCTTCGGCGCGCATTCGATCGCCAGCGCCTGGGTCGGCCGCCGCGCCCGCCGCAACCGCGGGCAGGCGGCGGCGATCTATCTGTTCTTCTATTACCTCGGCTCCAGCGTGCTCGGTTCGGCGGGCGGGTTCGCCTGGACGCACCGCGGCTGGCCGGGCGTCACCGCCTTCTGCATCGTGCTTGCCCTGCTCGCGCTCGCGGGCGGCGCCTGGCTCGCCCGCGTGCCGCCGCTCCCCGACCCGGAGGAACCCCGCGTCGCCCCCGTCGAGGCATGACGCGTTCGTCCCCCGGGGCAAGAGGATCAATGGCGGAAGTGGCGCATGCCCGTGAACACCATCGCCAGGCCCGCCGCATCGGCGGCGGCGATCACCTCGTCGTCGCGGATCGATCCGCCCGGCTGGATCACGGCGGTCGCGCCCGCTTCCACCGCCGCCATCAGCCCGTCGGCAAACGGGAAGAACGCGTCCGACGCCACCGCCGAACCGATCGTGCGCGGCCTTGCCCAGCCCGCCTTGTCCGCCGCATCCTTCGCCTTCCACGCCGCGATCCGCGCCGATTCCAGCCGGTTCATCTGGCCCGCGCCGACGCCCGCGGTCGCGCCGTCCTTGGCATAGACGATCGCGTTCGACTTGACGTGCTTCGCCACCGTCCAGGCAAAGCGGCAATCGGCCAGCTCCTGCGGCGTCGGCTGGCGCCTGGTCACGACGGTCAGGTCGCCCGGCACGCCCGCGTCGCGATCCTGCACCAGCCAGCCGCCCGCGATCGACTTGGCGAACAGACCGCCCCGCCGCGGATCGGGCAGGTCGCCGGTCAGCAGCAGACGCAGGTTCTTCTTCGCGGCGAACAGCGCGATCGCTTCGTCATCGGCATCCGGCGCGACGACGACTTCGGTGAAGATGCCGGTGATCGCGCGCGCGGTCGCGCCGTCCAGCGGGCGGTTGACCGCGATGATCCCGCCGAACGCCGACACCGTGTCGCACGCGAACGCCTCGGCATAGGCCGCCTCCAGGCTGTCCGCGGTGGCGACGCCGCACGGATTGGCGTGCTTGACGATCACGCAGGTCGGCGCCGCGTCACGGAACTCGGCGACCAGCTCCAGCGCAGCGTCCGCATCGTTGAGGTTGTTGTACGACAGTTCCTTGCCCTGCACCTGCCGCGCCTGGCCGATCCCGGCGACGCCGTCGCCCGCGGTATAGAACGCCGCCGACTGATGCGGATTCTCGCCATAGCGTAGGGGTGCGGCGCGCGTCAGCGTCAGCGGCAGGACGCGCGGGAACGCCTCGCCCTGGTCGACGATGCCGAACCAGCGCGCGATCGCGCCGTCATAGGCGGCGGTCGCGGCGAACGCCTTGGCCGCGAACCGCCGGCGCTGCGCCAGGTTCGTCTCGCCGCTCGCCAGCGCGGCATAATCCGCCGGATCGGTGACGATCGCGACATAGGCGTGGTTCTTCGCGGCGGAGCGCACCATGCTCGGGCCGCCGATGTCGATATTCTCGATCACCGTGTCGCGATCCGCACCGCGCGCGACGGTCGCCTCGAACGGGTAGAGGTTGACGACGACGAGGTCGATCGCGCCGATCCCGTGCTCCTGCATCGCCGCGGCATGCGCGGCATCGTCGCGCACCGCGAGCAGCCCGCCGTGCACCATCGGGTGCAACGTCTTGACACGCCCGTCCATCATCTCCGGAAAGCCGGTCAGGTCGCTGACGTCGCGCACGTCCAGACCCGCCTCGCGCAGCGCCTTGGCGGTGCCGCCCGTCGACACCAGTTCGACCCCCTTCGCCGCAAGATCGCGCGCGAGGTCGACGATGCCCGTCTTGTCGGACACGGAGAGCAGGGCGCGGCGGATGGGGATCGTCGACATGGGGACTCCTTGGCTGTCGCGCGTCCCCCTAGCCGCGGATGGCGCGCAGGAACAGCTGCGAGGTCGACAGATGATGCCTCCAAAGACGTCATCCCCGCGAAGGCGGGGATCCAGACTGGCTGGCCTCACGCTTCCAGCCGCAGCATCGGCGTCTCTGGATCCCCGCCTCCGCGGGGATGACGGGCCATGCCGTTCAGATCGCGCGCTTCAGCGCCCAGCTGACGTTCGCGCCGCCTGCGGGCGCCTCGCCCGACACCACCAGCTGCTGCGTCGCCACCGGCCGTCCCTCGCCGTCGATCCAAAGCGATTCCTCGATGCCGAGCGTCCCGCCGCGGCAGCGGAACTGCCATAAAGCACCCCCCGGCAGCCGCAGGATCGCCGCCAGCCCGTCCGCGGTCGCCGACGCCTCGACCCCCGCACCCAGGTGGAAACGGATCGCGAAGCCGGTGTTGCCGCTCTTGCGCTTGCGTCCCTGCGGCAACAGCGCGTCCTCGCCGCGCAATTCGCGCCCGTCGCCGGTCAGCATCAGCTGGCGGCGATGGACGAAGCCCCAGCGGCGGACATAGCCGTCGTGGCTCGCCTCGATCCGGCTGGCGGCGTCCGATTCCTGGCGGCTCAATTCGACCTCCGCGACGCCGCGGCCAAGCGTACCGTCGGGCAGGATCGCGGTCGAATTGCTGTCGGATAGGGTCAGCGTCGCATGCGCCGCGGTGGTGCGCAGCGCTTCCGCCAGGTCCTTGGGGACCTGCGCGAGCGCCGCGCGCGCGCCGCCGCAATTGACGATGATCCGCGCCGGCCCGTCCGAAAATTCGAACGCCAATGTCGACGCGCAGCCGCCCGCCACCATCTTCGCCACCGGCGGCGGCGCGGCGTCGACGATCAGCACCGCCGATCCCGCCGCCAGCCGCTGATACCCCCAGTCGCGCGCCTGGCGCAGCGGGCGCGTGCGCACGCCGCTCGCCTCGATGATCGCGGCGATCTGGTCCGCGGTGCCCGGGCCGCCGCCCTGCCAGCTCGACAAAGTGCGGTCGCCGTGCATCACGCCGAGCAGCGCGGGCACCATCCGCGCCATCGCGTCCTGCGCCGGGGCGAACAAATCCTCGCGCCGCGCGGCATAGACCTCGCGCAGCGTCGCGATCAGCTGGATCGTGTCGAGCAGCATCGCCGGGCTGCGCGACACCGATCCGCCATCGTCGCTCAGCCCGGTCTCGAGCGCGCGCGCCAGCCCCGCCTCGCCGAACGCCCGGCGCGGATCGCCGCCGGGGATGAGCAGCCCCGCCGCGACGACGCCGCACCAGGCGGCGATCCGCGGGCTGCCCGGCGGCGCCTTGTCCGCGCCGCGGTCGAGGTGCCGGCTGCCGCGCGCCAGCGTGTTGAGCACGCTCGATCGATAGACGAGGTCGGTCGACGACAGGATCAGCGGCGCGTGCGCGGTCCAGAACAGGATGCGCCGCCCCCACAGATCGGGCCGCCACGCCAGCGCATCGACCTTGTCGGCATAATCGGCGAGCCAGCGGCCCATCAGATGCTCGGCGATCGGCGATCCTTGCGCGCGCGTCGCGACGGTCGACAGGTCGCGCAGCCAGGCGAAGCTGTGCACGTAATCGGCGAAGGGCGCGCCCCAGTCGCGGCGGCGGAAATCGAATCCGTCGATCGGCTGCGCCGCGCCGCGGAACGCGATCTCGCCGCGCAGCAGCGCCTGCCCGCGCTTCACGTCGCCCAGGATCGGATCGTCGGGCACCGCGATCAGCTTCAGCGGGTATCGGCCCTTCAGCCGCATGCCGTGGATCGGCGTGCGCCACGTCAGCCGGTGGAAATGCTCCGACAATCGCTCGGCAAGGCTCAGCCCGCGGTCGCCGCCGACGCGCATCAACCGCCGGCCCTCCTGGATCGAATCGGGCGCCAGGTTCGGCGGCAGGTCCTCGTTCATCCCCGCAAGGCCGCGATGTTCGCCGCATAGGCGCCGGGCCCGCCCCGGAACACCGCGGTGCCCGCGACCAGCGCGTCCGCCCCTGCCTCGATGCAGCGCTTGGCGTGGCCCGCATCGACGCCGCCGTCGACCTCTAGGTCGATCGCGCGGCCGCTCGCATCGATCATCTTGCGGATTGCGGCGATCTTCCTCAGCTGGCTGTCGATGAAGCTCTGTCCGCCGAAGCCGGGATTGACGCTCATCACCAGCACCAGGTCGACCATGTCGATCAGGTAATCGAGCATCTTGGCGGGCGTCGCCGGGTTGAGCACGACGCCGGCGCGCTTGCCCAGCGACTTGATGTGCTGGACGGTGCGGTGGACGTGCGGCCCCGCCTCGGGATGGACGGTCAGCGTGTCGGCGCCCGCTTCGGCAAAGGCGTCCAGATACGCATCGACCGGAGAGATCATCAGGTGGACGTCGAACGGCTTGGTCGTGTGCGGGCGCAGCGCCTTCACCACCGCCGGGCCGATCGTGATGTTGGGCACGAAATGCCCGTCCATCACGTCGATATGGATCCAATCCGCCCCCGCCGCATCGATCGCGCGGACTTCCTCGCCCAGCTTGGCGAAATCGGCGGACAGGATCGATGGGGCGATACGGACGGGCTGCGGCATGACGGGTTCTCTAGTCCCAGACGTGGTGAATACAACCGGGAGCGCCAATATCCTCCCCGCGAGCGGGGAGGATATCACCCCCGCCGCCGCAACCGCGCGATGAAGAACCCGTCGCACCCACCCGCCTCCGCCAGCATCCCCGGCAGCGTGCGCACATAACCGCCCTCGGCCACCGGCACCCCGGCGGGCAGCGTCTCCGCCCCCGGCGGGTCGATCGCATAATCGTCGCGCGCGCTCAGGAACCGCGCCAGCTGGTCCTCGCCCTCCGCGCGTTCCAGGCTGCACGTCGCATAGACCAGGCTGCCGCCCGGCTTCACCCAATCCGCAGCCCGCGCGAAGATGCGCGCCTGCAACGCCGCCATCTCCGCGACGACGCGATCGTGCGCGCGGTAGAGGACGTCGGGATGGCGGCGGAAGATGCCCGTCGCGCTGCACGGCGCATCGATCAGCACCGCGTCGACGGGCGCGTCCGGCTGCCACAGCAAGACGTCGGCGGCGATCACTTCCGCCTTCAGTCGCGTGCGGAACAGGTTCTCGCGCAGTCGCTTGATCCGGCTCGGCGAGACGTCGACCGCCGCGACGCCGTAACCGGCCGCGGCGAGCTGCAGCGTCTTGCCCCCCGGCGCCGCGCACAGGTCGATCGCGCGCGCCCCTTCGCCGCCCTGCTCGGCGAGCAGTCGCGCGGGGATCGACGCGGCGATATCCTGCACCCACCAGGCTCCCTCGGCATAGCCGGGCAGGTCGGCGACGGGCGCGGGGTCGTGCAGCCGGACGTGGCCGGGCATCAGGCTGGTGCCGCCCAGCGCCGCCGCCCAGTGCGCGGTCTCGCCGGCATCGGCGAGGCTGAGGTCGAGCGGCGGCGGCGCGGCGATCGCGGCTTCCGCCCCCGCCACCATCGCCTCGCCCCATGTGCCCTGCCAGCGCGCCTCGACCGACGGCGGCAGCGTCGGCGTCTCGGGCAGCAGCACGCCCGCGCGCACGATCGCGCCGAACACGCCGTGCACCAGCTTGCGCGGTCCCCCCTCGACCAGCGGTAGGACGGTGGAGATCGCGGCATGATGCGGCGTGCCGAGCACCAGCGCCTGCACCAAAGCGATGCGCAGCGCCATGCGCGCCTTGGCATCGTCGGGTAACGGCCGCTCGGTCACCGAATCGATCATCGCGTCGAGGTCGGGCAGCCGGCGCAGCACCTCCGCCGCGATCGCATGGGCAAGGCCCCGGTCGGGACCGTAGATATGCCGCGTCGCCGTCACCAGCGCGGCCTCCAGCGGTTCGCCCCGCCGCAGTACCGCGTCGAGCAGCCTCAGCGCGGCGCGCCGGCTCGCCGTGCCGAGCGGTTCGGCGCTCTTCGCCGGGGCGGAATTTTTACCGAAGGGGGGACGGGCCAAACTTGCGTTCCTGATCGAAATACCGATGTGAAGCAGCAGCCCTTAGCCCGGAGACGCATGATGGGCCAACGCCCCGCGCACCTGAAGCCGCCCGCCTATCTGTCGAAGAACCCGCCGGTGCCCAAGCCGCAGGCGACCGATCGCCCGGCGGAGGATCCGCTCGGCAAGGACCCCGTCCGCTACGGCGACTGGGAGCTGAAGGGTATCGCGATCGATTTCTGACACGCGGCCGGGGCGGACGCGTCCGCGGGGTGAATCCCCGCGCCCTGACAGGACGCTCGCCCATCGTGTCGAACAGCTGCGCCGGAACCAACGCCCGCGTCGCGCGTCGCGTCGCGATGGGCAGGGGGATATGAACAGGGCCGGGCGGATCGCCGCCATCGTCGTCGCGATCCTCGCCCTTGCGCTGCTGCTCGTCGCGCTCTTCCCGTGGGGCCTGCTGCGCGGCGTCGTCGCGGATCGATTGACCAAGCGCTTCGGCCGTCCCGTCGCGATCGGCAGCATCGCACGGATCGACACGATCGGCTTCACCCCGACGATCGCGGTGCGCGACGTGCGCATCCCGCAGGCGGACTGGGCGGGGACGGGCGATTTCCTGCGCCTTGCCGAAGCGCGCGTCACCTTTCCGGTCTGGCCGCTGCTAACCGGCACGTTCAGGCCGCGCGACATCCGCGTCACCGGCCTTTCGCTCGCGCTCGTCCGCGCAAAGGACGGCCGCACCAACTGGTCGCGGCCTGGCGCGGCGGAGAGCGGCGGCGCGTCAACCGACCTTCGGGGCCTCACCGTCACAAATGCCACGATCCGCTATCGCGATGCGAAGCGTGACCGTGCCGCCACCGTCGCCTTCGTCTCGGATGCGCGCGGCCTCAGCGCGCATGGTACAGGCACGATCCGCGGCACCCCCGTCCGCCTCGCCATCGCCGGCGCATCGGTGGCGATGGCGCGGCCGGGCCCATGGCCGTTCACCGCGCGGATCGATGGCCCCGCCCTGCGCATGGCGGCGCGCGGCACGATGGACCGCCCACTCGACACCGACCGGATGACGATCGACCTCACCACCCGCGCCGCCGACCTCAAGCTGGTCGATGCGGTGATCGAGGCGGGGTTGTTCGGGACGCAGCCCGTCGCGCTCGCCGCGCACGTCCGCCACGACGCGCCCGACTGGACGATCACTGACCTCAAGGGGACGATCGGCCGCTCCGACATCGCCGGCCGGCTCACCGTGCTGAAACGCGACGGCCGGACGAAGCTGGACGGCGCCGTCGCGTCGCACCGCTTCGATTTCGATGATCTCGCCTCCGACGCCGGCCGGGCGGCGGCGCGCGCCGACGCGGCGCGAATCGGCCCGCGCGTCGTGCCGGACACGCCGATCAGCCTCGCCAACATGGATTCGACCGACGGCACGATCGCGGTGCGCATCGCCCGCGTCGTCAGCGGCGGCGGCGATACCGGCGTCACCGCGCTCGCGGGGACGCTCGCGCTCGACCACCAGCGGCTCGTCGTCGCGCCGCTCGCCATCCGCCTCGCCGGGGGCCGCGCCGCGGGCCGCGCGATCGTCGACCAGCGCGGCGGCGCGGCGCATCCGACGCTGCGCCTCGACCTTGCGATGATCGGCAGCCGGCTCGAACTGCTCGCCGGGCAGGGCGACGTCGCGGGCCGCATTCGCGCGCGCGCCCGGCTGACTGGGCGCGGCGACACGATCCGCGCCGCGATCGGCCGGGCCGATGGCCGTATCGGCCTCGTCGTGCAGGATGGCGCATTGCCCGCCAGATATGCCGCCGCGCTCGGCTTCGACGCCGGCCGCGCGCTGACCACCGACGATGCCGACCGCGCGCGGCTGCGCTGCGTCGTTCTCGGGCTCGCCGTCGCGCAGGGGCGCGGCACCGTCCGGCCGCTGGTCGTCGACACCAGCCTCAGCGCGATGCGCGGCACGGGCAGCATCGTCTTCCCCGCCGAAACCATCGCGATCCGCCTGACCGGCGCGCCCAAGCGCCACAGCCTGCTGCGTCTGCCCGGCGATGCCACCCTGTCGGGCACGCTCAGCGCGCCGCGACTGGTGGTGCCGAAGGAGACGAAGTCGGTGGGCAATATCTTCAAGGCGATCGGCCGCGCGATCACCGGCCATCAAGGCCCGCTCGCCACCGACGCCGACTGCGGCGCGCTGGCCGGGCAGGCGCTGCGATGACCGTCATGGGCAACGCCGAAGAATTTTCCTACATCATCGCTTTGTGATAGGACGAGGGCGTCCGCTCTTTCTCATCACAATCGTACAGGATCGCGTAACGACATTGCGCGATCAGGTGTCAATTCTGTCAAGACTCGCGGTAATTCCTGCGCGTTGCCAGCGACTTACTCGCGTCGCAAAGGCCGCGCCAGCAATGTGCCGATCACGCTTTCGCGCGGCTCGCCGTCCAGCAACCGGCACACCGCCTCGGTCACCGGCATCTCGACGCTCGCCTCGCCGGCCGCCTCGCGCAGCACCGGCGCGGTGAACGCGCCCTCCGCCACCGTCCGCCGGTCGGCGAGCAGGTCCGCCGCCGCGCGCCCCTGGCCGAGGCCAACGCCCAGCGAGAAATTGCGGCTGCTCGTCGACGAACAGGTTAGGACGAGGTCGCCCAGCCCCGACAGGCCCGCCAGCGTCTCCGCCCGCGCCCCGCGCGCCAGGCCGAAGCGCGTCATCTCGGCAAAGCCGCGCGCGATCAGCGCGGCGCGCGCGTTCTGGCCCAGCCCCGCGCCCTCGACGACGCCACACGCGATGGCGAGCACGTTCTTCACCGCGCCGCCGATCTCCGCGCCGATCACGTCGTCGCTGGCATAGGGGCGGAAGTGCGGCGCCGCGATCCGCGCCGCGAGCGCGCGGCCCAGTGCCTCGTCCGCCGCCGCCAGCGTCACCGCGGTCGGCAGGCCGCCTGCGACCTCGTGCGCGAAGGTCGGGCCGGACAGGACGGCGACCGGCGCCCGCGGATGCACCGCGCGCGCCACCTCGCCGACCAGCAGGCGCGTGCCCGCCTCGATCCCCTTGGCGCACAGCACCAGCGGCGTCGTGCCCACCGCCGTCTCCGCCAGCACCGCACGGACATGCTGCGCCGGCGCGACGACCAGCAACGCGTCGCATCCCGCCAGATCGCCCAGGCTGCCCGTCGCGCGGATCGACGGCGACAGTGGCACGCCCGCCAGGAACAGCTGGTTCTCATGATGGCGGTTGATCCCCGCGACGACCTCCGACTCGCGCGCCCACAGCGTCACGGGCTCGCCGCGATACGCCGCCACCTGCGCCAATGCGGTGCCCCACGCCCCGCCGCCGATCACGCCGATCCTCATGCCTTCACTCCTGCGCCGCGCACGGCATCCGCCTTGGGGTCGAGCGGCCAGCGCGCGCGCGCCGGCGTGTCGAGCGGGTCGGTCAGCCCGGCGGCGAACCGCTCTGCCCCCGCCCAGCCGATCATCGCCGCATTGTCGGTGCACAGCCACAGCGGCGGCGCGACGAAGCGCAGCCCGTGCTCGGCGGCCAGCGCCTGCAATGCCCCGCGCACCGCGCCATTGGCGGCGACCCCACCCGCGACGACCAGTGCGGTCGCGTCGATGCCCGCGATCCCGCGCCGCGTGCGGTCGATCAGACAATCGACCACCGCCGCCTGGAACGATGCGGCAATATCCTCGGGCGTGTGCTGGCCGACCGCGCGCGCGACCGCGCTCTTCAGGCCCGCGAAGCTGAAATGCGGCTCGGCCGATCCCTTCAGCGGGCGCGGCAACGGCACGATCGGTCGGCCCAGCGCGGCGGCGCGCTCCACCGCCGGCCCACCCGGAAAGCCCAGGCCGAGCAGCTTGGCGGTCTTGTCGAACGCCTCGCCCGCGGCGTCGTCGATCGTCGTCGCGATCCGGCGATAGCGTGCGACCCCCTCGACCAGCAGCAGCTGGCAATGCCCGCCCGACACGAGCAGCAATAGATAGGGAAAGGCGAGGTCGGGGTCGGACAATCGCGGGCTCAGCGCATGGCCCTCCAGATGGTTGACCGCGACGAACGGCTTGCCCGCCGCATGCGCCAGCGCCTTGCCGGTGACCAGCCCGACCATCACCCCACCGATCAGCCCGGGCCCCGCCGTCGCCGCGACCGCGTCGATCTGATCGAGTGTCAGCCCCGCGTCCGCCAGCGCGGCGGCGACCAGCGGCTCCAGCGCCTCGACATGCGCGCGCGCCGCGATTTCCGGCACGACGCCGCCGAACGGCGCGTGATGCGCCTCCTGTCCCGCCAGCCGGTGGCTCAGCACCTGCCGGTCGCCGGTGACCAGCGCCGCTGCGGTTTCGTCGCACGAGGATTCGAGGCCAAGGATGATCCGGGGGGGCATGGCCGGCCTTCTATCGCGCCGTACGGAGGTTGTCGAAGGGTGGGGGTTTGGGCATGGCTAATGAAACGAGGGACGACCCTCACCCTTCCCACCCGGCTGCGCCGGGCGGGCCCCTTCGCTCTCCCGGCGGGAGAGGGAGGGGGCGCCGAAGGCGCGGAAGGGTGAGGGTGTGGATGGATGCAACGATGGCGATCAAGTTCAAACTCGGCACGCGCGGCTCGCCGCTGGCGCTGACGCAGGCGAACATGGTGCGCGATGCCCTGTGCGCGCGCCACGGCTGGCCCGTCGACGCGATCGAACTGGTCGTCATCCGCACCACCGGCGACCGCGTGCAGGACCGCGCGCTCGCGGAGATCGGCGGCAAGGCGCTGTGGACCAAGGAACTCGACCGCGCGCTTCTCGACCGGGAGATCGACGCGTCGGTCCATTCGATGAAGGACGTCGAGACGCTCCGTCCGGAGGCGCTGGTCATCGCCGCGATGCTGCCGCGCGCCGACGTGCGCGACCGGCTGATCGGCGCGGACGCGATCGACGCGCTGCCGCATGGCGCGGTCGTCGGTACCAGCTCGCCGCGTCGCCGCGCGCAGCTGCTGCGCCTGCGCCCCGACCTGTCGATCGTGCTGTTCCGCGGCAACGTCGATACCCGCCTCGCCAAGCTCGCGGCGGGGGAGGCGGATGCGACGCTGCTCGCCGCCGCGGGGCTCGATCGGTTGGGGCGCGATACGATCGGCCATGCCATCCCCACCGATGTGATGCTGCCCGCCCCGGCGCAGGGCGCGGTGGGGATCGAGGTGCGCAGCGCCGATGCGGCGGCACAGGCGATCGTCGGCGCGATCGACGACGACGTGACCAGCCGCTGCGTCCGCGCCGAACGCGCGCTGCTCGCCGCCTTGCGCGCCGATTGCCATTCGCCCGTCGCCGCGCTCGCCTCGGCCGCGGGGGCGACGCTGTCGCTGCGTGCCGAACTGCTCGCGGAGGATGGGAGCGCCTTCGTCGACGGCCATGCCGAGGGGCTGATCGGCGAGGCGATCGCCGCCGGGCTCGCCGGCGACCTGCTGTCGCGCGCGCCCGACCCGGTCCGGCGGCTGTTCGGCGGCTGATGGGTTTCCTCGTCGTCCGTCCCGAACCCGGCAACGCCCGCACGCTCGCCCGATTGCGCGCGGCGGCTGGGGACGGCGGCGATGCGATCGGCTGGCCGCTGTTCGCGGTCCGGCCCGTCGCCTGGACGCCGCCCGATGCCGCCGCCTGCGACGCGCTGCTGCTGACCAGCGCGCAGGCGGTCCGGCACGCCGGGGCGGGGCTGGCGGCGCTCGCCCACCTGCCCGTCGTCGCGGTCGGCGACGCGACCGCCGCCGCGGCGCGCGACGCGGGATTGCGGGTCGCGATCGTCGGCGACCGCGATGTCGCGGCGGTGCTGACGGCGGCGCGGCACGCAGGCCTCGTCCGCCCGATCCACCTCGCCGGCCGCGATCATATCGCGACCGGGGCGGCCATGGCGATCGTCTACGCCAGCGAGGTCTTGCCTGCGGACGGGTTCGCGGCGGCGGCGACGGGCCGTGTCGTGCTGCTCCATTCCGCGCGCGCGGCCCGCCGGGTCGCGGCGCTGATCGCACCCGACGCGCGGCGCACCGTCAGTATCGCCGCGATCAGCGCGGCGGTCGCCGCCGCGGCGGGCGACGGGTGGCGTCGCGTTGCCGCCATTTCCACGCCCGACGATGCCGCCCTCGTCGCGCTTGCACTAGCGATTGACCCTGCGGCGGGGGGCGGGGATAAGACGGCATGACCGACCCTGTGCCGATCGACGCGATGCGTTCGCGCGCCCCGCGAACCGGCATCCAAGCCGGTATCGTCATCCTGTTGGCGCTGCTCGCTTTTGTCGCGGGCATCGGCCTTACCGTCTATGCGATGAAGCGCGTCGCGTGGCTGGGCGGCGGCACGTCGCAGACGAAGCGGCAGGCGGTGGCGGAGCCGACCGGTTTCTCGCCCGCGCAGCCGGTCAACGCCAATGGCGACGTGGTGACGCCCGATGCCGCCGCGCTCGCCTCCCGCGAGGCGGCGCTCGCGGGACAGCTGACCGCACTCGAAGCGCGCACCGCCGCCGTCACCAGCGAGGCGAATGCCGCTGCGGGGCAGGCCGCGCGCGCGGAAGGCGTGCTGGTCGCGGTCGCCGCCCGCCGCGCGCTCGATCGCGGCACCGGCCTCGGCTATCTGGAGGAACAGCTGCGCACCCGTTTCGGTGCGACCCAGTCGCGCGCGGTGGCAGAGGTGATCGGCGCGTCGCGTCAGCCGGTGACGCTCGAGGATCTGCGCCAGGGGCTGGATGCGATCGCGCCGCAGATCCAGACGGTGGACGCGGGCAGCTGGCTCGAAAGCCTGCGCCAGGAACTCGGCAGCCTGATCGTGCTGCGTCGCGCCGACACGCCGTCGCCGCGGCCCGCCGATCGCCTCGCCCGTGCCCGCCGCCTGCTCGAGGGCGGGCAGGTCGAGGCTGCGCGCGCCGAGGTGATGCGCCTGCCCGGCGCACGCAACGCCGGCAATTGGCTGACCGCGGCCAACCGCTACGTCGCCGCGCGCCAAGCGCTCGACCGGATCGAAACGACCGCGCTGACCATGCCGGCGCCGGCCCCCGCGCCCGCCATGGCCGCGCCCGCGCCGTCCGCAACTGCACCGGCGGTTACCGCGACCGACGGCTTGTAACGGCCCCCCGGGTGGGCTCAGCCGACCCGGTCGATCAGCGCCATCGCGCCCTGCGGCGCGCGCACCTTGGCGCCGTTGATGAAGAAAACGAACGTGTCGCGCGGTGATTTGGGCGGCCCCTCCGTGCTGGCATAGGGCAGTCCATCCGGCTGGTCGCCCGCCTCCCACTGGCGCGCGATCGTCGCCCATCGGTCGATCGCCGCTGCGCTATACCCTGTCGGTTCGTCCTCCACCGCATTCTCCAGCCGCGCGTAGACGAAGTCGCCCGACACGTCCGCGATCGCCGGATAGTCCGGCGAATCGGCGTGGACGATCGCGACCCCCGCCGCGCGCGCCATCGCGACGAATGCCGGGTCGGCGAAGCTGTCGTGGCGCACCTGCACCGCATGGCGTAGCGCGACGCCGTCATGGTTCTTGGGCAGCAGCGCCAGGAACGCGCGCATGTCGTCGGGCTCGAACCGCTTCGTCGCCATGAACTGCCACAGGATCGGGCCCAGCCGGTCGCCGAGTTCGACGATGCCCTGCCCCACGAACCGCGCGACGGATTCCCCCGCCTCCGCCAGCACCTTGCGATTGGTGCAATATCGCGACGCCTTCAGCGTGAAAACGAAGCCGTCGGGGACGCTTTTGGCCCAATTCGCAAAATTCTGCGCCTTGAAACTCGAATAATAGGTCCCGTTAATCTCGATCGCCGTCATTTTCGATGCGGCATAGTCGAGTTCGCGTTTCTGCGGCCACGCGTCCGGATAGAAGGTCCCGCGCCACGGCGCATAGGTCCAACCGCCGATTCCGATTCGGATTGTCATGGCGACGATCATAACCGCTCCGTCGCCATGTGCGATGGCCGACGTCGGCCGTATCGCCCGAAAACCGCGGGAATGCGGCGCGCTCGCCGCTGATGTGCCGCCACGGTAGCGAAAGACCGTAACGTCGGCCGCACCTCGACCTTTGCGAAGCGTGGAAAGGATAACGGCGCGCATTACGAGGGCGGCTCGGGTACCCCGTGCCCGACCTGTCGATCGAGGTCGATGACCTCACCGCGGTCCACGCGCGCCTGATCGCGGCGGGATACGCCATCGTCTATGGTCCAGTGCACGAGACATGGGGCGTTCGCCGCTTCTTCGCGCGCGATCCCTTCGGCCGGTTGCTCAACATCCTGTCGCATGCCGCGGCGTGCAGGAGGACATCATGCGTTTCGTGCGGCATATGATTCTCTGCATCGGCCTGATGGTATCCGCCGTTTCCACGAGCGCGGCCGACCGACCCAGCGCGCGTTCGCCCGACGGCCGGTTCGTCGCTACGACCCGGCCGACGAAGGGCATTGCCGGTGCCAGTGTCCAGGCGCCCGCATCGTTATGGCTGACCGACACGCGTAGCGGGCACAGTCGCGAACTCTACCGTGGCCGCTACGCCAAAAATCCCAGGCGCGACCTGTCGAGTCTCGCCAATCCCGACTTCTCGCTCGATGGCAGATATATTTATGTCAAGGCGGACGCCTATGCGACCTCGCCCGCCATCCATCGGGTCGCGGTCTGCACCGGCGCGGTCCGCTACGTCACCGACGGAGCCTTGTACGGGGTGCTGCGCAGTGGCCCGTGGCGCGGCTTCCTCGTCGTCCAGCAACATCGCTACCGGCGGAAGGGCAGCGGCTCCTTCGACCCCTTCGTCATCGTCCAGCACGACGGTCGCGACGTCGCCATGGTCCCCGGTTCGGACGGACGCGATTCCGGGCGTGCACTGGCGCACTGGCTTCGTGCGAAGGGGTGGCGCCTGTCCTGACGTGCCGTAACCCTTCGGCGTAATCGTCCAATCGGCCCCCGTTTGCGCATTCCGCCCGCATGGTTCGCCCGCGCCGATTGCGATATGATCGGGGCGTCCGACACGACGATCGCAAGGGGATGACGCATGAAGATCGACGCCTCACGAGCGATCGGTGCCTATGCGGCGGTCACGACGTTCGCCACTTTGTGGCTGGTGCTAGGCGCGAACGCGGGTCCCAAGACCGCGACGTTCGCGACGATCGACGTCCAGCGCATCAACATCCGTGAACCCGACGGCACGCTCCGCATGACGATCGCGTCGCGTGACCGTATGCCCGGCATTATCGTCGCCGGTCGAGAAACGCCGCATCCCGATCGTCCGCAGGCGGGCATGATCTTCTACAACGACGAAGGGACGGAGAATGGCGGGCTGGTGTTCTCCGGCGCGCTGAAGGACGGCAAGCCCACCAACCTCGGCGCCCTATCGTTCGACCGCTGGCGGCAGGACCAGACGGTGTCGCTCAGCAGCGACGAGATGGGCGACGATCGGCAGGCGGGGCTCGCCATCAACGACCGGCCCGATCGCCCCGTCGATTTCCCGACCGTTGCCCGGCTCGTCCGCCAACCCGCCGGTGCCGAACGCGATGCTGCGCTACGCGCCGCCGGTGTCGGGATCGCGCCGCGGGCGTTTCTGGGCCGTATGCGGGATAAGGCCTCTGCGCTGGCGCTGCGCGATGCGGCGGGGCGAAAGCGGCTGGAGTTGCGGGTCGCGGCGGACGGGCAGGCGACGATCGACTTTCTCGACGATCGGGGTCGCGTAACGCGGTCGATCAGCGACGTGGCGCGGTGACCAGGGCTCTATGTCTCTTGGATGTCCGCGGCGTTGGCCGGCGGATGCCCGCGCCAGGCATCATCCCGCTGACGGGGCATCGACGGGCGGCGCAACGCAACTCGTTCGTGCCTGCTGCATCATCTTCGCCAACGCCGCGCGGGCAACGGGGCGCGCAGCCTTGTTGTCGAGGCGCGAAAGCCGGATCACGTCCATGCCCGTTGCCTGCGTTAGCCGAAGGCCGAGATAATAGCCGAAGCGATCCGGCAGGCCCGCGGGCGGTTTCCCTCCCATCATCAGCGCGCTGGCGGTCGCCGCGCTGCGCGTGTCGTCGAATCGTGCAGCGACGAAGCACAAGGCCTCCGCCCATCGCCGATCGGTCGGTGCGCGAATGGGAGCGGGGGTGTCGAGCAGCAACTGGTGGTCCGTTGCGCCCGCTACTACCGTCGCGGTCGCATCGACCGCCAGCCCCTCCTGCCACAGCATGCACCAGAGCTGATCGCAATCCGCAAAATAGCGGGCATGCTCGAGGTGGAAAATCTCGTGGATCAGGAACGGTTCGAGCGAGACGTCGGAATGATATCGCGCGATCATATCGGCGCCGAACAGCATGACATGCCGTTTTCCGGGCTGGAGATAGTCGGATCCGCCGTCCCTCTGGCCAAGCGAGTGATAGAGATAGACAGGCAGCGGAGAAACAAAATCGGGGAAACGGCCCTGGAAGCGGATGATCGCATCCTGCAGGGCCGCAGGAAAGCGGGCGATGACTCGATCGTAGGCGCGGCGATCGTCGGGGAATGTCCGCAACGCGGCGGCGATCGCGCGGTCGGTGCCGTCGCCCGCGGGATAGATACCGGGCAGCAGCGCATCGATCCGCGCGCGCACCCGCGCGACCCGAACCGCCTCGGGCTGGCCGACCGTTGCGATCGCGACGCGTTCGAACGGCGTGGCCAGATCGACATAGCGCGTCGGCGCCCCCGTGGTAGCGGCAGGACTGGCTGCAGCTAGGCCGGCGATGATGCATCCGCCAATGATCGCCGCCGCCTGTTTTAGGAGTGCCTCCATCATCCGTCCCGCCAGTGAGCTGCGCGCAGCGCGCCGAGCCTTGTTCCAGCCATGCAGCAAAAAGGCAGGCAAGCAAAAAACGGTCCATACGAACCGCTGCGAGAATAAGAGGATGTCCGAAAAGACTGGAGCGGGCGAAGGGATTCGAACCCTCGACCCCAACCTTGGCAAGGTTGTGCTCTACCCCTGAGCTACGCCCGCTCTGGCGCCTGAAGCCGGCAAACCGGCTGGGTGAGGCGCGGCCACTAGCAGGGGGTCGGGGGGTGTGCAAGCGTCTTGTGCGCCTGCAGCGAAAGATTTCCGCTTGGCGACTCACCGACAAGAACATTACAAGAACATCGATGGCCGAATCGACCGCCCTCCTCGCCCGGCTGCGGCGCCTAGCTGCGGGAACGGGGGTATTGCAAGCCGCGGGGGCCAACCCTGAGGCGTGGCTGAAGCGCGGACTGGCGCGGGCGCAACTGCATGAAATCTATGCGCTTCAGGTCGAGGATGGCGCCAGTGGGGCGGGGTTCGGCATCGCCATGGCGATCGCTGCCCGCGCCTTGCCGTTGTTCTGGTTGAGGACAGAGGGTGCCGAGCGCGCACAGGGGCGGCTGCATGCCGGCGGCCTTGCCGCATTGGGCCTCGATGCCGATTCGCTGGTGCTTGGTGTGTTGCGCGACGAATCCATGCTGCTGCGCGCGGCGGCGGATGCGGCACGCTGCGCGGGTCTGGGCACGCTGCTGGTCGAGACGCTGGGGCCGGCGCCGGGGCTCGACCTCACCACGACGCGGCGGCTGATGCTGGCCGCGGAAGCGTCAGGCGTCACCGTCCTGTCGCTGCGCGTTGCCGCGACGCCCAGCCCCAGTGCCGCGGCCAGCCGCTGGGGCGTTCGCGCCGCCCCCTCGACGGCGCTGGCGGCAGGGGCGCCGGGCGCACCGGCGTTCGAGGTCGAATGTCTGCGCCGGCGCGGCGGTCCGGCGGGGCAATGCTGGCAGGTGGAATGGGATCGAGATGCCAAGAGTTTCCGTGGCGCGCCGTTATCTGGCGCTGGTCTTTCCGTGGCTGCCGATCGAGCGGTTGCGCACCACCCGGTCGCACCTGTTCGCCGGTCGGGATGAGGCGCCGATCGCCCTGACCGAGACGGTGGGCCAGGCGATCCGCCTTGCCGCGGTCGACCCGGTTGCAGTGCGCGCGGGGCTGGAGCCGGGACTGACGCTTGCCGATGCACGCGCACGGGTACCCGCGCTGGAAGCCTATCCCGCCGATCCGCACGCCGATCTCGACTGGCTGGAACGACTGGCGGAAGGCTGCGCGCGTTACAGCCCGACGATCGCGCTGGTGCCGCCCTCTGCGCTGGTCATCGATATCGCCGGGTGTACGCATGCCTTCGACGGCGAGCGCCCGCTTGCCGCCGATGTCGAGGCGCGGATGGCGCGGCGCGGCATCCGCGTGCGCCATGCGTTCGGCGATACCGCGGAGATCGCACTGGCGCTCGCCCGCCATGCCGGCTCGCCCGCGCCCGACGAGAAGAGCGCGGTGCGCCGTCTGCCCGTCGCGGCGCTAGAACTCGACCCGGACGATGCGACCGCGCTGGCCCGCGCCGGGCTGAAGACCGTCGGCGACGTCATGGTGCGACCGCTGGCTGGCATCGCCGCACGCTTCGGGGCGGAGGCGGCGAATGCGGTGCGGCGCCTGTCGGGCGAGCTTCAGACGCCGGTCAAACCCTGGGTCCGCCAGCCGTCACTGGTGACGGAGCGCCGCTTCGCCGAACCGATCGCGCGGACCGAACATGTGCTGGCGGTGATCGCGGACCTCGCGGCCGAGGCGTCGACGATGCTGGAGACGCGCCACCAGGGCGGCCGCCGGTGGACCGCGCGGCTGTTCAGAGCGGATGGCCATGTCCAGCCGCTCGCCATCGAGACGGGCAAGCCGACGCGCGACGTGCCGTTGCTGATGCGGCTGTTCGCCGAGCGGATCGACGCGCTGGCCGATCCGCTCGACCCGGGTTTCGGCTATGACCTGGTTCGGCTCGATGTGGGGCTGGCCGAGCGGCTCGATGCGACGCAGCTCAAGCTGGAAGGCGGAGAGGGCGGCGGCGAACAGGTCGCGGCGCTCGTCGATCGCCTGTCGACGCGGCTGGGACGCGGCCGGGTGCGGCGGTTCGCGCCGCGCGACAGCCACATCCCCGAACAGGCCGAACTGATGCTGCCCGCCGCCGCGGCGCCGCCGGCTGCGACGGCATGGACGCAGCCCGAGGCGGGCGAGCCGCCGTCGCGGCCCATCTATCTGTTCGATCCGCCGCAACCGATCGAAAGCGTGATGGCCGAAGTGCCCGATGGCCCGCCGCACCGGTTCCGCTGGCGCCGCCGCATCCACGAGGTCGCGCGCGCGGAGGGGCCGGAGCGGATCGCGGGCGAATGGTGGCGTCGCCATGATGCGGCGATCCCGACGCGCGATTACTACCGGATCGAGGATCGCCGCGGACGCCGTTTCTGGATATTCCGCCACGGCCTGCACGAAGAGGTCGACCACCCGCGCTGGTACCTGCACGGCCTGTTCGCATGACCGGCGACGGCCAGGCAGGGGAACAGGGCGGCCAGGATGGGGCGCCGCGCTTCGCCGAATTGGTCGCGGCGACCAATTATTCGTTCCTGCGCGGGGCGAGCCATGCCGAGGACATGATCGGCCGTGCGATCGCGCTCGGCCACACCGGGATCGGCATCGCCGACCGCAACACCGTCGCCGGCGTGGTGCGGGCGCATCGCGCCCTGCGCGAGGCGCGCGAGGATGCGCAGGCCGCCGGGCATGCCGACGTGCCGTTCAGGCTGGTGGTGGGCGCGCGGCTGGTCTTCGCGGACGGGACGAGCGACATCGTCGCCTATCCGCAGACGCGCCGCGGCTGGGGGCGGCTGACGCGGCTGCTCACCGTCGGCAACCTGCGCGCCGAAAAGGGTGATTGCATCCTCGGCATCGGCGACCTGCTGCGCCATTGCGAGGATCTGCTGCTGATCGTCCTGGCCGAATCGAGCGCGTCGCCGGCGCGTGCGCGGCCCGATGCCATGGTGCCCCCGGTGCGCAGCGATCCGGGGCTCGACACCACGCTGCGCCGCCTGACCGCCGCCGCGCCGCAGCGCGTCTGGCTGGGCGTCGCGATGGGGCGCGGCGGTCGCGATCGCCGTCGCCTCCATCACCATCGGCGCATCGCATCGGAGGCGGGCGTGCCGCTGCTCGCCACCACCGACGCGCTTTATGCCGACCGGCAGGCGCGCCCGTTGCACGACGTTTTGACCTGTATCCGCCTGGGCGTGACGCTGCCGTCGGCGGGACGACGGCTCGCCGCCAATGCCGAACGCCATCTGAAATCCGGCGAGGAGATGATGCGCCTGTTCGCGGACGAGCCGCAGGCGGTGCTGGAAAGCGGCGCGATCCTCGACCGGATCGCCTTCACGCTGGGCGATCTCGCCTACGAATATCCGCACGAGCCGGTGCCCAAGGGATGGGACCCGCAGGGCTGGCTGGAGCATATCACCTACGAAGCGGCGCGGGCGCGCTTTCCGGACGGTATCCCGAAACGCCTGCAGGCCTTGCTCGACAAAGAGCTGCCGCTGATCGCGCGCCAGCGTTACGCTTATTATTTCCTGACCGTCCACGACATCGTCCGCTACGCGCGCGAGGAATGCGTGCCGCCGATCCTGTGCCAGGGTCGCGGCTCGGCGGCCAATTCGGCGGTTTGCTGGCTGCTGGGCATCACGTCGGTCGATCCGATGCGCTACGATCTGTTGTTTTCGCGGTTCGTGTCGGAGGAGCGGGGCGAGCCGCCCGACATCGACGTCGATTTCGAGCATGAGCGGCGCGAGGAGGTGATGCAGTACATCTACCGCCGCTACGGCCGCCATCGCGCGGCGATCGCGGCGACGGTGATCCACTATCGCCCGCGCAGTGCGGTGCGCGAGGCGGGCAAGGCGCTGGGCCTCAGCGAGGACGTGACGCAGCGGCTGACGAGCACCGTCTGGGGCAGCTTTTCCGACCGGTTCGAACAGAAGCGTTTCGACGAAACCGGTTTCAGCACCGACAATCCCGAGATCGCGCGGCTGCGCGACATCGTCGACCGGCTGCTTAAATTTCCGCGCCATCTGTCGCAGCATGTCGGCGGCTATGTGCTGACGCAGGGGCGGCTCGATGAGACGGTGCCGATCCACCACGCCGCGATGGCGGACCGTACCTTCATCGAATGGGACAAGGACGACCTCGACGAACTGCGGATCATGAAGGTCGATGTCCTCGCGCTCGGCATGCTGACCTGCATCCGCAAGGCGTTCGACCTGATGGAGCGGCATGACCTGGGGTCTTATCGCCTCGACACGATCGCAGGGGACGAGAATGCCGCCGTTTACGATATGCTTTGCAAGGGCGATTCGATCGGGGTGTTCCAGGTCGAAAGCCGTGCGCAGATCAACATGCTGCCACGCCTGCGGCCGCGCAAATTGTACGATCTCGTCGTGCAGGTCGCGATCGTGCGGCCGGGGCCGATCGAAGGCGACATGGTGCACCCTTATCTGCGCCGTCGGGCGGGGAAGGAGCCGGTCGATTTTCCCTCGCCGCACCCCGATCACGGGCCCCCTGACGAGCTTCGTACGCTGCTGAAAGAAACCTATGGCGTGCCGCTGTTCCAGGAACAGGCGATGAAGCTCGCGATCGTCGCCGCGGGGTTCACGCCGGGCGAGGCGAACCAGCTGCGCCGGGCGATGGCGACGTTCCGCAACGTCGGCGGGATGGAGAATTTCGAGGAGAAGCTGATCGAGGGCATGGTCCGCCGCGGCTATGAGCGCGATTTCGCGGCGCGCTGCTTCCGCCAGATCGAGGGGTTCGGCAGCTACGGTTTTCCCGAAAGCCACGCTTTGTCCTTTGCGCGGCTGGTCTATGTGTCGTCGTGGATCAAATGCTTTCACCCCGCGGTGTTCGGGTGTGCGATCCTCAATTCCCAGCCGATGGGATTCTACGCGCCCGCGCAGCTCGTCGAGGATGCGCGCGCGCATGGCGTGGTCGTGCGGCCGATCGACGTCAACGCAAGCCTGTGGGACAATGGGCTCGAACGGCTCGACGACGGCACGCTCGCGATCCGGTTGGGCTTTCGCCAGATCGACGGCTTTCGGCAGGAATGGGCGGACGGCCTGGTGGCGGCACGGGGAGAGACGCCCTTCGCCGATGTCGAACAGGTTGCCGCGCGCGCCGGGTTGCCGACGCGGGGCCTCAACCTGCTTGCCGATGCCGATGCGTTCGGCTCGATCGGGCTGCCGCGCCGCGATGCCCTGTGGGAAGTGCGGCGCACGCCCGCGCGGCAGCTCGCACTGTTCACCGCGGCCGACGCGCCCGAACTGGGGCAGGAGGTCGACGCGCGTCTCCCCGCGATGCCGCCGAGCGAGGAGGTGGCGGCCGATTACCAGACGACGCGACTGTCGCTGAAAGGCCATCCGATGCGCTTCCTGCGCCCGCTGTTCGCGTCGGAAGGCGTGCTGTCGAGCGCGCAGGCGGCGCGGGCGAAGGATGGTCGCCGTGCGCGCGTCGCCGGGGTCGTGCTGGTCCGCCAGCGGCCGGGCAAGGGCAATGCGATCTTCGTGACGATCGAGGATGAGACGGGCATCACCAACGCGCTGTTGTGGGCGCGCGATTTCGAGGCGAACCGCCGCGCGATCATGGCGGCGCGGCTGCTGGTGCTGGAGGGGGTGATCCAGCGCAGCGAGGAGGGCGTCTGCCACCTGATGACGGTCAAGGCGTATGACCGGACCGGCGAGCTGCGGCGCCTGTCGTCGGACTATATTGCCGAAACGCCCTTGCTGCCCGTCGACGAGGTGATCCGACCCAAACCGATCGTCAGCCAGGACCTTCGGGGTCGCCACCCGCGCGACGTCCGCATCCTGCCCAGATCGCGCGACTTCCACTGATCGGTTCATACTGAACCATGTTCTTCGTCGATCGCGACCGAATCGGATGGAGAATATCGCCGATATGGCGATACTCGCGGCTCCATGAGGCGGGGGCGACGTGGTGTGGGATCAAGTAATCACGGCGATCGATGCGCTCGCGCGCGAGACGATGCTGTTCGCGGCCGCGGGACTGTTGATCGGCGGCATCGATGATGTACTGGTCGATCTCTGCTTTCTCGGCTGGTATCTGCATGGCGGCGGCGGGCGAACGCCGCGACTGTTTCACGCTGCGCCGCCTCCGGGTGATAATCCGATCATCGTGTTCATCGCGGCCTGGGACGAGGTGGCCGTCATCGGCGCGATGCTGACCGCGGCGCTCGCGCGCTTCGATCACGCCAATTACCGCATCTACGTCGGCCTGTACCCCAACGATCCGGCGACGATTGCGGCGGCACGCGCGGTCGCCTCCATCGACGTGCGCGTCCGGCTGGTCGTCGGGGACACGCCGGGGCCGACCACGAAAGCGGGGTGTCTCAATACGATCTGGCGAGCCTTATGCGACGACGAGCGCCGCCAGCGATTTCGGGCGCGCGCGATCGTCCTCCACGATGCCGAGGATGTCGTTCATCCCCGCGAACTCGCCCTGTTCGACGCTCTCATCGACCGGCATGCGGTGGTGCAATTGCCGGTGCTGCCGCTGATCCGGGCCGGCTCGCTCGTCTCGGGCCATTATGCCGACGAATTCGCCTATGCGCATGGCGTGCAGCAGGTCGTACGCCACCGGTTGGGTGCCGCGATGCCGCTCGCGGGCACCGGGTGTGCGCTGCGCCGCGACATCGTCGCGCGCCTCGCCGAGGATCGCGGCGGCGACCCGTTCGACGCGACCAGCCTGACCGAGGATTACGAAATGGGCCTGCGAATCGGTGAATTGGGCCAATCGTCGCTGTTCGTGCGGCTGCGCGATCCCGAAGACGGATCGCTGATCGCGATCCGCGCCTATTTTCCCGAGACGCTGGTCGCCGCGATGCGCCAGAAAGCGCGATGGATGACCGGCATCGCGCTGGCCGGATGGGATCGCACCGGCTGGGCACGGCCGCATGCGCTGGGCGACCATTGGATGCGGATGCGCGACCGGCGCGCGCTCCTGTCGGTGCTGGTGCTCGCGGTCGCCTATGCCGCGATCGTGCTATGGGGCGTGAGCGTGGCGCTCCACGAGGTGTCGGGCCGGCGTGGCGCCGACGATCCTCGACTGGCGACTTGGCTCGCGATGGCGACGACGATGCTGCTGATCTGGCGTCTGGCGATGCGGATCGCCTGCACCCGGCGGATGTACGGCCGCGCGGAGAGCTGGCGGTCGATCCCGCGCTTCTTCATCGGCAACGTCGTCGCGCTCGCCGCCGCGCCACTGGCGATGATACGCTATCTGCGCCTGCTGCGGGGGCATGCCGTGGCGTGGGACAAGACGAGTCACGCCTTCCCGGATGTCGCGACGTTGCCCGCGTGAAGGGCCGGCCGCTCCGCTTCCTCGTCGCGGCGCTCGGCATATGGGGCATGGCCCGCGGCGTCGCCTTGTGGCCCGTCGACGAGATCGCGGACGCGATTGGCAGCCCGGCGCCCATCGCGGCGGCCGCCGCGGCGACCATGGCGATGATCCCCAAAGCCCCCGGCGTCACACCGCCGGGCCGGCGCACGGGATTGCGCGAGGCATCGACCGCCCCCGGCGCACCACCAGCGCGCCAAGAACCATCGTCGCCTTCGGTGGCCGACGCCCCTATCCACGACCCGCGCCAACGCGCCGTTCCGGCGCTCAAAATGCAAGACGAGCCGCCGACCATGCCTCCGCCCGTCGCGCCCTCGCCGATCGCCTCCGGCGGATCGAGGCTGCACGGCAGTGTTTGGGGGATCGTGCGCGGCGGGTCGAGCGCGGCGCTGCTCGGCGGCCAGCTCGGCGCGTCGCAGGCGGGTGTGCGACTGACCTACGCACTCGGCGCTTCGCGCCGCGTCGCACTGGCGGCGCGATTGTCGACCCCGCTCGACGGCGATGGTCGCGAGGCCGCGATCGGTATCGACTGGCAGCCACTTGCCGTACCGGTGCATCTGATCGCGGAACGGCGCTTCTCACTGGGTGGCGGGCGCGGGGGCATAGTGGTCGGCGTCATCGGCGGTTTCGGCCCGACTCCGGTTGGCGGAGCATGGCACGCCGAAGGTTATGCGCAGACGGGCGGGATCCGGCGCGACGCGGTCGAGGGGTTCGCCGACGGCTCGCTGCGGCTGACCCGCTCACTGGTCGATCATGGTCAGATACGCGTCGACATCGGCGCGGGCGCCTGGGGCGGTGTCCAGCGCGGCGCGCGCCGCCTCGATGTCGGACCGACGGTGGGCGTTTGGGTACCGGTCGGCGCCCGGCAGCTGCGTCTCACCGCCGACTGGCGGGCGCGGATCGGCGGGGACGCCCGGCCGGGGTCGGGCCCCGCGGTCAGCGTGGGCAGCGACTTTTAGGGGGTGCGGCGGCGCCGCGCGCGTGCCAATACTGGACGCGTCGTGGACCTTTACCTTCCCATCGCCAACCTGTCGGTCAACGCGCTGGTCATCGTCTTGCTCGGTGGTGGCGTCGGCCTGCTGTCGGGGATGTTCGGGGTCGGTGGCGGCTTCCTGACGACGCCGTTGCTCATCATCTACGGCATCCCACCGACAGTCGCCGCCGCATCGTCCGCCAGCCAGGTGACGGGCGCGAGCGTGTCGGGTGTGTTCGCGCATTTCCACCGCGGCGGCGTCGACGTGAAGATGGGCGGCGTGCTGGTTGCGGGCGGTATCCTGGGCAGTTTTGCGGGGGCCTGGATCTTTCGCCTGCTCCAGCGCAGTGGCCAGATCGATACGGTGATCGGCGTCATCTACGTGCTGATGCTCGGCTTCATCGGCTTTACCATGGCGCGCGAATCGATCGTCGCGATCGGAGTCAGTCGCGGCGGCCTGCGCCCGCGACCGCGCAAGCGCCGCCACCACCCTCTGGTCGCCGCGCTGCCGCTGCGCACGCGATTCTATGCGTCGGGGCTCTATATCTCGCCGCTCGCGCCGCTGCTCCTTGGCTTCGGTACGGGCATCCTGACCATCCTGCTGGGAATCGGCGGCGGCTTCATCCTCGTGCCGGCGATGATCTACCTGCTCGGCATGGCGACCAATGTCGTCGTCGGCACCAGCCTGTTTCAGACATTGTTCGTCACGGCGATCGCGACGATGGTGCATGCGACGACGACCAAGGCGGTCGACATCGTGCTTGCCGCCTTGCTGCTCATCGGATCGGTGACCGGCGCGCAGCTCGGTGCGCGGTTCGCGACCAAGGTGAAGCCCGAATATCTGCGGCTCGCGCTCGCGATCATGGTGCTGCTCGTCGGCCTGCGCATCCTGCTCGGCCTCGTCTGGCGGCCGGAGGATATCTTTTCGGTCGAACTGACATGAGGGCCTGGGCCGCCATCCTGCTCGCGCCGCTGTTGATGGCACAGGCCGCACCCGATGCGAAACCCGAGCTCGTCCCCGACGTCTCGCAACGCAATATCGAGATCGCCTACAGTTTCACCGGGGCCGAACTGCTGCTGTTCGGCGCGATCCTCTACCCTGGCGGTCGCCGGCCGGCGGGGCAGTCGCCGACCGACATCGTCGTCGTCGTCAAGGGTCCGACGCAGTCGATCCTGGTGCGCGAGAAGGAGAAGGTCGCCGGCATCTGGGTCAATGCGAAGAGCCAGCGCTACAGTTCGGCGCCGTCCTTCTATGCGCTCGCCTCGTCGCGGCCGATCGAGCGGATCGTCGACGAGCGGACGCGCGCCATCTACGAACTGGGCCTCGGCAGTCTGCAGCTTTCGCCCGGCGCGGGGACGCTGAGCGACGTGCAGGCGCGCTTTCAGCAGGGGCTCGTCGACCTCAAGCGGCGCACCGGCCTGTACGTCGAGGCGCCGCGCGCGGTCGAGATCACCGATGGCGTGCTGTATCGCGCGCGGCTGACGATCCCGGCGCGGGTGCCGGTGGGGCGGTTCACCGCGGAGACGTTCCTGATCCGCGACGGTCGCGTGCTGGCGGCGGCGGTGCGCGAGATCGACATCCGCAAATCGGGGTTCGAGCGGTTCGTCGCGCGCGCCGCGGATCGTGCGTCCATCCTCTACGGCCTGACCGCGGTCGCACTGTCGGTCGCGCTCGGCTATGCCGCGGGGATGGTCGCCCGGCGGGTCTGAGCCTTGGTCCCGCGGGCGGGTGCTGCTGTCCGATCCTGACTTACTCTATCTTAACCGCTCGGCAGGCATAGCTCGCGGTCGTAATGCTTCAGAGGCACGACAGGATGAGTGACATGCCGGGCCCACGGGCATTCGATGGTGCGATGCCGCTGGGATCGTCGCCGGCCGTTGCCGGAACGGGCATTGCGGCGGGCCCGCTGACCCCCGTCGGCTGCGTGACCGCCGTTGGTGGCGGCGGCAGCCGCGTGCTGCTCGACCGTGCCAGCCTCGACCTCGTCGCGCAGGACGGCGACCCGGTGGTCGCGGCGGCGGGGCAGGTCGGCGGCCAGATCAAGATGCGCGTCGCCGGCGCCTGGCTGATCGCGAACGTGCGCAACCTGTCGCTTCAGCAGGGCGGGCAGGACTGGATCGTCGCGGACATCGACTTCCTGGGCGAGGGCGACGAAGAGCGGCTGACCGGCAAGCTCTACAATTTCCGCCGCGGCGTCACCCGCTATCCGGTGCCGGGGTGCGAGGTCTTTCCGATCAGCACCGCGGACCTGCGCCAGATATATTCCGCGACCGACCAGCCGCACGTCGAGATCGGCCACGTCCATCCCACCCGCGACGTGCGCGCCGCGCTGTACGTCGATGCGATGCTGGGCAAGCATTTCGCGCTGGTCGGATCGACGGGTACGGGCAAGTCGACCGCGGCGGCGCTGATCCTGCATCGCATCTGCGCGCTCGCGCCGCAGGGGCATATCGTGATGATCGATCCGCACGGCGAATATGCGGCGGCGTTCCGCAACACGGGCGCGATCTTCGACGTCGGCAACCTCGCGATGCCGTATTGGCTGATGAACTTCGAGGAGCATTGCGAGGTCTTCGTGACGAGCAGCGAGGCCGAACGGCAGATCGATGCCGACATCCTTGCCAAATGCCTGCTCGCCGCCCGCGCCAAGAACCGGTTGGGGCAGGAGATCGCCAAGCTGACGGTCGATGCGCCGATCCCCTATCTGTTGTCCGACCTGACCCAGATCATCCAGGCGGAAATGGGCAAGCTGGACCGCGCGGGCGACACCGCGCCCTATCTGCGGCTGAAAACCAAGATCGACGAGATCAAGGGCGATCCGCGGTATTCGTTCATGTTTTCGGGTATGCTGGTCGCCGACACGATGGCCGATTTCCTGGCGCGCATTTTCCGCATGCCGGGCGACGGGCGGCCGATCTCGATCGTCGACGTGTCCGGCGTGCCGTCGGAGATCACCGCGGTCGTCGTCGCGGTGCTGAGCCGGATGACGTTCGATTATGCGATCTGGTCGCGCAACGAGCCGCAGCGGCCGATCCTGCTCGTCTGCGAAGAAGCGCATCGCTACATCCCGACAGGGCGCAACGACCGCGGCACCGCGGTCGGCCGTATCCTGAGCCGTATCGCCAAGGAGGGGCGCAAGTACGGCGTCAGCCTGGGCCTGATCACGCAGCGACCGTCGGACCTTGAGGAAGGCGTGCTGTCGCAATGCGGCACGATCATCGCCATGCGCCTCAACAACGAACGCGACCAGGCTTTCGTCCGCGCCGCTATGCCCGAAGGCGCGCGCGGCTTCCTGGATGCGATCCCCGCGCTGCGCAACCGCGAGTGCATCATCTGCGGCGAGGGCGTGTCCGTGCCGATCCGTGTCGGTTTCGATCCGCTCGAGGAAAACAAGCGTCCCGCCTCGGGCGATCCTTTGTTCTCGCAACTGTGGCGCGACGTCGGCGACGAGGACGCGATCCTGCAGCGGACGATCCGCCGCTGGCGCGCGCAGGGACGCTGACCGGCGCGAGTCTTGACAAAATTGACACCAACTCATGCAATCTTCGCCAAGTCCGGCGATAGGTTTATTGCGTGATGAGAAAGAGCAAAGCCCCTGTAGCATAGCGCGTCGATGTAGGAAAATCGCGACGCCGCCGGCCGCCCGCGGTTCAGCCGGCGTGGTCGACCCGCACCGACAGCAGGCCCGCGACCCAGTTGCGGAAGCGACGACGCTCGGCGCCGGACAGCGTCTGTACCGTCGCGAAAGAGATCGAGCGCGGATTGATCGTCTGGCCGTTGCGCCACACTTCCCAATGGAGGTGCGGGCCTGTCGACAGGCCGGTCGACCCGACATAGCCGATCACCTGTCCCTGATGCACATGCTGGCCGCGCGCCACCGCGATGCGGCTCATATGGCCGTAGCCGCTGGCGAGGCCGGCAGGATGGGCGAGCCGGACGAAATTGCCGTAGCCGCCCGACCGTCCCGCGGACTGGACGACGCCGTCGAGCACCGCATAGATCGGCGCGCCATAGGGGGCGCCGATATCGAGCCCCTTGTGCATGCGCATGAAGCCGAGCAGCGGGTGCATGCGCAGCCCGAAGGAGGAGGTGATGCGCCCGGCGACGGGCATCCCCATCGTGCCGCGGCGCTCCGTCTGGCCGTTGGCGTCGAACCAGCCGGCGTGGTCGCCGTCCCCGCCGCCCGCACCATAGTCGCCACCCTGCCGCCAGCGAACGAGCCGCACCGCGCGGTGCGGCTGGTCGATGCCGGCGAACAGCAACTGGCCGAGCCGGACCTCGCCCGTCGCGGCGCGTTCGCGCTCGACGATCAGGTCGAACGTATCGACGGCGCGGATGTCGCGGCCGATCGACAGCCGCGTCGCCAGCGCCTTGACATAGCTTTCGACGACGCGCGCGGGCGCACCCGCGGCGCGCGCGGACCGATACAGGCTGGACCCGACGAGCCCCTGGATGCGCAGCGGCGTCGTATCGATCGCGATCGGCTGGCGCGTCATCGCGAGGCCGTCGCCGGCCCGGTTGAGCGTGACGTTGAGGTCGAAGCGCGCGCGCATCGCGAGTCTGTCCAGCGGGCGCGCCACCGTCTTCGACGCGCGGCGCCCGAGCGTCAGCGCGATGCGCGTGCCCGGCGCGATCTGGTTGAGGTCGGTGGTGCCGCCGATCAGGTCGGCGGCGGCGCGGGCGTCGGCGCGCCCGACGCCGGCCCGCATCAGGACGCGATCAAGCGTATCGCCTTCGCCCAGCGTCGCGCTGAGTTCGACCTGCGGCCGTTCCGGCGCCTCGGCGAGCGGAACGACGAGGTCGCTCGCCGCCATGCGCCGGCCGGTGTCCGCGCCCCAGGCGAGCGGGGCGATCCCCTGCGCACGCGTTTCCTCCCATGCGGTGCCGGCGAGCGGCGCGGGGACGGCGCCGACGAGCGGTCGGTCGAAGCCGGGCGACAGCATCCAGGCGGCGCCGACAAGGCCGGCGAGCGTCGCAAGCCCGCGCCACCAGGCGCGGCTGCCGATCTGCGAGCCGAGGTCGGGCACCCAGTCGATGTCGTGCGTCGCGTCGAGCGCGGCGGTGTGGAGGCGGGCGAGCAACGGGCGGTCGGCGGCCCTGCCGGACGCCGCAAGGTGCGGCAGCGCGCGCGACGCGCCGCCACCGGCGAGTTCCAGACCATGATCGTTGCGCAGGAACACGCGTGCGACGCCCCGAGAGCCTTAAGGTCGCCGCGTTTCCCCCCGGCGTGGGTCGAATCGTTGTGGCGCGCAGGTGCTAAAGTCAAATTAACCGCGCGAATCCGCGGGGTTCGCTGCGGTGGGGCGTGGCGGGGCTGCGGCGATACGAGCGCGCGTATCGGTCGGGCCGGTCGGGACGGGCGCGGAAGGCGGCTGAGTAGCTCTGCGTTATTGCGTTCGTCCGCGCGAATGCCGATGTTGCCGCCATGGCAGGTGGCGTCACCGCGGTCCTGGGACCGACCAATACCGGCAAGACCCACCTCGCGGTCGAGCGGATGTGCGGTCATTCGAGCGGTATCATGGGCTTTCCGTTGCGGCTGCTCGCCCGCGAAGTCTACGACCGCGTCGTCGCCCAGAAGGGGCCGGACCAGGTCGCGCTGGTGACCGGCGAGGAAAAGATCGTTCCCGCGAACGCGCGCTGGTTCCTGTGCACCGCGGAGAGCATGCCCGAACATGACGCCGCCTTCGTCGCGCTCGACGAGGCGCAGCTGGGCACCGATCCGGAACGCGGCCACGTCTTCACCGACCGCCTGCTGCGCCGGCGCGGGCGCGAGGAGACGATGATCCTGGGGTCGGAGGCGCTGCGCCCGATGGTGCGCGCGTTGGTGCCCGATGCGGAGATCATCGGCCGGCCGCGCTTTTCGAAACTGACCTATGCGGGCGCGAAGAAGATCAGCCGCCTGCCCAAGAGATCCGCGATTGTCGCGTTCAGCGCCGAGGAAGTCTATGCCGTCGCCGAGATGCTGCGCCGGCTGCGCGGCGGCGCCGCGGTGGTGATGGGTGCGCTCAGCCCCCGCACGCGCAACGCGCAGGTCGCGATGTTCCAGGCCGGTGAGGTCGATTATCTCGTCGCGACCGATGCGATCGGCATGGGCCTCAACATGGACGTCGCGCACGTCGCCTTCGCCGGGCTCACCAAGTTCGACGGGCGGCGGCAGCGGCGGCTGACAGTGGCGGAGATGGCGCAGATCGCCGGGCGCGCCGGGCGGCACCAGCGCGACGGCACGTTCGGCGCGATCACTGAAGACGGGCCGGGCGCGTTCCTGCCCGAAGAGGTGCTCGCCATCGAGGAGCATCGCTTCAAGCCGATCGAGCAGATGTACTGGCGCAGCGGCGAGCCGGATTTTTCGAGCGTCGATGCGCTGATCGCCAGCCTGGAGCGGCGGCCCGAGCCCGGCGTGCTGATCGCCGCGCCGCAGGCGATGGACCTGGCGGTGTTGAAGCGGCTGGCCGAGGAGGCGTGGGTGCGCGACCGCGCGCGGGGCGCCGCGATGGTCAAACGGCTGTGGGCGGCGTGCGGCCTGCCCGATTTCCGCAAACTGGGCCTCGATCCGCATGCGCGGTTCGTGTCGCGGCTGTTCGGCTATCTCAGCGAGGGGCGGATGGTCGCGCCGCACCAATGGTTCGCGGACGAGATCGCGCGGCTCGATACGATCGCGGGCGACGTCGAGACGATCGCGGGCCGGATCGCGGCGATCCGCACCTTCGCCTATATCGCGCACCGCCCCGACTGGCTGGCCGAGCCGCAGCTGTGGGCGGAGCGGACGCGCAGCATCGAGGAGCGTCTGTCCGACGGGCTGCACGCCAGCCTGACGCAACGGTTCGTCGACAAGCGCACGACCGCGCTGATCCGCCAGATCGGCGCGGACGCGGGCGCGTTGCCGGTGACGATCGGGCCGGAGGGGGAGGTGCTGGTCGAGGACCATGCGATCGGCCGACTCGACGGCTTTCGCTTCACCGTCGATCCCGCGGCGCGGGCGGGCGACCGGCGCCTGCTGCTCGCGGCGGCGGAGAAACGGCTGGTCGGCGAGCGCGGGCGGCGCGTGCAGGCCCTGTCGGAGGCGGAGGATGCGGCCTTCACGCTGGTCGACGATTCGGTGCTGTGGCGCGGGCATCCGGTCGCGCGGCTGGTCGCGGGGCCGTCGCCCGCGCGCCCGATGCTGAAGCTCGACCGCGATCTCGACTGTCTCGACAAGGCGCAGCGCGGCGGCGTGCAGACACGGCTGGACCAATGGCTGACGGCGATGCTGGCGCGGCATGTCCCCGCGCTCGTCGCGCTCGCGACGCTGGCGCGCGATCCGGCGGCGACGCCGGCGCTGCGCGTCGTCGCGGGCGAGCTGGAGGCGGCAGGCGGCCTCGCGCCGCGCGTCGCGCTGCACGAGCCGCTCGCCGCGTTGACGCCGGACGAGCGCAAAAGGTTGCGCAAGGCGGGGGTGACGATCGGGGCGCTCGACCTGTTCGATCCGCGGCTGCTCAAGCCTGCGGCGGCGGCGTGGCGGCGCACGCTGATCGGGCTGCGCGGACCGGTTCCGATGCTGCCCCCCGAGGGCGCGACGGTGCTGGTGCGCGGCGCGCCGGGGGCGATGCTGGCGACGGGATTCCGGCCGCTGGCGGCGCAGGCGGTGCGCGTCGACCTGGTCGAACGGATCGCGCGCGCCGCGCATGACGCGCGCGAGGGGCGCAAGCCCTTCGCGCCCGATCCGGCGCTGGCGACGTCGATGGGGCTGGAGCCGGCGACGCTGGCGCGGCTGATGGCGGAACTGGGCTTCCAGCCGGCGCGGGGCGAGGGGGCGACCTGGGTGTGGCGCGGGCGGCGTGCGCCGCGCCGCGACCTGCGCCCGCCGCCGCCCGCGACGGGCGCCTTCGCGGCGCTCGCCGGATGGGGGCAGACGGGGGAGCAGGCGGGAGGACGGCATGGCTGAACGGGGCGACGCCAGCGTGGCGATGCGGCTCGACCGGTTCCTGTGGTTCGTCCGCCTGGCGAAGACGCGCGAGCGCGCGCAGGACATGGCGTGCGACGGCCATCTGCGGATCGACGGGCGCGCAATCGACCGGGCGCATGCGCCGGTGCGCGTCGGCAACATCCTGACCTTCGCGCTCAACGGCGAGGTGCGCGTGCTGCGCGTGGAGGCGCTGCCCGCGCGGCGTGGGCCAGCCCCCGAAGCGCGCGCGTGCTACCAGGATCTGGTGACGGGCGATGCTGCTAACGTCTCGCAAGCGAGCGCGATCGATTGACGGATCGCGGAACGCGGCATAGCAGCCGGCCGTTCGTGAACAAGGCGCCCATCGGGTTCGGGCGCATGAGGGAGTCCCCATGACCTACGTCGTCACCGATGCCTGCATCCGCTGCAAGTATATGGATTGCGTCGAGGTCTGTCCGGTCGACTGTTTCTACGAGGGCGAGAACATGCTCGTCATCAACCCGTCCGAATGCATCGACTGCGGTGTGTGCGAGCCGGAATGCCCGGCCGAAGCGATCCTGCCCGACACCGAAAGCGGGCTGGAACAATGGCTAGAGCTCAACACCACCTTCTCCGCGCAATGGCCGAACGTCACGCGCAAGCTCGACCAGACGCCGCCCGACGCGGATGCGATGAAGGGCGTCGAGGGCAAGTACGACAAATTCTTCTCGCCCGAGCCCGGCAAGGGCGACTGACCGCCGCGTTTTTTCGGCGCCAAGCCATCGGATTATGGAGCAAAACCGGCGGTGAGACAGGCGATCTGTCTCATCGACGCTGGTAATTTTGTTGCGGGCGTGTTAAATGGTCCGCGACGGGCGCGAGTTTACGCGCCGCCCGCCGGAGACGTTCGTACCAACCATCCTCGCGCCGTTTGGCTCCACGGATTTTCCCACGGGGCCGGGCGGCTTTCCTTTGCGGGCGATGGGACTTTGTAGAAAGGCCCGTTCATGGCTGCCAAGGCATTGTCCTTCGATGTCGGTGATTACGTTGTTTACCCGAAGCATGGCGTCGGCCGTGTGATCGAACTGCAGAAGCAGGAGATCGCCGGGACCAGTCTGGAGCTCTACGTGCTCCGCTTCGAAAAGGAGCGCATGACGCTGCGCGTTCCGACCAACAAGGCCGAATCGGTCGGCATGCGCAAACTGTCGTCGGACAAGACGATGCGCGAGGCGATGGAAACGCTGAAGGGCAAGCCCAAGGTCAAGCGCACCATGTGGTCGCGCCGCGCGCAGGAATATGAAGCGAAGATCAACTCGGGCGACCTCGCGTCGATCGCCGAGGTGGTGCGCGACCTGTTCCGCGCGGACGACCAGCCCGAGCAGAGCTATTCCGAGCGCCAGATTTTCGAGGCGGCGTGCAGCCGCCTGGCGCGCGAACTGGCCGCGATGGAGCAGATCGACGAGCCCAAGGCACAGGAGAAGATCCTGGAAATCCTGCGCGCCGCCGCCGCGATCTACAACAAGGAGAAGGTGCCGGCCTGAGCTGCGCGCCGTTCCCCGAACGATGAAAAGGGCGGTCCCGCGAGGGGCCGCCTTTTTCGTTTACACGCGTAAATCCGAGCTGTACTATCTGTCTATAACAGCTGGAGTGCCCATGATGATGCGTGCCGTGACCCTGCTTCTTGCCGTCGCCCTGCCGCTTGCCGGCGCTGCCGCCGCGGAGCGCGATCGCGGGCCCGGCCTGGCCGGGCAGCGCCAGGGGGCCGGGCTGGTCTATCCCGAGGCGCGCGGCTTCGACGGCGTCACGCTGGGCGGCGCGTCGCGCGTCGAGGTGCGCAGCGGCCCGGCCTGGTCGGTGACGGTGGAAGGCCCGGCCGCGGCGCTCGCCAATTTCCGCGTCGCGGTGCGCGACCACAATCTGGAACTCGGCCGCCGCTACGAAGGGCGCGACGATAGCGCGCTGCAGAAGCAGATCGTCGTGCGCGTGACGACGCCGCGCCTTGCCAGCGTCGCGCTGGGCGGATCGGGCAGCATGCGCGTCGACCGCGTCGGCGGCGACAAGGCGTCGGTGAGCGTTGGCGGATCGGGCAGCGTCGCGATCGGCCGGGTCGAGGCGAAGACGGCGGAGTTCAACGTCGGCGGATCGGGATCGCTCACCGCGGCGGGCGAGGTCGGCACGCTGGAGGCCAATCTGGGCGGTTCCGGCAGCATCGATGCGGCAGGGCTGCGCGCGACACGCGCCGAGGTCAGCGTCGGCGGATCGGGCAGCGTACGCGCACACGTCGCCGGTCCGGCCAACGTGTCGATGGCCGGCAGCGGCAACGTCGATCTGGGCCCGCAGGCGCGGTGCCAGGTCAGCAAGATCGGCAGCGGCACGGTGCGCTGCGCGCGCTAGCGCTCGATCCGCATCGGCTTTGCCGAAACGGCCTGAGTACGCTTGCGTACGCTCCTAGCGTGTATTATAAGTACAATACACGCTAGGAGATACACGATGCGGACGGTTGCGATGCTGATGGCGGCAGGCCTGGTGGTGGCCTGTTCGGCGCACGACAAGGGTGACGAGATCGCCGCATCGGGCAGCGGGCCGTCGCGCAGCTATGCGGCGCAGGATTTCACCAAGCTGCTGGTGACGGGTGGCGACGATATCGACGTGCGCGTCGGCACCGGCTTCTCGGTGCGTGCCGAGGGGCCGGGCAAGGCGCTCGACCAGGTGCGCATCGCGCGCGACGGCGACACGCTGGTGATCGGGCGACGCCAGCGGCTGGGCATCGGATGGCAGAGCGGCGCGCGGGACGTGAAGGTCTATGTCACGATGCCGCGTCTTGCCGAGGCGACGCTGGCCGGATCGGCGACGATGGCGGTCGATCGGATCGAGGGTGGCAGCTTCGACGGCAACGTGGCCGGGTCGGGCGACCTCAACATCGCCGCACTGACCAGTGACGCGGTCGACCTGTCCGTCGCGGGATCGGGCAACGTCCACGCCGCGGGCGCGGTGAAGCGGCTGAAGGTAGCGGTCGCGGGATCGGGCAGCCTCGATGCGGCGGGTCTGCGCGCCGAGGAGGCGACCGTCAGCGTCGCGGGATCGGGCGACGTACGCGCTGCGGTGACCGGATCGGCGAAGGTCGACCTGGTCGGGTCCGGCGATGTCGACCTGGGCGCGGCGGCGAAGTGCCAGGTGTCGAAGATGGGATCGGGCTCGGTGCGCTGCGGCCGCTGACGCCGACCCGGAACCGACGCCGCAAAGGCTTGCCGGGGGGCAGGGGTGGTGCGAGGCTGGCGGCCATGACGATCCGCCAGCCTTTCACGCTCGCCCTGCTGCTGTTGCTGCCCGTATCTGCCGACGCGGAGGAGCGCCGCGTCGGGCTGGGCAGTTTCGACCGCGTGCGGATCGAAGGGCCGTATCGCGTGACGATCGCGACGGGCGGATCGCCGGGCGCGGTGCTGCGGAGCGACGGCAGCCTCGACGGCGTCGAACTGCATAACGAGAGCGGGACGCTGATGCTGCGCCGTGCGGCCAGTGCGGGCTGGGGCGAGCGGCGCACGGCGGCGGGCGGCCCGGTGACCGTCGCGCTGACCACGCCCGCGCTCGCCGGCCTGTCCGCAGCCGGAGGCGCCGAGGTGAGCGTCACCCGCATGGCGGCGCCGCGGATCGACGTGACGCTGGGCGGTTCGGGCCGGATCGCGATTGACACGGTAGCGGGCGACCAGCTCAACGCGCAGCTGATCGGCGACGGGCAGATCCGTTTCGGCGCGGGCAAGGTCGGAACACTGCGTCTCACCGCGAGCGGAACGGGCGGGATCGACGCGGGGAGCATCGATGCGGGCGACGCCGTCGTGCATCTTGCCGGATCGGGCGCGATCGCCGCGCGGGCGCGCTATACCGCGACGGTGTCCAACGCAGGGCTGGGCATGGTGAGCGTCGCGGGCCAGCCGAAATGCCGTCTGGTCGGACAGCCGACGGGCACCGTCACCTGTGGAACGGAGCGGTAGCGACGGCGGTCAGGGCACGAGCACGGTGTCGACCGCCTCGGGCAACGTTTCCGGCCAGTCGCGCGTGTAATGCAGGCCGCGGCTTTCGTGGCGGTGGAGCGCGGATCGGACGATCAGCTCGGCGGTCTGGAGCAGGTTGCGAAGCTCGATCAGATCGGGCGTGACGCGGAAATGGCCGTAATAATCGGCGACCTCTTCGGTCAGCATCTTGATGCGATGCTGCGCGCGCTCCAGCCGTTTGGTGGTGCGCACGATGCCGACGTAATTCCACATGAAGCGACGGATCTCGGTCCAGTTCTGCTTGATCACCACCTCTTCGTCCGAATCGGTGACGCGGCTTTCGTCCCAGCCGCGGATCTTCGGCACCGGCGGCAATGCGTCCCAGTGCGCGGCGATATGGTTCGCCGCCGCCTCGCCGAAGACGAAACATTCGAGCAGCGAGTTGGACGCCAGCCGGTTCGCGCCGTGCAGCCCGCTTTCGGTGCATTCGCCGGCGGCATAGAGGCCGGGCAGATCGGTGCGCCCGTCGCGGTCGATGACGATGCCGCCGCAGGTGTAATGCTGCGCGGGCACGACGGGAATCGGCTGCGTCGTCATGTCGATGCCCAGGCCGATCAACTTGTCGTAGATGTTGGGGAAATGGCCACGGATGAAATCGGCGGGCATGTGGCTGATGTCGAGATGGACGTAGTCGAGGCCGTAGCGCTTGATCTCGGCATCGATCGCGCGGGCGACGACGTCGCGCGGCGCCAGCTCCATCCGCGCCGCGTCGTAATAGGTCATGAAGCGCTTGCCGGTGGTCGGGTTGATCAGCCGACCGCCCTCGCCGCGCACCGCCTCGGTGATGAGGAAGTTCTTGACCTCGAGATTGTAGAGGCAGGTCGGGTGGAACTGCATCATCTCCATGTTGGAGACGCGGGCGCCCGCGCGCCACGCCATCGCGATGCCGTCCCCCGTCGCGCCGCGCGGCGCGGTGGAGAAGAGATAGGTGCGGCCCGCGCCGCCGGTGGCGAGGATCGTCGCCTTCGCGGTGTAGAGGTTGACGCGGCCCGTGCCGCGATCGACCGCATAGACGCCCCAGACGTTGCCCGCGCCCGAATAGCGTTCCTCGTGCCGGCTGGTGGCGAGGTCGATCGCGATCTGGTCGGGGACGAGCGTGATATTGGGATGCGCCTCCGCCGCGCGCTGCAGCGCCTCCTGCACCGCCCAGCCGGTGGCGTCGGCGACATGGACGATGCGGCGGTGCGAATGGCCGCCCTCACGCGTCAGGTGGAGCGCATTGCCTTCGGTGGCGAAGGGAACGCCCAGCTGGATCAGCCGCTCGATCGCGGCGGGCGCGTTCTCGACCACGAATTCGACGATGTCGCGGTCGTTGAGCCCTGCGCCCGCGACCATCGTATCCTCGACATGATGGTCGAACGTGTCGCCGGGTTCGAGCACCGCGGCGATTCCCCCTTGCGCCCAGGCGGTCGATCCTTCGTTGAGCGCGCCCTTGGCGAGCACGGTGACGCGGAAGCGATCGGCGAGCGTCAGCGCCGCGGTAAGCCCGGCGGCGCCGGAGCCGACGATGAGGATGTCGGATTGGTTAGCCACTTAAAGCCCCTCCCCTTCAGGGGAGGGGTTGGGGTGGGGCAGTCGCCATCGAGCGCGCGGTGGCAATGTCTGCGCGAAGATCAGCAGCGAAGTCAGCACGCCCTCCATGTTCTGCAAGACATCCGTATTGGTAAAACGGATGACGTGAAATCCCCGTTGCCGAGCGATCGCGTCCTTGCGTGCGTCGGTTTCCGAATCATGTGTATGGCCGTCTACCTCGACGATCAGCCCGAGCGAGGGGCAGAAGAAGTCGGCGATGCGCCAGCCGAGCTTTGCCTGTCGCCGGAACTTGAAGCCGCCAAGTTGGCTGTTCGATAGTTGCCGCCACAGCCGCATTTCCGGTTCAGTCGGCTGACGGCGCATCGTCTTTGCCCGCGCATCTAAGTCCGCGGGCGTTCCCCACCCCAACCCCTCCCCTGAAGGGGAGGGGCTTCTGGCTTCGTGCTCACCCGCCGGATCGTCGTTCACGCCGACCTGGGGCCCTGAACAGGAGGAGCTTTTGGGTTCGCCCTTACCCATGCGACCGGGTGAGGCTGAGGAACACGTCCTCCAGGTCCGCCTCGCGCGTCGTCACGTCGACGATGCCGAGGCCCTCGCGCGTCACCGCGGCGAGCACTTCGCCCGCGTTGACCTTGTCCTTGCTGTAGGTGATCTCGAGCGTGCGCGCGCCTTTCAGCACGATCTTCTCGAAACAGGGCGCGGCGGGCGCTTCGGCGAGGTCGCGGTCGACCGTCACCGCGACCAGCTTTTCCTGCGCCTTGCCGACGAGGTCGCGGGTCGGTTCGTTGGCGACGAGGCGGCCCTGGTTGATGATCGCGATGCGATCACACAATTGCTCCGCCTCCTCGAGATAGTGCGTGGTCAGGACCACGGTGACGCCGGCGTCGTTGAGCTGGCGCACGTAAGCCCACAATTGCTGGCGCAATTCGATGTCGACGCCCGCGGTCGGCTCGTCGAGGACGAGGACGGGGGGCGAATGGACCATTGCCTTGGCGACCATCAGCCGCCGCTTCATGCCGCCCGACAAGGTGCGGGCATAAGCGTTCGCCTTGTCCTCCAGATGCACCGCGCGCAGCAGGTCGAGGCTTTTGCGTTCGGCCTTGGGCACGCCGTAGAGGCCGGCCTGGATCTCCAGCGTCTCGACCGGCGTGAAGAAGGGGTCGAACAGGATTTCCTGATTGACGATGCCGATCGACGCCTTGGCGTTGCGCGGGTGCGCATCGATGTCGAAGCCCCAGATGCTCGCCGACCCGCTCGTCTTGTTGACGAGGCCGGCGAGGATGTTGATCAGCGTCGACTTGCCCGCGCCATTGGGGCCGAGCAGGCCGAAGATCTGGCCGCGCGGCACGTCGAAGGTGACGCCGTCGAGCGCCTGCTTGGGCGGGCCGCCCTTCACCCCGGCGTAGGTCTTGCAAAGGCCGCGGATCGAGATGGCGGCTTCGGTTGGCTCGGTCATGGCGCTTCGCATAGGCGCAAGCGCGGCGCGGTGGAAGCGCTCGGGCATCCGCGGGGACTTGCGAGGGCGGGGGCGAACGCGCTATCGCGCGCGCCATGCTGCCGCCGCCCGAAGTCGTCCGTGTCTCCCACCGCCGCGTCGCCTGCGACGGCGCCACCGACATTCCCGGCGGGGCGGCGCTCGGCCACCCGCGTGTCTTTCTGCAGATCGACGAGCATGGCTATATCGACTGCGGCTATTGCGACCGGCGCTTCGTGCTGATCGGCGGCCCGGCGGACGGCGTCGATCCGGCGCGCCTGCCCGACATTTCCGAAGGCGCGAGCCCCGAATTGCGCTGAGCGCGACTGGCGCGCCGATCGTCACGATAGCCCTCCGCCGTGCTCCTGCGGACGCAGGAGCCCAGGGCCGGATGCGCTGCGTTGCTTGGCTCTGGGTTCCTGCTTTCGCAGGAACACGAGGTGAGCGACCGGCGTCCCCAAAGTCCGCTCCGCTTCATGAACGCTAGCCGCGCGCGAACGTCACCCTATATTGGCGGGCATGACCGTCACCGCCGACCCGCGCTCGTTCCTCTATCGTGACCAATTGACCCCGGAGGCGGCGTTGCGGCTGACCGCCGAGACGCTGGGCCGCGCCGACGATGGCGAACTCTATCTGCAATATCGCCGGTCGGAGGCGTTCGGCTTCGACGACGGGCGCCTGAAGACGGCGAGCTACGACACGGGTGCGGGCTTCGGCCTGCGCGCGGTGTCGGGTGAGATGACCGCCTTCGCGCATGCCAACGAATTGTCCGAGGCGGCGATCCGCCGCGCAGGCGAGACGATGGCGCTGATCGATCCCTCGACCGCCGCGCGCGCACCCGCGCCGCAGGGGACCAACCACCGGCTCTACACTGATGCCGATCCGCTTGACCTCGTGCCCTTCGTCGACAAGGTGAACCTGTGCCAGACGATCGACGCGGCGGCGCGCGCGCGCGACCCGCGCGTCGCGCAGGTTTCGGTCGGCCTGTCGGGCAGCTGGAGCGTCGTCGAGATCGTCCGCCCCGACGGCTTTGTCGCCACCGACGTGCGGCCGTTGGTGCGGCTCAACGTGACGATCGTCGCGGAGTCCAACGGCCGGCGCGAGACGGGCAGCTTCGGGATCGGCGGGCGGTATCTCTACGACCGGCTGGTCGACCCGGCGACGTGGAACCGCGCGATCGACGAGGCGCTGGCGCAGGCGCTGGTCAACCTCGAATCGGTCGCGGCGCCGGCGGGCGATATGACGGTGCTGCTCGGGCCGGGCTGGCCGGGCGTGCTGCTGCACGAGGCGATCGGCCACGGGCTGGAGGGCGATTTCAACCGCAAGGGCACCAGCGCCTTTTCGGGCCGGATCGGTGAGCGCGTAGCCGCGGCGGGGATCACCATCGTCGACGATGGATCGATTCCCGACCGGCGCGGCTCGCTGTCGATCGACGACGAGGGCACGCCGACGCGCGAGACGGTGCTGATCGAGGACGGCATCCTCAAGGGTTACATGCAGGACCGGCTCAATGCGCGGCTGATGGGCGTCGCGGCGACGGGCAACGGCCGCCGCGAGAGCTTCGCGCACGCGCCGATGCCGCGGATGACCAACACGTTCATGAAGGGGGGCCGCGACGATCCCGCCGAGCTGCTGTCGCGCGTCAAGACGGGCATCTTCGCCAAGAGCTTCGGCGGCGGGCAGGTCGATATCGTGTCGGGCAAGTTCGTCTTTTCCTGCACCGAGGCGTATCGGATCGAGGACGGCAAACTGGGCGCGCCGATCAAGGGTGCGACGCTGATCGGCGACGGCCCGACGGTGCTGACCAAGGTGACCGGGATCGGCAACGATTTCGCGCTCGACGAGGGCATCGGCGTATGCGGCAAGGGCGGGCAGAGCGTCCCGGCGGGCGTCGGCCAGCCGACGTTGCTGGTCGAGGGGCTGACGGTGGGCGGGACGGCTCAGTAACTGCCGGTCAGCATGTCCAGTGCGCGTTGCACGGCATATTCTTCACCACGTAGCGAAGCGATCGTCGCTTCTACCGCGCGCGCCGGTATCGCACCGGCGAGATGCGAGGCCATGATCCACTGACGTCCCGCGACGTCGAAGCTTGGATGCAGCCCGACGATCCGGTCGGGAAGTTGCTCTGGCGGGAGCAGAGGGACGGTGAAACGCGTCGACAGGTGGCTCAGGATATCCGCCTGACAGTCGATTGCGATCGACCCTCCCTTCAGCCGGACGACGTCTAGTCGCGCCACGGCCACACCCTCAACTCCTCGAAGGGCATGCCGTGCGCCTCGAACCAGGCGTTCCAGCCTTCCATCTTCGTCCGGTTTTCTTCGATCCAGCGCTTGTCGCGCGCCTGCTTGGCCGCCTCGCGCAACGCCGCTTCGCTCACTTGCGACAGGTTGATGCCCTGTTCGCGTGCGAAGTCGACGATGCCCGTGTCGAGGGACAAATTCACGGCCTTTCGCTTGCCGGTGCGGATCGGATCGTGCTTCATGCGGCAGAACTATGCGCATGATTGATGCGCGTCAACGAAAGCGCATCCATGGCCCTCGTGGAACTCGGTCGCTACGACCGCAACCTTGCCAACATCCTGGTCGGGCGGCTGGCGGCGGAGGGGATTGCGGCGATCGCTTTCGACGGCGGGGCAAGCATCGCCGACGGCAGTTATCTGCTGATCCCGGTACGCGTGATGGTCGACGCGGACGAGCTGGACGCGGCGCAGGCGATCGTCGGTACTGCCTGATTTTCGGGCAGTCGACGCGATCTGCACAATAATCTGACGGGATTGCGCGACCGCGCGCACGAAAACCGCGCAATTCCTGCCAAATCGTAAATGGCACGATCGTTGCGACGCAGCACGACGTGCAACGCGAGGGGGCGTGGATGAAGCTGGTCATTGCGATCATCAAGCCGTTCAAGCTCGACGAGGTGAGGGAAGCGCTCACCACGTTGGGGGTGGCGGGGATGACGGTCACCGAGGTCAAGGGGTTCGGCCGACAGAAGGGCCAGACCGAAATCTACCGCGGTGCGGAATATAGCACCAACATGGTGCCCAAGATCAAGATCGAGGTGGTCTGCGCCGCCAGCCTCGCCGACCGTGCGGTCGAGGCGATCCAGGCGGCAGCGAACACCGGCGCGATCGGCGACGGCAAGATCTTCGTGCTCGACGTGGGTCAGGCGGTGCGCATCCGCACCGGCGAAACCGACGATTCGGCGCTCTGAGGGGGGTAAGATGACGTTGATGCACAGAATCGCAGCGGCCGGCGCGACGCTCGCCGGGTTGCTGGCCACCGCGCCCGCCTGGGCGCAGGCCGCCGCCGCGGCCGCGCCGATCAAGGCGCCTACCGCCACGCAGATGGCCACGATGGTCAACAAGGGCGACACCACCTGGATGCTGATCTCGTCGGCATTGGTGCTGATGATGTCGGTTCCCGCGCTGGCGCTGTTCTACGGCGGCCTGGTGCGGACCAAGAACATGCTCAGCGTGCTGATGCAGGTGTTCATGATCGTCAGCGTCGCCAGCCTGGTCTGGGTGTGCTGGGGCTACAGCATCGCCTTCACCTCTGGCGGGGACAACCACTTCTTCGGCGGCCTGTCCAAGGCGTTTCTGATGGGTGTCAGCGGCACGACCTATGCCGCGACCTTCTCGAACAACGTCTACATCCCCGAATTCGCCTATGTCTGCTTCCAGATGACCTTTGCCTGCATCACGCCGGCGCTGATCGTCGGCGCGTTTGCGGAACGGGTGAAGTTCACGCCGCTGATCCTGTTCGTGGTCGCATGGCTGACGATCGTCTATTTCCCGATCGCGCACATGGTCTGGTACTGGGCGGGCCCGGACTTCCTGCCCGATGCGAAGACGGATGGCGGCTTCCTGTTCAACCTGGGCGCGCTCGACTTCGCGGGCGGCACGGTGGTGCACATCAACGCCGGGATCGCGGGCATGGTCGGCTGCCTCATCATGGGGCCGCGGCTGGGCTACAAGAAGGATCCGATGCCTCCGCACTCGCTGACCATGACGATGATCGGCGCCTCGCTGCTGTGGGTGGGCTGGTTCGGGTTCAACGCGGGCTCCAACCTGGAAGCGAACGGCGTCACCGCGGTCGCCTTCATCAATACCTTCGTCGCCACGGCGGCGGCGGCAGTCGCCTGGGCGGTGATCGAGCAGGTCGTGCATAAGAAGCCCTCGCTGCTGGGCGCGGCGACGGGTGCGGTCGCCGGCCTCGTCGCGATCACCCCGGCCTCGGGCTTCGGCGGACCGATGACCTCGATCGTCCTCGGCTTCGTCGTCTCGGCGGTCTGCTTCTTCTTCGTCACCACGGTGAAGAACAAGTTCGGCTATGACGACACGCTCGACGTGTTCGGCGTCCACTGCGTCGGCGGCATCGTCGGCGCGCTCGGCACCGCGGTCGTCGCCTCGCCGGCGCTCGGCGGCCAGGGCGTGTTCGACTACACCGTCTTCCCGGCGGCGTTCGACGCGGCGAGCTACAGCATCTCGGCGCAGTTCGTGAAGCAGCTCGAGGCGGTGGTCATCACGCTCGTCTGGTCGGGCGGCGTCTCGGCGGTGCTGTTCTACGCGCTCAAGCTGACGACGGGCCTGCGCCCGACGGCGGAAGTCGAAGCCGAAGGGCTCGACATCAACGAGCATGGCGAGCGCGCCTACAATTACTGACGGATCGGGCGCGGGGCCGAAAGAGCCCCGCCCCCACGACGTTCCTCCTGCGGACGACCTTGGCCCGGTACGGCGACGTACCGGGTCTTTTTTTGTCGTGCGTGAAAAGCGGTCGTTGCGGGCGGCCGGCGCGCCGGCGCTCAGCCCGTCTTGCGCAGATCGGCGGGCGCGAGGCGGCGGATGTCGAGTGCGTCGACGCCCGCGATCGTCACGGTGCCGAGCATGCGGTCGCCGGTTTCGACGACGATCCCCGCCGGCGTCGATCGCAACCTGTCCCACGGCGTCTCGCGCACGATAATCCGCTTGCCTAGCCGGCGCATCGCGGCGACGCGGCCATGCGCATCGACCGCGAGCGCGGCGCCGCCGTCCGCGCCGATCACCGCCCCCTGCGTCGCAAAGCCGGGGAGCGCGGCGTCGGCGGCGGCCGCCGCCTCTTCGGGGGTCGACAGCCGCCCCGGCCGGTTGCGACGCCACAGCCAGACGGCGAGCACGAGGATCGGCACCGCCGCGCCCGCACCGGCGGCGGCAATCGGCAAGGCAGGGTCGGTCATGCCGGGCGCGGCGTCGCGTCAGTCGCGGACACGGGGGTCGCGGGCGCGGCGGCGGCGAGCGCGTCGAGCGTCGGGCGGATACCGCCAAGGTCGTAGCCCGCGGCGCGTGCCTGCATCACCAGCAATTCCGGATTGCGCCCCGCTTTGGCCGCAGCCAGAGCCCACAGGTTGCAGCTGCGCGTGCCCGACCGGCAATAGGCGAGGACGGGGCCGTCGGCAGCGACCAAAGCCTGTGCCATCGCGTCGAGCTGCGGATGCGAGAAGCCCGCATGCGTCACGGGGATCGCGGTGTAGCCGAGGCCGGCGACCTCGGCCGCGACGCGGATCGCCTCGCCCGACGGCTGGCCGGGCTCCTCGTCGTCGGGACGGTTGTTGACGATCGCGACGAACCCCGCCGCCTTCAGCCCGGCGATGTCGTCTGGAGTGATCTGCGGAGCGACGCTGATGCTGTCGTTGATCGTGCGGATGTCGGCCATGCGAGCCCTTTACGCGATCGGTCGAAGGGCGTCAGCCGAAATTGGGGGGCAGCGGGGTGAGCGATAAGGATGGTCGAAACCATATGCGAAGCCCCGCGACCGTCCCCGTTGGCATGGGGAATTGGTATCGGCTTGAGCGCGGCATCGAGCGATGTTACGCGGTTCTCATGATCCGCGTCACCGCAAACGCTCAACAACACGGCCGCAATAATACGGCGGTGTTTGCGCGCGCGTTCGGCTCATGGGATAGCTGAAGACCTTATCCCTTAGCACGAAACGCTGACCACCCCGCCCGATCGGCGGGGTTTTTTTATGCCGGTTGGGCCTACTTACAAAGACGACAGGGCAATGCATATTCTGGACGAAGCCGCGATTGAACGTGTCGCGTCGGGCGTGATCGATCGCACCCTGCCGAAGAGCGAATGGACACATGCGGGTCAATTCGCTGCGGCACTTTGGCTCTGTCGCTATCGACGCGCGCTTACCGAAGCAGACGAAATACGAACGCTCATTTCCCGGTACAACGAGGCGACCAACACCGCGAACACCGATATGGGCGGTTATCACCATACGATCACTTTGGCGTCGATGCGCGGCGCGGCCGACTATTTGGCCAGCCACCCGGATAACACGCCCCTTCATGTCGTGCATGCAGGCTTGATGGCGTCTCGCTTTGGTCATCCAGACTGGCTTTTCGCGTATTGGAGCCGCGAGAGGCTGTTCAGCGTGCCGGCGCGACGGGGTTGGATCGAACCCGATCTCGCGACGCTGCCCTTCTAGGATCAGGACCTATTAAATCGCTTGCGTGTGGGGTTGCGGGTTGATTCATTGGCGTTGGAGGAGCCGCCAATGAGTGACCTGTTCTGGCTGACGGACAAGCAGATGCAGCGGATCGAGCCGTACTTTCCGCTGTCGCATGGCGTGCCGCGTGTGGATGATCGGCGGATCGTCAGCGGGATCATTTTCGTGATCCGCAATGGCCTGCGCTGGCGGGATGCGCCAGCGGCTTACGGCCCGCCCAAGACGATCTACAACCGGTTCATCCGCTGGAGCCGGATGGGTGTCTTTAACCGGATATTTGCCGGACTGGCGACTGAGGGCGGAGCGCCGGACCAGTTGATGATCGATGCCACGCATCTGAAAGCGCACCGGACGGCGGCCAGCCTGCTCAAAAAGGGGCTCTTCCCCGATGTATCGGACGCACCAGGGGCGGCCTGAACTCTAAGCTGCACGCCGTCTGCGATGATCGTGGTCGCCCGCGCGTCATGCTGCTCACCGAAGGGCAGATGAGCGACTACAAGGGCGCGGCCCTCATGTTCGAGGCGATGCCACCCGCCCCGGTGCTGCTCGCCGATCGCGGCTACGATGCCGACTGGTTCCGTCAGGCGCTCGCCGCACGCGGCGCTGCCGCCTGCATCCCGTCACGCAAAGGCCGCAAGGCACCGATCCCGCATGATGCCGTCCTCTACCGGCGTCGCCACAGGATCGAGAACATGTTCGGCCGCCTCAAGGACTGGCGACGCATCCACACCCGCTACGACCGATGCGCTCACGCCTTCATGTCCGCCATCGCTCTCGCTGCAACCGTCATCTTCTGGATCAACCAATGAGTCCTGAGCCTAGACGCCAGCAGGACGGTAACGATCGGGAAGGTGACGCCTTCAAGTCGGGAAGGATCGGGGAAAGGGCCGGAGGTTTGGTCCATCCCATGCGGGTCGGCCGGCGGCCCATTTGCCACGCTGGGTCCGCGCGAAACGCCGCGCCCGCGAACACCGGTCAGGCCGCGTCGCGGATCACGGTCAGGAACGCCTCGCCATAGGCGTCGAGCTTGCGCGCGCCGATGCCCGACAGGAGCGCGAGCGCGGCGCGGCTGGTCGGGCGCTGCGCCGCCATGTCGCGCAGCACCGAATCGTGGAAGATGACGTACGGGGGGACGCCCGCATCCTTGGCGAGATCGCGGCGGCAGGCGCGCAGCGCCTCGAACAACGGATGGTCGGCGGGGTTGGCGACGGGGGGCGCCTCGCCGCGCTTTTTCGAGCGCACGCGCTTGGGCGGGATGACGAGCGACAGCCGCTCGCCGCCCTTGAGCAACCCGCGCGCGCCGGGGCCGAACTCCAGCCCGCCATGCGCATTGGTGCGCAGCGCGTCGCGCAGCAGCAGCGCGCGGTGGACGGGCTTGACCAGCGCCGCCTCCTCGCCCTCCACGATCCCCCAGACGGACAGGTTTTCGTGGCCGTTCGTCAGGCTGCGCTCGGTCGACTGGCCAAGCAGCACCTGCTCGATATAGCCCGCGCCGAACATCTGGCCGGTGCGGAACACCGCCGACAGGAATTTCTGCGCGGTCGTCGTCGCATCGACCGCATCGGGCGAGCCCAGGCAGTTGTCGCAATTGCCGCAATCCTCCGCCAGCTCCTCGCCGAAATGGCGCAGCAGGATACGGCGGCGGCAGCCGGCGGTTTCGACGAGCGCGGCGAGCGCGGTGAGGCGGGTGCGCTCGCCCACCTGCCGCTCGGGCTCGACCTCGCCGATCCGCTGGCGCGCGCGCGCGAAATCCTCCGCGCCCCAGAACAGATGCGCGACCGCGGGGTCGCCGTCACGCCCGGCGCGGCCGGTTTCCTGGTAATAAGCCTCGATCGACTTGGGCAGGCCGGCATGCGCGACGAAGCGGACGTCGGGCTTGTCGATCCCCATGCCGAACGCGACGGTGGCGCAGATCACCATGTCTTCGGATGCCACGAAATCGGCCTGGTTCTTCGCCCGGATGTGCGGCTCCAGCCCGGCATGATAGGCGCGCGTCGGGCGGCCGGTGCGGCCCAGCGCTTCGGCCAGTTTCTCGGTCGCGGCGCGCGTCTGCGCATAGACGATGCCGGGGCCGGGCGTCGCGGCGATGACGTCGGCGATCTGCTTATTGGTGTTGGCCTTGGGGGTGATCGTGTAGCGGATGTTGGGCCGGTCGAAGCCGGAGACGATCAGGCCGTCCCGCGGGATGCCGAGCTGTTGCAGGATGTCGGCGCGGGTATGCGCGTCCGCCGTCGCGGTGAGCGCGAGGCGCGGCACGTCGGGAAACGCATCCATCAACGGTTCGAGCAGGCGATAATCAGGGCGGAAGTCGTGGCCCCATTCGCTGACGCAATGCGCCTCGTCGATCGCGAACAGGCTGAGCCTCGCGCTGGCCAGCAGGTCGCGGAAATGACCCGAAGAAGCGCGTTCGGGCGCCACATACAGCAGGTCGAGCTCGCCGGCGCGAAAGCGGGCGATCGTTTCGGCGCGATTGTCGTCGGCGCTGGTCAGCGTGCCCGCGCGGATGCCGACCGCCTGCGCGCTGCGGAGCTGGTCGTGCATCAGCGCGATCAGCGGGCTGACCACCACGCACGTGCCGTCCAGCATTACCGAGGGCAATTGATAGCAGAGCGACTTGCCCGCGCCGGTCGGCATCACGCCAAGCGTGCGCTCGCCGGCGAGGACGCGGCTGACCACCGCCTCCTGCACCCCCCGGAAAGCGGGGAAGCCGAACACGCGTTGCAGGGTGGGGAGGGGATCCATCGCGCGGCGATATAGAGGGGCGCGGCGGCAGGAAAAAGGCGGCCCGGCACCAGCATTGCCGGGCCGCCAGTGACGCCTAGGGAGCTATCCTTGGCGTGTCCGTGAAAAGGTCAGAGCGCGTTGGTGGCGCCGGTGTTGCCGGGCGTGTCGGCAGGGAGGACCAGATTGTCGGCGGGCGCATCGAGGTTGCCCGTGTCGGCGACGATCGCGTCGTTGCCCGCACCGCCCTCTTCGGTGAGCGTCACCGTCTCGTCCGCCGCGGCGGCGTTGTTCGCAGCGCTGCTGCCACCGTTGCAGGCGGCGAGCCCGAATGTCGTCGCGAGCGCGAGCGGCAGGATCATGCGTGTCTTCATAATTGGTCTCCGTGGTGAAAGCATTGCCCGCGCACGCCGGCGCCGAGCAGGGTGAAGAAGGCGCGGCTGGCGGGCGAGCGGTCGACGTCCCATTCGGGATGCCATTGCACGCCGAGTACCGCGCCGCCGCAGGGGCGGGCGGACACCGCCTCGATCAGCCCGTCGTCGATGTCCGTCGCCTCGACCGACAGGCCGGTACCGAGACGGTCGATCCCCTGCTGATGCACCGAATTGACGCGCAGCCGGTGCGTGCCGGTTGCCCCGGCGAGATGGCCGGCGGGGCTGAGCCGGACGTCGTGACCATGGCCGAACAGGGCATCGTAATCGCCGTCCCACGATCCGGGGTGATGGCGCGCGGTGGGGGCGAGCGATCCGCCGAACAGTACGTTGATCTCCTGAAGACCACGGCAGATGCCGAAGACGGGCTTGCCCGCCTCGATCATCCGCGCCGCAAGCCCGAGCGCGACCGCGTCGCGGTCCGGATCGATGTGCTGCCCGTCGGGCAGCGCGGCGCCGCCGTAGCGGGCGGGGGCGACGTGCGAACGCGCGCCGGTGAGCAGCAGCCCATCGAGGATCGCGGCGAGCGTGGCGAGGTCTACCGCCTCGGGGACGGCGGGGATCAGCAACACGCCGGCATCGGAAAGCTGCGCGAGCGGGGCGACGAAGCGGCTCGCCACCGCTTGCACCGGGCGGCCCGCCTGTTCGTTGCAGCAGACGATGCCGACGAGCGGGCGCGCGCGTCCTTCGGACCGGTGGCCGGAGGGAATGGCGCGGGCCATCAGGCGGCGGGCTCCGCCAGCGTGCCGAGCAGGGCATGCGCGGCGCCGTGCGGCAGGACGTGCGCCTCCGGCTGCGTCACCACCGCGCCCGCCGGCACGTCGGACAGCAGCCAGACGTTGCCGCCGATCGTCGCGCCCGTGCCGATCGTGACGCGGCCGAGGATCGTCGCGCCGGCGTAGATGACGACGTCGTCGCCGACGATCGGGTGGCGGGCGTAGCGGGTGCGCGGGCCATCACCGCCAAGGCCGAGCGGCGTACGCGCGCCGAGCGTGACATGCTGGTAGAGCCGCACCCGATCCCCGACGATCGCGGTCTCGCCGATCACGACGCCGGTGCCGTGGTCGATGAAGAACCGCTCGCCGATCGTCGCGCCGGGATGGATGTCGATGCCGGTGCGCGCATTGGCGAGTTCGGAGATCAGCCGCGCGACGATCGGCGCGCCGAGCGTGTGCAGCGGATGCGCGATCCGGTGATGCAGGCTGGCGATCGCGCCGGGGTAGCAGAGCAGGATTTCGTCGGTGCTGCGCGCGGCGGGATCGCCGACGAACGCGGCGTCGATGTCGCTGTCGACCAGACGGCGGATGTCGGCGAGCTGCGCGGCGAACAGGCGCACGATCGTCGCGGGCTGATCGGCATCGAAGCGCGCGTCCGATTCGGCCTGCCAATAGCCGAGCTCGTGCGCGACCTCGCGCTCCAGCTCGGCGAAGGCGGCGGTGATGCGTGCCGCGACGAAGCGATCCTCCTCCGCCCGCGTGCCGCGCAGTTGGCCGATGCGGCGCGGGTAGAGCGCCTCCGACAGCAGGGTGACGATCCGGTCGATCGCGTCGAGCGAAGGGAAGCGCGCCTCGCGATGCGCCGCGTTCTGCCGGGCCCGCCATGCGTCGCGGGCCTGACCGAGCGCGGCCACCGCATCGCTGATCGACGCCCCGGCATAGGGGGCTGCGGCAGCGGAAGGTAAAGCGGTCGCCATTGCCGCCGAGCTTATCCTATCGGAATAGTCGGAATAGGAAGAAAAGCTTTAGCCGGATCAAGGCCGACTCGGTTTCGCGGCTGGATCAGGGGCGAGACGGCACGGCGTCGATCACCTGCGGATCACGACCCGCCGATGACGAGCGGGGCGCGAGCGCATCGATTGCCGCCCATGCCGCAAAGCCCAGGTGCCGTAGTCGCAGGAAGCGGCGCGGCGTCATCCCGCCGAGCGCGACCGCCTGCGCCGGCAGGCTGCGGGCGACGGAGAGCGCGCGGGTGACGCCGAGCGCGGCATGGCCCGGATGCGAGCGGGTGGGGAAGACGGGGGAGACGAACAGATGGCGCGCGCCGGCGCGGGCGGCGGCGACCGCCTGCCGCCGGTCGTGCGCGGCATGGGTCAGCGCGCGCGGGCGGTTGTGCGCCCCCGCGCCGGGCAGGTCGCCCGCCACGCTGACCCGCAACCGCCGTGCCTTCGCCAAGCGGCGAACGCGCAGGAACAGCGCATGCCGCTCCGCGCGCGGAAGGTGCTGGTGGCGAAAGACGACGCCTGCGCCCGGCGGCAGCGCGTGCAGGGCCGCGAACAGGTCGCCGGCCATGCGCGGGTCGGTCATCAGCCAGGCGGCGCGTTTCGGGTTCAGATTGCGGTTCAGATCGCGCACGCTGCCGCTATAGCGGCGCGCATGACCGAGACCAATTCTCCCCTCGACGCGATCCGGGCCGGCATCGCGCAGGCCGCGAAGACCGCCGGCCGCGCGCCGGGCGACGTGACGCTGATCGCGGTGTCCAAGACGCATGACGCGCCTGCGATCGAACCGCTGCTCGCCGCCGGCCACCGGGTGTTCGGCGAGAATCGCGTGCAGGAGGCGGCGGCGAAATGGCCGGCGCTGCGCGCGGCCTATCCCGACGTCGCACTCCACCTCGTCGGCCAGTTGCAGTCGAACAAGGCGGACGAGGCGGTGGCGCTGTTCGACGCGATCCACAGTGTCGATCGCCCGTCGCTGGTCGCGGCGCTCGCCAAGGCGATGGACAAGGCCGGCCGGCGCCCCGTGTGCTTCGTCCAGGTCAACATCGGCGACGAGGCGCAGAAGGGCGGCTGCGCGATCGACGATCTGCCCGGCCTGCTGGGCCAGGCGAAGGCGGTGGGGCTGCCCGTCGCCGGGCTGATGTGCGTACCGCCCGCGGACGTCGAGCCCGCGCCCTATTTCGCCCTGCTCGCCAAGCTGGCGCGCGACCACGGCCTCGACCGCCTGAGCATGGGCATGTCCGCAGACTATCCGACTGCGGTGACGCTGGGCGCGACGCACGTGCGCGTCGGCAGCGCGCTGTTCGGGGCGCGGGGGAACGTGGCATGAGGTTCGACGGCATCCTCTTCGACTTCGACGGCGTGCTGATCGAAAGCGAATTTGCCGGCAACCGGCATCTCGCCGACCTGCTGACCGCGGCGGGCCATCCGACGACGCCGGAAGATTCGATGGCACATTTCATGGGCCTCGCCGGCGAGGATTTCCGCGACGCGATCCGCCGCTGGATCGGCGGGCCGCTGCCGGCGCATTTCGAGGAAGCGCGTGCGGCGGAGGATGCGCGTGCGATGGCGGACGGGGTCGATGCGGTCGCCGGCGCGGTCGCCTTCGTCCGGTCGTTGCCGCGCGACCTGCCCAAGGCGGTTGTATCCTCGAGCTACACCACATGGATCCGCCGGCATCTGGACCATATCGGCCTTGCCGACGTGTTCGGCGACCATGTCTACAGCGGGCGCGAGCATGTCGCGAAGGGCAAGCCCGCGCCCGACCTCTATTGGTATGGGGCGACGGCGATCGGCGTGCCGATCGAACGCTGCGCGATCCTGGAGGATTCGCCGGTCGGTGCGACGGGTGCGGTCGCGTCGGGCGGCTTCGTCATCGGGCTGTGCGCGGGGACGCATTGCGGGGTCGACCATGCCGACCGGCTGCGCGCGATCGGCGTCGATGCGATCGCCAGCGACTTCGGCGAAGTGGCGGCGCTCGTCGGGGTTTGACTTGCCGTTAGCCCGGCTAATGGGCCGGGATAACCGAGAGGGGCCTAAAGCTTCGGGCCCGCCACCGCGGCGCGGGTCTTCTTCGGCAGGTCCTTGAACAGCGCGACCAGCGCCGGGTTGCGCGCGTCGCGGATCGCATAATCGCGCGCGGACATGCCCGCCAGATTGTCCGTCTGGTCGGGGTCGCCGCCCTTGCTCAGCAGCAGGCGGGTGAGGTCGACGTCGCGGTTGTTGACCGCGAGGATCAGCGGCGTCTGGCCCTGGCCGTTGGCGAGGTTGGGGTTCGCCTTGTAGGTGAGCAGCAGCGAGACGAGGTCCTCGCGCCCCGCCATCGTCGCGAGGATCAGCGGCGTGTTGCCCTTCGCGTCGCGGATGTTCGGGTCCGCCTTATGCTGCAGCAGATATTGCATGTAGAGCGAGCCGGCGTGGCTGGTCAGGATGTGGAGCGCGCCCTTGCCGGTCGTCACCTGTTTCGTGTTGATGATCGTGCTGCCCGGCGCCTCGATCATGTCGGTGACGACCTTGCCGTCCTCCTTGTCGATCGCGGACAGGAACTTGTAGCTTTCCGACTGCTGCTGCGCCGCGGCAGGAACGGCGGTCGCGAGGGCAAGGGGAGCGGCGAGGAACAGGGCGAGGCTGAGGCGGCGGGCGTGCATCGATGATCCCTTGAAAGGCATGAGCGGTGAAGCAGGCTTGCTCGTGCCCCGGTAACAGATCATGGCTGGCACGGTCATGAACATTCTGCGCCGCACCCCGATCGCCGCCCTGCTGCTGCTCGTCGCCTGCCACGATGCGGGCACGACGCCGACCGCGCCGCCGCTGGCGGGGGCCAGGATCGGCGGGCCGTTCACGCTGACCGATCAGGACGGGCGCACCGTCACCGACCGCAGTTTCGCGGGCAAATATCGCATCATGTATTTCGGCTATACCTTCTGTCCCGATGTCTGCCCGACCGACATGGCGACGGTGGGCCAGGCGATGACGTTGCTGGAAAAGAAGAATCCGGCGCTGGCGGGAAGGATCGTCCCGATCTTCGTCAGCGTCGATCCCGAACGCGACACGCCGCCGGTGCTCAAGCGGTTCGTCGCGGCCTTCTCGCCGAAAATGGTCGGGCTGACCGGCAGCCCGCAGACGATCGCCGCGGTCGCGAAGGCCTTCGGCGTCTTTTCCGGCAAGGGCGCGACGCAGCCTGGCGGCGGCTATCTGGTGAACCACAGCCGCGCGACCTATCTGATGGATACGGACGGCAAGCCGCTGGCGTTGCTGCCCGCCGACAAGGGGCCGCAGGCCGTGGCCGACGAGATCGAACGCTGGGCGAAATGACCAAATTCTGGGAGCTGCCGATCGAGCAGCTCGACCGCGGGCAGTGGGAAGCGTTGTGCGACGGCTGCGGCAAATGCTGCATCCACAAGCTGGAGGACGAGGAGACGGGCGAGGTCTATCCGACCAACGTCGCCTGCCGCCTGCTCGACCGGCGCACCGGCTTCTGTTCCGACTACAAGCATCGCCGCGCCTATGTGCCCGAATGCGTGCGACTGACCGCGGGCAATGTGCGCGACATCGACTGGCTGCCGTCGACCTGCGCCTATCGTCTGCGTGCCGACGGGCGACCGCTGCCCGACTGGCATTATCTGATTTCCGGGGATCGCGAGAGCGTCCACGCCGCCGGCCAGTCGGTGCGCGGCTGGACGGTGAGCGAGGACGATGTCGGCGATATGGAGAACCACGTCGTCGATCGGGAATTGTGAGGCGGCCGAAATGACCGGGATCGACGTCGTCCGCCACCCGACCGCGCGGCGCATCCGGCTGGTGGTCGATCCGGCGAGTGGGGCGGTGCGCCTCGTGCTGCCCAGGCGTGCAGCGCTGAAGCCCGCGCTCGCCTGGGCGGAAGGCAAGGCGGACTGGATCGCGGCGCAGCGGGCGGCCTTGCCGCAGGCGGTGCCGTTCGCGCCGGGCGCGACACTGACCGTCGCTGACGAGAGGCTGACGATCGCCTGGACGTCGGGCAGCCGACGGCGCGTCGAGCGGATCGGTGATACGCTGTCGCTGTCGGGGCCGGTCGAGACGGTGCCGCGCCGCGTCGAGAGCTGGCTGCGCAAGCGCGCGCTTGCGGTGCTCGCCGACGAGACCGGCGAATATGCCGCCCGCGCCGGCGTTTCCGTCGCCAGCGTCGCGGTCGGCGATCCGCGCGGGCGCTGGGGCAGCTGCGCAGGCGACGGGGCGATCCGTTACAGCTGGCGGCTGATCCTTGCGCCCGGCTGGGTGCGGCGCGCGACCGTGGCGCACGAGGTCGCGCACCGGGTCCATATGGACCATTCGCCCGCCTTCCACGGCGTGGTCGCGCGCATCTTCGAAGGCGATGCGGGCGCGGCGCGCGCGTGGCTGCGCAGCCACGGCGCGGCGCTTCACTGGGTCGGGCGGTCGTCCGGCTGACGCTGCTGCTGCAACTCGCCGCGCGGTAGCGGCTGGCGGCCGGGCGGCACGTCGCGCCGATCGTCGCGCGGCTGGCCGTCGCGGCCGGTGACGCGATCGATCAGATCGTCGAGCTGCTGTTGCGGCTGGCTGCGCGGCTGTTGCGGCTGACCCGGCGCGGGCGGCGTGGTCCCGTCGCCGTCCTGCTCGTCGCCCACCACCGGCTGTTGCGGGGGCAGCGGGTTGCCGTCGGGATCGACCATCGCGGCGCCGTTGTCGGGCTGGCCGAAATAGCTCTCCTCGTCGGGCTCCAGCTGCCATTCGGGCAGCGTCACCTGCGTGTCGAATTGTTCAATCGGGCGATTGGCGACCGCCTGCTTCATGAAATCGGCGAAGGCGCGGGCGGGCGCGGTGCCGCCGTGCAGGCCCGTGACCGGGCGCGCATCGTCGCGGCCCATCCACACCCCCGTCGTCAGCCCCGACGAGAATCCGAGGAACCAGCCGTCCTTCAAGGAGGTGGTCGTCCCGGTCTTGCCCGCGACCGGGCGGCCGATCTGCGCGGCGCGGCCCGTGCCCGTGTTGACCGTCGTCTGAAGCAGGTCGATCATCTCGGCGGCGACATAGGGCGCGACGAGCACGTGGCTGCGATCGACCTCGTGCGTGTAGATCGTCTGGCCGTTCGCGGTGACGCGGGTGATGCCATAAGGCGCGATCGCGACGCCCTTTGCCGCGACGCTGGCGAAGGCGCGCGTCATGTCGATCAGCCGCACGTCCGACGTGCCGAGCACCATCGCGGGATGCGTGTTGATCGGCGTGGTGATGCCGAACCGGCGCGCCATGTCGGCGACGGTGGTGAAGCCCACCTCCTGCCCCAGCTTCGCCGCGACCGTGTTGAGCGAATAGGCGAAGGCAGTGCGCAGGCTGACCGGGCCGGAATTGCGGCGCGAATCGTTGCGCGGGCTCCAGCCGTTGATCGTGACGGGTTCGTCGACGATCGTATCCTCAGGCTTGTGCCCCGCCTCCAGCGCGGCGAGGTAGACGAACAGCTTGAACGCCGACCCGGGCTGGCGCACCGCCTGCGTCGCGCGGTTGTAGATCGAGGTGATATAGTCCTTGCCGCCGACCATCGCGCGCACCGCGCCGTCGCGATCGAGGCTGACGAGCGCGCCCTGCACACCGTCGGGGGCATTGGCGCGGATCGCGGCGTCGGCGGACCGCTGCATCGCCGGGTCGAGCGTCGTCCACACCTCCAGCGGCGCCTGCGTCTCGTCGATCAGCGTGTCGAGCTGCGGCAGCGCCCAGTCGGTGAAGTAACGCGCCGAATTCTGCTGCTTCTCCGGCGTCAACTTGAGGTCGGCGACATCGGCGCCGTCGGCCTCGGCCTGCGTGATGTCGCCGGCGCGGACCATCTGTTGCAACACGACGCCCGCGCGGCCCTTGGCGGCGTCGACGTCTGCGGTCGGCGAATAGTTGGACGGCGCCTTGACCAGGCCGGCGATCACCGCCGCCTCGCCCAGGCTCAGGCTGTTCGCGCTGTGGCCGAAGAACTTCCGAGACGCGGCGTCGATGCCATAGGTGCCGCCGCCATAATACATCTTGTTCAAGTACAGCTCGAGGATCTCGTCCTTCGAGAATTTGCGTTCGAGCGCGAGCGCGAGGATCCATTCGCGGAACTTGCGGCCGAACTTCTTCTGGTTGTTGAGGAAGACGTTGCGCGCGAGCTGCTGCGTGATGGTCGATCCGCCCTGCACCCAGCGGCCGCGTTCGTAGCGGACCTGAACCGAGCGCAGAATGCCGATCGGGTCGACGCCGGGATGGCTGCGGAAGCGGCGATCCTCGACCGCGACCGTCGCCTCGCGCATCACCTGCGGGATCTGGCCGTAGGTCAGCCATTCGCCGTAGCTGGGGCCGAGCGCGGCGATCACCGTCCCGTCCGCGGCGTGGACGCGGATCATCTGGCCGTTCGGCGAGGATTTGAGCTGGTCGAAACTGGGCAGTTGCGAGCGCGCGACATAGACGGCGATGACGAGCGCGCCGATGGCGAGCACGGCAAGGCCGACCAGCAATTGCAGCGTGACGATCAGCCGGCGGCGCCAGGGGGATCGCGGGGCGGAGCGGGGAGTACGCGCACGGGCCATGAGCAGTCGTGGCGAATACGCGTTAACGGGTACGGCGGCAAGCGATCAGGCGGTCGCCGGGCGACCGCGAAATTCCAGTGCGATGCTGTTGATGCGATAGCGCAGGCCGGTGGGCGGCGGCCCGTCGGCGATGACATGGCCGAGGTGGCTGTCGCATCGCGCGCATCGCGTCTCCGTCCGGGTCGTCCCCTGATACTCGCCGACGTGGTCCGTCGTCCGCTCCGCATCGATCGGCTGCGTGAAGGCGGGCCAGCCCGATCCCGAATCGTATTTGTCCGCCGCGTCGAACAGCGGCAGGTGGCAGGCGGCGCAATGGTAGAGGCCGTCGGCGGCGTGATCGGTCAGCGTGCCGGAAAAGGCGGGCTCCGTCGCCGCCTCGCGCAGGACATGATATTGCGAGGGTGACAGGCGCTTGCGCCACTCCACCTCGGACAGATTCAGCTGGTCCATGCGTCGGTTGTTCCGGGCGCGGGGCAGCGCGTCAAGATCATCGTCCGACGCGCGTCGCGCGCGCGACCATGCCGATCAGTCCGGGCGGCAGCAGCGGCACGAACGGCGCGGCCCAGCGGCTTTCCGCCAGCGTGCGCGCGGCGCCCGCGATCGCGATCGGTGCCGCAAGGCGGCGGGCGAAGCGCGCCTGCCAGTCCGGGGCGGATTCGCCGGCAAGGCAGGCGTCCGCCGCGGCGACACCGCTGGCGACCGCAATGCCCATGCCCTCGCCCGCGAGCGAGGGAATGACGCCCGCCTGATCGCCCAGCCGGTACAAGCCGGGCTCCGTCCCGCGCGCGCGCCAGCCATAGGGGACGTTGGCGATGGCATCGATCGGCAGGTCGTCGTCGAGATCGGCGAGCCGCTCGGCGAGCACGGGCGCCTCGGCCGCGAGGCTGGCGAGCAGCGCGGCGGGGCTGCCCGCGGCCGCAAGACGCGAGCGGTGGACCGCGAGGCACAGGTTCGCGCTGCCGTCCTCCTGCAGCACGATGCCGACATAGCCGCGATCGAACAGGTGCAATTCGACCCGCCCGGCGAGCGCGGCGCGATTCGCGGGCGAAGGCGACAGGCGGACGCGCAGGCCGAGCGTCGGGTCTTCGCCCCGCGCCTGTGCCGGGCGCGCCAGGCCGCGCAGGTCGTGCTTGCCGGTGGCGAGGAAGATCGCCTCGCCCGCGATGTCCGCGCCGTCGGCGAGGCGCGCGATGCCGTCCGCGATCGTGCGTACCGTAACCCCCGCCTCGATCGCGGCGCCGGACCGCGCCGCGGCGGCGCGCAGCATCGTGTCGAGGCGGCGGCGCGATACGCCCATGCCGCCGCCGGGCAGCGGCGCGGTGCGGCGGTGGCGCCCGGCGAACAGCGTCACGCGATCGATCGGATCACCGCCGAGCGCGGCCGGGTCGACGCCCAGCGCCTCCAGCCGCGCGAGCGTGCGCCAGCTGACGAACCCGCCGCAGATCGCATCGGCCGCCGCATAGCGTTCGAGCACCAGCGGCCGCACGCCGCCGCGCGCCAGCGTGATCGCCGCCGCGCTGCCCGCGGGCCCGCCGCCGACGATCAGCGCCGGCGTTCGACGCATAACCGGAACGGAAAGGCGCGAAAGACGCGCGCGTCGGCAACGCCTGCGGCGGCGAGCAGCGGCGGCCATTCGGCGGGGCGATAGCTGCGCGCGATCGACAACCGGCCGTCGTGGCGCACGATCGGGTGCCAGCGGGCAAGGCGGGCGAGCAGCGGAAAGCCCGCATGCGCGACGCCGTGGCGATGGAGGTCGTTGACGAACCAGCCGATCCGCGATTCGGCCTCCATGAAGCGCAAAAACGCAATCAGCTGCTCGCGGGTCATGTGATGCGCGACGAGGCTGCTGACGACGACGTCCCATCGCTGGCCGGCGAGGTCGGCATAGTCGCCCGTCACGTAGCGGATCGGCGCGTCGGCCGGCGTGTGGCGTCGCGCCGCCGCCTCGCTGCGCGGGTTGAGATCGACGCCGACCAGATCGACCGCGAGCCGGCGCCGGCGCGCCCAGACCGCGATCGCGCGCAGCATATCGCCGTCGCCGAAACCGACGTCGAGCACGCGCAGACGGTCGCGGCCCCGCGCGGCGCGGGCGAGGAAGGCGAGCGTCGGACGGCGCGCGAGCGTGACCGTGTTGACCCGCGCGAGATCGGCGACGACCGCGGCATAGGTGTCCACGGGCAGGTCGTCGGCATCCATCAGCTCTTCCGCTTCGGCGCGGCGCGACAGGGTCATCCGACGCGCTCCAGCGCCAGCCCCTCGGCGGCGAGGCCCGGTCCGAAGGCGAGCGCGACGCCGCGATCCTGCGCGGGCGGGTCGGCGAGCATCGCCTCCAGTACCGCCATCAGCGTCGTCGACGACATGTTGCCGCGCTCCGCCAGCACGCGGCGCGAGGCGGCGAGCGCGTCGGGCGACAGGCCCAACGCCTGTTCCACCGCATCGAGGATCGACCGCCCGCCGGCATGCACCGCCCAGAACAGGTCGGCGGGCACTGCGCCCTGTGTGATGCGTGCGACGAGCGCGGGATCGGCGAGCGCCTGGCCGATGCGGCCGGGCACCGCGCCGTCCAGATGCATCGCGAAACCCTGGTCGGTGATCGTCCAGCGGATCAGGTCGGCGCTGTCGGCCAGTGTCGTCGCGAACGGCTGGCCGAGCATGATGCCGCCGGGCTCGCCGGTGACCAGCGCCGCCGCGGCGCCATCGCCGAACTGCAGCATCGCGAGCAGCGGTGCGACCTCCGCAATGTCCTGCAGGTGCAGGGTGGACAGTTCTACGGTGACGACCAGCACGCGCGCCGCGTGTTCGGAGCGGACGATGTGGCGGGCGGTGCGCAGCGCGGCGACCGCGGCGTAGCAGCCCATGAACCCGATCAGCGTGCGCTCGACCTCGGGCGACAGGCCCAGCGCCGCCGCCAGCAACTGGTCGATGCCCGGCGCGACGAAACCGGTGCAGCTTGCCACCACCAGGTGCGTGATGCCGGCGCAGTCGGCGCGGCGGTGCAGCGCGGCGATCGCAGCGAGCGCGAGCGTGGGCGCGTGTTCGGCGTAGACCTGCATGCGCGTGCCCGTCCCGGGCATCGGACCGGCGTAGAAACCGTCGGGCCCGACCGGGTCGGCAAGCACCGACCAGCGATGCGCAATGCCCGCCCGCGCCGCCATCCGTGCGAACAGGGGACGGTCCCGGGGCGCAAGACGCGTCGCCGCCCAGCTCGCGAACGCCGCGTGGATATCATGCGGCGGCGTCGCGGTGCCGACGGCGTGAAGATAGGCGGACAACGCGATCCTTTCATGACGGAATTTCAGCGCGGAAAAGGCGGCGATCGCCACGCGCCGGTGCTATAACGCGCCGCCGCGCGGAACGCCGCATCGTTTCGGCGGGTACGCAACCGTCGCCCGGGCACCCAACAACCTCCATTATGATGCAAGTGGAACCATCGGGCACAATGGCGATATATCGGGAGGAACTTGTTTTTTTGTGCGTCCCGTGAATAGGTAAGCATCACGCTTGCAACTGGGGAGTGCTTCGTGGCGGAAGAATCGATCGCGGTGCTCGTCAGACAGCTTAGCACGCAATTGTCTGCGATCGCGGTCGAGTTCGGCCATCGGGCGGATAGGTTGGCGCAGCAGACGTCGCTGGCATCCTCCGGGCACAACCGCGATGCGTCCGACGTCGCACGCCAGCTGCTCGCACAACGCAGCGCGCGCTTCGACTATTTTCCTGCGGAACTGTTCCACGAACCCGCTTGGGACATGCTGCTGGCGCTGTTCGTCGCGCATGAGGAACGCCAGACGATGAACGTGAAGACGCTGGTCGGCAGTGCCAATGCGCCGGTCACCACGTCGCAGCGCTGGATCGATCATCTTCACAAGCTGAAGCTGATCGATCGCGTCATCGATCCGACCGACCGGCGGCGGATGGAAATCTCGCTCAGCGATACCGGTCATGCGGCGGTGTTGGCCTATCTCCGGCGGCTGGGCGCGGCCGGGCATTGACGACCGATTCCGGCGCCGGCTCACGCATTCGGTAAGCGCGCATGCTCTCCATGCGACACGAATCACCAGTCGTCGGTACGGTAGCGTTTATTTAAGCCCGAGCGGCGATCATGGCGCGCATGATGGTTCTGGCAACGATCGGATGTTCGGCATGACCGCGCCGCTGCACAATATCGTGCCCGACGGGCAGGACGCGGGCGACCGCCGCAGCGGGCAGCGCCACGCGCTGGTCCTTCTGATCGGCAAGGTCCGCCAGGCGGGTCGCGAGGCGGCGTGCCTGGTCCACGACATTTCCACCGGCGGCCTGAAGGTGCGATTCACCGAACCGCATCAGGTCGGCGGCCGGTTGCAGATCGAGGTGCGCGGTCTGCCCGCGGTGCGCGGTACGGTACGCTGGGTCAACGGGTGCAAGGCGGGTGTCGAATTCGACACGCCGCAGGACATTTCCCGTGTCTTCTGCACGCGCGACGAAACCGGCCATGTCATGCGCACGCCCCGTTTCGCGATGGAGGCGAGCGGCACGTTGCGCGTGCTGGAGCGGCGGTTCGCGGTCGATATCCTCGACGTGTCGCCGGGCGGCGCGAAGCTGGGCGGCGATGCGGCGGTGCAGATCGGCCAGGCGGGCAGCATCACCTTGCCCGACCTGGGCGAGCCCGTGTTCGGCGTCGTCTGCTGGGCGGCCGGCGACCGGCTGGGGTTCAAATTCTCGACGCCGCTGTCGCTCGACAAGCTCGCCCGCGTCCTCGGCTGCCACTGATCGCGCCCGGATCCTACTGGGCAGCGCGGCACGATCCTGTAATCTTGCCCGGCCACGACGGATCGCCGCGTGGACGTTGAGGGAAGATTGCCATGATGTCCGTACTCGCATCGGTCGCGCTGATGCTGTCCGCCGCTCAGGCCGGCGCGCCGGCAACGGGGCATGAAGCCCATTCCTGTCCCGAAACCCCGGTCGCGCCGCCCGCCGACCTTGCCGGCTGGGTTCGTCCCGTTCCCCTCGTCGCCGGGCGGGACGCCGCGCATGCACCGACATTGGCGCCGGGGCAGGCGGTGACCGCGACGCTGTCGCCGGTCGCCACCGTCACGACCGCCGCCGCGTCTGCCCGGACGGCCAAGCCGGCGGAGCAGGGCGGGCTGTTCGCGGTGAGCGTCAGCGCGGCGGGGCGGTATCGCATCGCGGCCGGCTCGGCGGCGTGGATCGATGTCGCCGCCGACGGGCGGCCGCTCACCAGCGTCGCGCACAGCCACGGGCCCGCGTGCAGCGGCATCCGCAAGATGGTCGATTTCGATCTGTCGCCCGGCCGCTATCTGATACAGGTGACGGGTGATGCCGCGACCTTGCCGCTGATGATCGTGCGATTGCCGGGCTGACACCGATCGCATCTGCCCAAAGACGAAAACGCCGGGCCGATCATATCCCGATCGCCCGGCCTGTTCGCTCTCTCTCGCCGCCGGCGAAGAGAATGGTGCGGTCGAGAAGACTCGAACTTCCACGGCCTTTCGGCCACAACGACCTCAACGTTGCGCGTCTACCAGTTCCGCCACGACCGCACGTGAAAAGAACACCGGATCGACCGGCGTCTGGCAGGCGCAGGCCCCTAGCAAAGGCGATCGGGTAGCGCAACGCCCGTTTTGTCCGCGGGCTTCGTTTTTGCCAAGGCTGCGAAATGGGGTAGCGCGATGGCGATGATCGCGCCCCGCCTCCGCACGATCGGCCCCGAGACGCGGCTATTGCTGTCGCTGGCGTGGCCGGTGATCCTGACCAGCCTCAACTGGACGTTGCTGCAGGTCACCGACGTGGTCGTCGTCGGCACGGTATCGGCTGAGGAGGTGGCGGCGCTCGGCGCGGCGCGCGCGCTCGGCTTCGTCGGGATCGTCACCGGCCTGTCGTGGCTGTCGGGCGTATTGGTGATGACGTCGCGCGCGGACGGCGCGGGCGACCTGCCGCGCACCGGCGCGGTGCTGCGCGAGGGCGTGTTGCTCGGCCTCCTCCTGGGGCTGGCGATCGGCGTGGCGTTTTTGCTGTTCGCAGAAGCGCTGCTCGCGCTGCTCGGCGTCGCGCCCGACCGGATCGCGGAAGGCGCGCGCGTGACGCGCGCCTTCGCCGTCGCCTATCCGTGCCAGCTGGTGAACGTCGCCGCCGCTTATTTCCTGGAGGGCGTGCGCCGGCCGGGGCGGGTGACCCTGGTCAACCTGTCGGTGCTGCCGGTCAATGCGCTGCTGACCTGGCTGCTCGCGACGGGGCAATGCGGCCTGCCCGCGCTGGGTGCGACGGGCGCGGCACTCGGCACCAGCGCGGCGTCGTTGCTCGGCGCGGTCGGCATGGTGGCGAGCGTGCTGACGCTGCCGCGCGCGGGCCCGCGCGGCATCCGACGGTTCGATCGCGCGGCCTGGGCGGGTGTGCCGGCGGGCGCGTGGCGGCTGGCGCGGTTCGGCATCGTCCCGGCGATCGCGTCGGGGCTGGAACTGGCGGGCTTCTCGATCCTGATCGCGCTGTCGACGCAGCTGGGTGATGCGAGTGCGCATGCCTTCCAGATCGTCTTTTCGATCCACAACGTCACCTTCGCGACGGCGATCGGCCTCGGCTCCGCCGCCGGCGTGCGCGCGGGCAATGCGGTGGGCGAGGGTGCGCCGGTCGCCGCAATCGGCCGGACGCTGATCGCAGTGATGCTGACGATCGCGGCGCTCGGGTTGGGCGCCGCGATCCTCGCGCTGTGCGCGGCGCCGATCGCGACGCTATTCCCCGCGGCGGCGGCGGTGCACGGGATGGCGGCCGCGATGCTGGCCGTCTGGGCGCCGTTCGTCGTCTTCGACGGGGTGCAGGTGGTGCTGGTCTATGCGCTGCGCAGCCTGGGGGACCAGGTGGCGGCGGGCGTCAATTCGATCCTCGCCTATTTCGCGGTCTCGGGCGGGCTCGGCTGGTGGCTGGTCCATGCCGGCGCCGGGCCGATGGCGCTGGTGTGGGCGTCGGGCGCGGGGATGCTGACCGCCGCGATCCTGCACGGCGCGCGCTTTGCGGTGATCAGCGCCCGTCTTCGCCGGCGAAGCTCAGCTCCAGCCGCTTCGAGTTCGACGGCACATCCAGCTTCGCCGAGTTGAAGTCGAGCGCGGCGCCGGGGTTGAGCGTGCGTTGCTGCGGCGTGATCGTCCAGCTGTAGACGATCCGCCCCTGCGCATCGCGCAATTCGGCGCGGATGTCGGGCACGCGCTGGCGCTCGCCCGACGGATTGGTGATCTGGCCGCTGACCGCGAACAGTTCCGACCCGTTCTCCAGCTCGCGCCGCTCGATCGGATTGTCCTTGATCTTCAGCGGCGATTCGGCGGCGACGGGCAGGCCGGCCCGCGACAGCAGGCCCGGCGCGCCGACCCAGACGATCGCGACGACGCCCGCCAGCATCAGCAACCCTGCGACGATCGCGATCAGCGTGCGCCGCTTCGACGGGTCGCGGCGCGGGCGGAACGGCGGCCGATGCGCGAAGGCGTCATAGGCGGGCGCGGTCACGATCGGATCGGGGTCGGTCGGCGCGATCGGCGGCGGCGGGGCGAAGGGCAGCGGCGACATGCCCTGCGGCTGGTCCGCGTATCCCGGCGCGGCAAGCGGCGCTGCGGCGACCGGTTCGGCATCGACGGCGATCGGTTGCGGGGCGGCGGCGGGCGGCGGCGGGTCCTGGAACCAGCTGTGGCGGCAGTTCGCGCAGCGCACCGTGCGCCCCTCGATGCCGATCGCGCTGTCGGGCACCAGATAACGCGTGCGGCATTCGGGACATTCGAGGATCATGCGAGCTGCGCTTTACGGGAACCGGCGGCCGCAAGTGGCCACGAACGGTACGAATCTAAGCACGCGTCTGCGCCCCGTGGCAAGCTTGAAGCCGCACGCCGGGCATGCGAAGGCTGGCGAAACCGGCAGGACGGCCTGCGACGGCACCTTTTGAGAGAAGCGGTCCCGCCCAAGCGCATGGCGAACATCGTCCAGTTCGAGAATGTGGGGCTCCGCTACGGCACGGGGGCGGAGACGCTGTCCGACATCAGCTTCACGCTGGGCAGCGGCGCCTTTTACTTCCTGACCGGGGCGAGCGGCGCGGGCAAGACGTCGCTGCTCAAGCTGCTCTATCTGGCGCAGCGGCCGAGCCGCGGCGTCATTCGCCTGTTCGGCGAGGATGCGGTGACGATGCCGCGCGGTCGCTTGCCCGGCTTTCGCCGACGCATCGGCGTCGTCTTTCAGGATTTCCGGCTGGTGCCGCACCTGTCCGCCTGGGACAATATCGCGCTGCCGCTGCGCGTCGCGGGGGTCGCGGAAGAGGATCTGGAACAGCCGGTGCGCGAGATGCTGGGCTGGGTCGGGCTGGGTGAGCGGGCGCAGGCGAAGCCCGCCACCTTGTCCGGCGGCGAGCAACAGCGCGTCGCGATCGCGCGCGCGGTGATCGGCCGGCCGGAAATCCTCGTCGCGGACGAGCCGACGGGCAACGTCGATCCGGACATGGCGGACCGGCTGATCCATCTGTTCGATTCGCTCAACCGGCTGGGCACGACCGTCGTCGTCGCGACGCACGATTTCCAGCTGCTCAGCCGCGTACCCGGCGCGCAGATGATGCGGCTGGACAAGGGGCGGCTGCTCGATCCGACCGGCGCGCTGCGTTATCCGCCGCCGCCGCGGGGCGAGGCATGAGTGTGGGCGCCGTCCGGCGCGGGAGCGCGGATCGCCGCGTGCTCGACGAGGCGGGGTCGCTGCGCGCGATGACCTGGGTGATGGCGATCATGCTGTTCCTGACGTTGCTCGCCGCCGCGACCGGGCTCGGCACGCGGCAGGCGGCGGTCGTGCTGGAACGCCAGCTCGCCGGGCGGCTGACGGTGCAGGTGGTGGAGGGCAGCCCCGAAACGCGCGACGCGATCGCCGCGCGCACCGTCGCCGTCTTGCGCACGCTGCCCGCGGTGCGGCGGGCCGTCCCCGTCGATCGCGCGGAGCTCACCCGCCTGCTCGCGCCGTGGCTCGGCGCGGCGGGGGCGGACGCGGACCTGCCGATGCCCGCGATGATCGACGTCGACCTTGTCCCCGGCACGGACGCCGCCGCCGTCGCCGCGGCGGTGCGGCGGGTGAGCGCGGCGAGCCGCGTCGACCGTCACGAAAGCTGGATGTCCCCTGTCAGTGGCCTGCTCGCGACGCTGACCTGGCTGGCGCTCGGCCTCGTGGTGCTGATGCTGTCGGCGACCGCGGCGGTCGTCGTGCTCGCCGCGCGGGCGGGGCTGGAGACGCATCGCGCGACGATCGAGGTGATGCACATGCTGGGCAGCACCGACGTGCAGGTCGCGCGCCTGTTCCAGCGCCGCATCGCGCGCGACGCGGTGCTGGGCGCGGGCGTCGGCGGCATCGCCGCGCTCGGCGTGCTCGCGCTGGTCGCCGCGCGCGTCGCGGCGGTGGGATCGGACCTGCTCGGCAGCACCGCGCTCGCGCCGGGCGACTGGGCGGTGCTGGTCGCGCTGCCGTTCGGCTTCGTCGCGCTGGCGACGCTGGCGGCGCGGATCGCGGTGCTCGCCGCGCTGAGGCGGACGCTGTGATCGTCCGTGCGCTCGGCCTCGTCGCGCTCGGTTGGTGCCTGGGCTTTGCCGCGTTCATGCTGCTGCTGCCGCGCCCGCTCGACGGCTATACCACCGATGCGATCGTGGTGCCGACCGGCGGCGCGGGGCGGATCGACCGCGGCATCGCGCTGCTCGAGGCGCATCAGGCGCGGCGCATGCTGGTGACGGGCGTCGCGCCGGGGGTGCGGCCGATCGACCTTGCGCACGAATACCGGACGTCGCCCGCGCTGTTCGCCTGCTGCATCGACCTCGGCGCCGATGCGGTGGATACGCGCACCAATGCGGAGGAGACGAAGGCGTGGGTCGCGGCGCACGGCTATCGCACGATCCGCCTCGTCTCTTCCGACTGGCACGTGCCGCGCGCGAAGATGGAGCTCGCTGCGGTACTGGGGCCGAAGGTGACGATCCTGGGCGACGGCGTGCCGAGCAGCCCGCGGATGGGAACGGTGGTCAACGAATACAACAAGCTGCTGCTGCGCCGGGTCGCGCTGTGGCTGGGGGTGGGGCTGTGACCGCGACGCTGCGCACCCTGGCGTTCCGCGTCGCCTTTTACGGTCTGTCGGTGCCGATCGTGCTCGCGACGCCGATCTCCGCGCTGTTCGGACGGCGCGCGATGATGGCGCATGCGCACGCCTGGGCGCGGGTGCACCGCGTGCTGACGCGGCGCCTGCTCGGCATCCGCGTGCGGGTGGAAGGCGTGGTGCCCGATCGCCCCGTCTTCTACGCCGCCAAGCATCAGGCGATGTTCGAGACGCTGGAATTACAGCTGATCCTGCATGGCCCGGCGATGGTGCTGAAGCGCGAGCTGACGCGCATTCCGCTGTGGGGCTGGGCGGCGCAGCGATACGGCGCGATCGTCGCGGATCGCGATGCGTCGGCCGCGGCGCTGCGCAGCATGATGCGCGATGCGCGCGCGCTGACCGCGCAAGGGCGATCGATCCTGATCTATCCGGAGGGCACGCGCGTCGCGCCGGGCGAGCGGCCGCCGCTCCAGTCGGGGTTCGCGGGCCTGTACCGCACGCTCGGCCTGCCGGTGGTGCCGGTCGCGCTCGACGCCGGCCGGGTGTGGCCGCGCCGGGGTGCGAAGCGGCCGGGCGTCGTCACGATTCGGATCGGCGACCCGATCCCGCCCGGCCTGCCGCGCGCCGAGATCGAGGCGCGCGTCCACGCCGCGATCAACGCGCTGGATATTTGAGGCTTGTTGAGGCGCGGCACCGGCCCGCTCCCCCACCCGACCTCCCAATCAGGATACGCTGTGGGAGGTCGGGTGGGGAGCGGGCCGGTGCCGTCTCCACGTCAGTGGATCAAACTCTAATGGCTGCGGCCGAAGTCCGGCGCGGGGTCGTCCTGGCCCTGGTCGATGATCGCCCGGCGGATCGCACGGGTGCGGGTGAACAGGTCGAACAAGGCGTCGCCGTCGCCCCAGCGGATCGCGCGCTGCAGCATCGTCACATCCTCGGTCAGCCGCTGCAGGATTTCCAGCACCGCGTCGCGATTGTTGAGGAAGACGTCGCGCCACATCGTCGGGTCCGACGCGGCGATGCGCGTGAAATCGCGGAAACCGCCGGCGGAATAGGCGATCACCTCGCTCTGCGTCACCTGTTCGAGGTCCGATGCGGTGCCGACGATCGCATAGGCGATGAGGTGCGGCACATGGCTGGTCACGGCAAGCACGCGGTCGTGATGTTCCGCGGTCATCGTCTCTACCTTCGCGCCCAGCAATTCCCAGAAGGCGCGGACGCGCGCGGTCGCGACGTCGGACGTCGCCTCGTCGGGCGTCAGGATGCACCAGCGCCCGCGGAACAGGCTGGCGAACCCCGATTCGGGGCCGCTGTGCTCGGTGCCCGCGACGGGATGGCCGGGGACGATCGTCGCATCGGGCAAAGCGGCGCGCATCGCCGCCGCGGGCATCGCCTTCGCGCCGCCGACGTCGGTGACGATCGCGTCGGGCGGCAGGTCGTCGGCGATCGCCGCCGCCGCCGCGCCGATCGCGCCGACGGGTACGCACAGGACGACGAGGTCGGCGTCGATCACCGCGGTGCCGGCGGTGTCCGCGACATCGTCGCACAGGTCGATGCGCACCGCGACCTCGCGCACCGCAGGGTCCGCGTCATAGCCGGTGACGCGCACCGTCGGCGCATAAGCGCGTAAGCCCCGCGCGATCGACGATCCGATCAGCCCCAGCCCGATGACGGTGACCCGCGCAAACGGCAGCATGGTCAGGCCCGGGCGGCCTCGGTGCGCAGCACCTCGACCACCGCGCGCATCTCAGCCTCCGTGCCGATCGTGATGCGCAGCGCGTTCGGCAGGCCCTGCCCCGGCAGCCAGCGCGTCGCATAGCCCGCCGTCATCAGTGCCTGATACGCCACTTCGGCGGTCAGCGCGCCGTCGAACGTCACCAGCACGAAATTCGCCTTGGACGGCACGGCGCGCAGGCCGGGGATCGCGTCCACCGCACGCGCGAACCAGCCGCGCCATTCGCGATTGTGCTCGCGGCTGCGCGCGACGAAATCGGTGTCGGCCAGCGCGGCGATCGCGGCGCGTTGCGCTCCGATCCCGAACGAGAAGGGCGCACGGATCCGGTGCATCGCATCGATGATCGCAGGCGCGGCATAGCCCCAGCCGATCCGCTCCGCAGCGAGGCCGAAGATCTTCGAGAAGGTGCGCGTGACGAGGACATTTGGTTCGGTACGCGCGAGCTCCAGTCCGCCGTCGTCGTCCTCGGCGTCGAGATATTCGGTATAGGCCTGGTCGAGAACCAGAAGGATATCCTTGCGCAGGCCCGCGTGCAGCCGTGCGATGTCGGCGCGGGACGTATACGTGCCGGTCGGATTGTTGGGATTGGCGACGAAGACGATGCGCGTCCGGTCGGTGACCGCCGCGAGGATCGCGTCGACGTCGGTCGCATAATCCTTGTCAGGTGCGATCACCGGCGTCGCGCCGACGCGGCGCGTCGCGATCTCGTAGACCGCAAAGCCGTAGCGGACGTGGATGATCTCGTCGCCCAGCCCCGCGAACGCGCCGGCGGCGAGGTGCAGCACTTCGTCGCTGCCCGTGCCGTAGACGATCCGATCCGCCTCGATCCCGTAATGCGCGGCGAGCTTCGCGCGCAATTCGACCGCGGCGGCGTCCGGGTAGCGCTCCAGCTCGCCCGCCGCGCTGCGATAGGCCTCGCGCGCGGCCTCGGGCGTGCCGAGCGGGTTTTCGTTCGACGACAGCTTGATGACCTTGCGGCCATCGTCCGCGGTCGCGCGGCCGGGAATATAGGGCGCGATGCCCAGGATCCAGGGCTTGGGAGCAGGAGCGTTCATGGCCGCGTGCTCTAGGCGGGAATGGCGGGCAAGCCAATGGCCGGGGCGCGCTCGCCGACCGCCGGAACGGCAAAGCTCCCCTCCCGCCTGCGGGAGGAGCAGAAGGCGCTGCAGCCGCAGGCGGGGAGAGCAGGAGGAGAGTCGTGCGCCTTGTGTTGCCGGCCGCCGCGCCCTAGCGAACCTTGCATGTCTGACGACCAGCGCTTCGGTCCGCAGCGCCACGCGACGCTGCCCGGGCCGCTTCGGCTCGACGGCGGCGCGCTGCTGTCGCCGGTCGAGATCGCGTACGAAACCTACGGCACGCTCGCCCCGGACGGAGGCAATGCGGTGCTCGTCTGCCATGCGCTGACCGGCGACCAGCATGTCGCCTCCGTCCATCCGCGCACCGGCAAGCCGGGCTGGTGGACGCGGATGGTCGGGCCGGGCAGGCCGATCGATCCGGCGCGCGACTTCGTCATCTGCACCAACGTCATCGGCAGCTGCATGGGATCGTCCGGCCCCGCGACGATCGACCCCGCGACCGGGCGGCCATGGGCGATGCGCTTTCCTGTCATTACGATCCGCGACATGGTGCGGGCGCAGGCGCTGTTGCTCGATCATCTGGGCGTCGCGACGCTGAAGGCGGTGGTCGGCGGGTCGATGGGGGGCATGCAGGCGCTGAGCTGGGCCGCGACCTTTCCGGCCCGCGTGCGCGCGGCGGTGGTGATCGCCGCCACCGCGCGCCATTCGGCGCAGAATATCGCGTTCCACGAGGTCGGGCGCCAGGCGATCATGGCCGATCCCAAGTGGAACGCCGGCGACTATTACGACGGCGAGCCGCCCGCCGCGGGCCTTGCGGTCGCGCGGATGGCGGCGCACATCACCTATCTGTCCGAAGCCGGGCTCACCGAGAAGTTCGGCCGCCGCCTGCAGGCGCGCCCCGGTAGGCAGGACGGCGCGAAGAGCTTCGGCTTCGACGCCGATTTCCAGGTGGAAAGCTATCTGCGCCATCAGGGCCTCGCCTTCGTCGACCGGTTCGATGCCAACAGCTATCTCTACATCACCCGCGCGCTCGATTATTTCGATCTGGCGGAGGAGCATGGCGGGCGGCTCGCCAACGCGTTCCGGGGCACGCGCACGCGTTTCTGCCTGGTCAGCTTCGATACCGACTGGCTGTATCCGACGCTCGAATCGCGCAACATCGTCCATGCGCTCAATGCCGCGGGCGCAGCGGTCAGCTTCGTCGAACTGTCGAGCCCCTATGGCCACGACGCCTTCCTGCTCGACGCGCCCGAGATGAACCGCGTCGTCGACGGCTTCCTGAAGGGCGGGCGGGCATGACCTTGCGCCCCGACCTTGCGATGATCGCGCGCCACGTCGCCCGCGGCACGCGCGTGCTCGACGTCGGCTGCGGCGACGGCGCGCTGATGGCGGCGCTGCGCGACGAACGCGGCTGCGACGCGCGCGGGCTGGAGATCGACGCCGGCAACGTCGCCGCCGCGGTGGCGCGCGGCCTGTCGGTGATCCAGGGCGACGCCGACGTCGACCTGGCCGGCTATCCCGACGACAGTTTCGACTATGCGATCCTTAGCCAGACGCTGCAGACCGCGCGCGCGCCCGACCTGGTGCTGGACGAGTTGCTGCGCATCGGCCGGCGCGCCTTCGTCAGCTTTCCCAATTTCGCGCAATGGCGCGTGCGGCTGTCGCTGCTCTGGGGCGGGCGGATGCCGGTGACGCGCCAGCTGCCGCAGCAATGGTACGATACGCCCAACATCCATCATCTGACGATCGACGATTTCCGCGCCTTTCTGAAAGATCGCGGCATTCGCGTCGAGGGTGCGTGGTTCCTGTCAGGCGACCGCCAGCGCAGCTCCGCCGCCGCCAATCTGTTTGCGCAGCATGCCGTGTTCCTGCTGCAACGCCCGGGCCGGAATTGACGGACATATGCGCGGGGCTGCGGAACAAATGAGCTTAACATGGGTTTGGCAAAGCCAAAGCCGGAAAGTGTGATGAGCAAGACCGCCCTGATCGTCGAAGATGAGATTTTCGTCGCGCTCGATCTCGAGCGGATCCTGCTCGACGCCGGCTATCAGGTCGCAGCGATCGCGGCGGACAGCGCAAGTGCGCTCGAGGCGGCGCCCGCCTGCGGCTTTGCCTTCGTCGACGTCAACCTGCGCGATGGGCCCACGGGCCCGCAGATCGCACGCCGCATCGCGAATGATTACGGCGTCAAGGTGGTGTTCGTCACCGCCAATCCCGCGCAGATCGACGACGCGGGCGAGTGCGCGCTCGGCTACATCCGCAAGCCGTTCAGCGAAGCGGCGATCCTGGCCGCCGCCGCCATGGCGACCGACGGCACGCCGGCCGCCGGCGCGACCGACGGAGTCGTGATGCTGCGCCCTAGCGCCGGCTGAACGCGGCGGTCGGGATCGTCACGGTCGCGGCGAACCCGCCCTCGTCCCAATCCCGTTGGACCTCGCCGCCGAGCTGACGCACCGCGGCCAGTTCGATCAGCTGGCTGCCGAAGCCATTGGACTTTTCGGGCACCTCGACCCGCGGTCCGCCGCGCTCCACCCAGGCGAGTGTCACGGCCTCGTCACCGCGCCTCACGGTCAGCGTCACCGTGCCCCCGTCGGTCGACAGCGCGCCATATTTGCTCGCGTTGGTCGCCAGCTCGTGGAACAGCAGCGCGAGCGGTGTCGTCGACCGATCGTCAATGACGATGTCCTCGCCCTCGATCGCGATCGGCAGCCGCCCGTCCCGGCGATAGGGTTCGAACAGTTCGGCGAGCAATCCGTGAAGGCTGTCCTGGCGGACAGACGGCCGTGCGCTGGTCGCGCTGTGCGGGCGCACGAAATCGTGCGCCCGGCCGAGCGCAGTGATGCGTTCGCGCAGGTCCGCGGCGGTCGCGGCGAAGTTGGGCTTGCCACGCGCGGCGAAGGAGATCAGGCCGGAAACGACGGCAAAGATGTTCTTGATACGGTGCGACAGCTCCTGGCTGACGATCTCCCGCTCCTCGAGCGCCAGTTTCTGCTCATGGATATCGGTGCAGGTGCCGAACCAGCGCGTGATCCGCCCCTCGCCATCGCGGATCGGCAGCGCGCGGCCCAGCACCCAGCGGTACGTGCCGTCACGATGGCGCAGCCGATATTCGATCTGATAGGGATCGCCCGTCGCCAGGCTGTGCCGCCAGACGCTCCACGCGCGATCCTGGTCGTCGGGATGGAACATGTCGTTCCACCCCTCGCCATCGGTCGACCCCGGCGGGGTACCGGTGAATTCGTACCAGCGCGCATTGTAATAATCGTGATAGCCGTCGGGCAGCGTCGACCAGACCATCTGCGGCATCGTGTCGGCCAGCGTGCGGAACCGGTCCTCGCTGTCGGTCAGCGCGCGTGCCGCGACATTGGCCTGGTCGCGGCGCTGCGTCGCGTCGCGGTGATCGGTCAGCCGCGCCATGACGTTGGCGGCGAGCACCTCCAGCCCCTGCAGCTGCAGGGGGGTCAGCCCTGCGCGCGGGTGATCGTCGAGCACGCACAGCGCGCCGAGCGGCACGTTGCCGTCGCCCCGCAACGGAACCCCGGCGTAGAAGCGGATGAACGGCGCCGCGGTGACGAGCGGGTTGGTGGCGAACCGGAGGTCGTCGTGCGTATCGGGCACCACGAGCGCCCGTTCCATGCGGATCGTGTGGTCGCAGAAGGAGATGGCGCGCGGCGTCCTCTCCATTGCCAGCCCGGTCTTGGCGAGGAACAGCTGGTCATCGTCCTCGATCAGCGTGACGAGCGCGATCGGCGTCTCGCACAAGGCGGCGGCGAAGTCGGTGATCTGCTTGAGCGCGGCCGAATCGCGCAGCGAGCGGGGCTGGTAGCTGGCCAGAAGCGCCAGCCGCGCGCGCTCGTCGATCCGCCAGCCCGGTGCGCTAGGCGTAGGAGCGGGGTCCACGATCAGAACGGTACGTCGTCGTCGAGATCGTCGGCGAAGCCACCCGGCTGACCACCGCCGAAGCCACCGGCATTGCCGCCACCCCGGTTACCGCCCGACTGGCCGCCGCCGAAGCCGCCACCGCCGCGGTTGCCACCGCCACCGCCATAGCTGCCCGCGGCGCCGCCGCCGAAATCGTCACCGCCACCCCATTCGTCGCCGCCGCCGCTACGGCTGCCGCCGCCCTGGCCGCCACCGCCGCCGGGCCCGTCGAGCATAGTCAGCACGGAGTTGAAACCCTGCAGCACGACCTCGGTCGAATATTTGTCGTTGCCCTGCTGATCCTGCCATTTGCGGGTCTGCAGCTGGCCTTCGATATAGACTTTCGACCCCTTGCGCAGAAAGCGTTCGGCGACGTTGGCGAGGCCTTCGTTGAAAATCGCGACCGAATGCCATTCGGTCTTTTCCTTGCGCTCGCCGGTGTTGCGGTCCTTCCACGATTCGGACGTCGCGATGCGCAGGTTCACCACCTTGCCGCCGTTCTGGAACGTGCGCGACTCGGGGTCGCGCCCCAGGTTGCCGACGAGAATGACCTTGTTGACGCTGCCTGCCATGAAACCCTCTTAGAGGCCGGCCAACGTTGCCAGCCAGAATGTGATCCCCGCCATGACATAGGCCGCCGCAAAAAGGTAGCCGACCATGAAGAGCGGCCACTTCCAGCCGTTGGTCTCGCGCCGCGTCACCGCGATGGTGGAAATGCACTGCGGCGCGAAGACGAACCACATCAGGAAGGCGAGCGCGGTCGGCAGCGTCCAGCGACCGCGGATCTGGTCGGTGATCCGGTCGGTCCCCTTCCCGTCGGTGTCGTCAATCGCATAGACGGTGCCGATCGCGGATACCGCGACCTCGCGCGCCGCCATCGCGGGCAGCAAGGCGAGCGCGATGTCGCGGTTGAAGCCGATCGGCTTCACCACCAGTTCGATGCCGTGGCCGATCCGCCCGGCGATCGAATAATCGACCGGGCTGATCCCGCTGCCTTGCGGAGGCTTGGGGAAGGAGAGGAGCAACCACAGCACCATCGTCGTCGCCGCGATCGTGGTCCCTGCGCGCTTCAGGAAGACGAGCGCACGCTGCCACAGGCCGAGCGCGATGTCGCCGATCCGCGGCACCTGATACTTCGGCATCTCCATCATGAAGCCGGACGAGGCGCCCTTCGTCACCGTGCGGCGCAATATAAGCGCGGCGACATAGGCGCCGACGATGCCGATCAGCAGCAGGCCGAACATCACCAGTCCCTGCAGGCGGACGAAGGGCAGCACCTGCACGTCGGGGATCATCGCGCCGATGATCAGCGTGTAGACCGGCCAGCGCGCGCTGCACGTCATCAGCGGCGCGATCAGGATCGTGGTCAGCCGGTCCTTCTCGTCCTCGATCGTGCGCGTCGCCATGATGCCGGGCACCGCGCAGGCGAAGCTGGACAGGAGCGGGATGAACGCGCGCCCCGACAGGCCGACCGTCGCCATCAGCCGGTCCATCAGGAAGGCGGCGCGGACCATATAGCCCGACGATTCGAGCATCAGGATGAACAGGAACAGGATCAGGATCTGCGGCAGGAACACCACCACCGCGCCGACGCCGGCGATCAGGCCGTCGGCGAGCAGCGAGCGGAAGAAGCCGTCGGGCAGATGCGTCGTCACCAGACCCTGCAGCCCCGCGAAGCCGGCGTCGATCGCGTCGGCGGGCACCTTCGCCCAGCTGAAAACCGCCTGGAACATGACGAACAGGATCGTCGCGAGCAGCAACGGCCCGGCGACGGGGTGCAGCGCCACCGCGTCGAGCAGGTGCATCCAGCGCCGTCCGCTCGTCTCCGCCACGGTCGCCGCGCTCGCGATCTTGCGCGCGCGGCGTTGCAGCGTGACGATATCGTCCTGCACGCTGCCGTCGGAGGAGCGCAGGGGCACGACGCCGGTCGTCGGCACGATCGCGCGGCCGAGTGCGGCGCGCAGCGCATCGAGCCCGCGGCGGCGCACCGCGACGGTCGGGATCACCGGCACGCCCAGCTCGCGCTCCAGCACCGCCGGGTCGAGCGTCAGCCCGTCGCGTTCGGCAAGGTCGATCATGTTGAGCGCGACGACGACGGGCAGGCCGAGCGCGATCAGCTGCAGCGTGAAGCGCAGATGGTTGTCGAGGTTGGCGGCGTCGACGACGACGACCAGGGCGTCGGGCAGCCGCTCGAGCCCGCTCTTTCCGGTGACGACGTCGCGCGTCACGCGCTCGTCGGGGCTGGACGGATCGAGGCTGTACGCGCCGGGCAGGTCGATCAGCTCGACCGGGCGACCGTCGTCGAGCGCTAGTCGGCCGGAATGGCGCTCCACCGTCACGCCGGGATAATTGCCGACCTTCTGCCGGGCGCCCGTCAGCGCGTTGAACAGCGCGCTCTTGCCGGCGTTGGGATTGCCGACCAGCGCGACCAGCGGCGCTTGGTTCATCCCTATTCGGCGGGAAGCGGGACCGAGACCTGGATCGCGGCGGCGACCGCGCGGCGCAGCGCCACCGTCATCCGGCCGATGCGGCACGCGATCGGCCCGCCGCCCAGGCGCGCGCGATGCAGCACCTCCACCGGCACGCCCTCGTCGAAGCCGAGCTCGCGCAGACGGCGCGCCTCCGGCTGGGACAGGCGGGTCCAGTCGATCGCATCGACCGTGGCGGCGTGATGGCGCGGCAGCGTCTCGAGGTTCAGCTTGGACAACACCACACCTCTATAAGCGCGGTGCGATTGATTATCAATTACCGTTTATCCTCCCCGGCACGGGGAGGGGGATCGCCGCAGGCGGTGGAGGGGGCGTGCGGCAGGCGTTGCGCTGCGTGGCGGCCGCCCTCCACCAGCTTCGCTGGTCCCCCTCCCCGCGAGCGGGGAGGGTAGGGGGAATTACACCACCGGATACCGCAACCGGCCGATGAACCGCGACAGGCTGGGCCGGTGTTCGGCGCGGCGGATCATCCCGGCCTTCGCCTTCTCGAATCGCATGATCCCCTCGATCCGCCGGCCGAGGAAGGCGCGCGTGTCGGCGAAGCCATCGCTGTCGTCATCGAGGAACACCGTCAACGTCGCGGCATAGACGCCGAGCAGGATCGTGCGCTTGGTGTAATGGTTGTAATCAGTCGCGGTATCGCCCGCGAGCCGCCACATCGCATCGACGCTGCGCCAGCCTAGCTTCGCGGCGCGGCCGACGTTCTGCGGCATCGCGAGGATGGCGAGCGCGCGGCGCAGCGCCTCGCGATCCTGCGCCATCGCGGTCAGGCGCGCGGTGACCAGTTCGTTGATCCGCGTGCGGATCGGCATCGCTTTCAGCGTCTCGGCCGGGAGCGCCGCGGTCATCGCCGCATCGACGTGGGCGAACCATGCGTCGATCATGCCGACCGCGCCGTCCTGGAAGGCGAGTCGCGCAATGTCGCGGTCGACGCCGGCCGCATCCGCCGCCATGTCGCGCGCCGCATCGCCCCAGCCGTCGAATGCGGCGTTGGCGGCGATGCCCGGCGCCAGCGCCAGTCGGATTTCGTCGAGTGTCATGTCCTCGGTCATGCCCGTTCCTCCTGCGCTTCCTGCGGGCGGGGCGCAACCTCGCCGCGGCGCACCAGCACCAATGCCGCCGCCACCAACGCGACGCCGACCCAGTCGGCTCCGTGCAGCCGCTCGCCATAGGCGATCCAGCCGATCGTGCCCGCGACGATCGGCTGGATGAGCAGGGCGATGCCGACGACCAGCGGCGACAGCTGGCCGATCGCGAAGATCATCAGGCCCTGGCCGATCACCTGGCTGACCAGCGCCAGCGCGATCAGCGGCGTCCAGTGATGCGGCAGGATCGTCTCGCCCAGTGCCCAGGCGTAGAGCAGCAGCGGCAGCACGCTCGTCGCGCTGGCCAGCGCAATCGTCGGCAGCGGCGCCATGCGCACGCGAATGCGCGCCATCATCGCGATGTAGAGCGTGTAGAGCAGCCCGGCGAGGATGCAGAGCAGGTCGCCCGCGAGATTGCGCGGATCGAGCTGGTATGAGCGGCCGAGCAGCAAAGCCGCCCCCGCCGCGGCGAGCGCCAGCGCGACCGCCTGCCCCCGCGTCGGCCAGGCGCGCGCGACGAGGAACCCGTACAGCGGGTAGATCAGAATCGCGCAATTGCCGAACAGCGTGGCGTTGGCGAGCGTGGTGCGCACGATGCCGAGATGCCAGCTGCCGAGATCGCCGGCGAAGGCGACGCCCGATACGATCAGCAGCACGACGAGCCCGCGCGGCAGGCGCGCCGGCCGCGCGCCGCTGGCGATGGCCAGTGCGGCGAGGAAGGGGACCGCCAGCGCGATCCGCCAGAAGGCGGCGGAGACGGGTCCGACGTCCGCCAGCCGCACGAACCACGGCCCGAAGGCGAGCGCGACGTTCGCGAGCACCAGCGCGGCGAAGGCGAGCGGGTGCGCGGGCGGCGTCGCCGGCGCCGGTGTCGCCGCGACGGACCCGGCTCCGCCGATCTGCGTTAGGGGGCCAACAGTTTTTCTTTGCGACCTATCCTGGTGCATGCCTCCCTGTAGCGTCCTATCTGCCCCGCGTCAGGCAACAAAACGGAGTGTTCGATGACGAGTCTGTTCGACCCTATCCGCTACGGCGATATCGCCGCCGCCAACCGCGTGGTGATGGCGCCGCTGACGCGTGGCCGCGCGACCGACGATCACGTGCCGACCGAGATCATGATCGATTATTATCGCCAGCGCGCCGGCGCCGGCCTGATCGTCACCGAAGGCACGGGGGTGAGCCGGCTGGGCCTCGGCTGGCCCAACGCGCCGGGGCTGTGGACGGACGAACAGGTCGAAGCGTGGAAGCCCGTGACCGAGGCGGTGCATCAGGCCGGCGGCAAGATCGTCGCGCAGATATGGCACATGGGGCGTCTCGCACGGCCCGACGTCACCGGGCAGCAGCCCCTGTCGTCGTCGGCGACGCGCGCGCCCTATCACAAACCGGAAAACCCCTATGCCGAGGCGAAGGCGGCGACGCTGGACGACATCGCCCGCGCGCAGGATGAGTATGCCGATGCGGCGCGCGCGGCGATCCGCGCCGGCTTCGACGGGGTGCAGCTGCACGGCGCCAATGGCTATCTGATCGACCAGTTCCTGCGCGACGGCACCAACCATCGCGACGACGATTACGGCGGCAGCCCGGAAAACCGCATCCGCTTCATGCGCGAGGCGGTGGCGCGCGTCGTCGATGCGATCGGCGCGGGGCGTACCGGCATTCGCCTGTCGCCCAACGGCGAGACGCAAGGCGCGGACGACAGCGATCCGGCCAGCGTGTTCGTACCTGCGGCCAAGGCGCTGAACGACCTCGGCATCGCCTTCCTCGAACTGCGTGAGCAGGGTCCGGACGGCACGTTCGGCAAGACCGACGTGCCCAAGCTGAGCCCCGAAATCCGCAAGGTGTTCACCGGCCCGCTGATCCTCAACCAGGATTACGAGAAGGACACGGCGCAGGCCGATCTCGATTCGGGGGTCGCCGACGCGATCGCCTTCGGCCGCAAGTTCATCGCCAACCCCGACCTCGTCGAGCGCCTGCGCCGCGACGCGCCGCTCAACCAGGACGATCCCAAGACTTGGTATACGAAGGGCCCGGAAGGCTACACCGACTATCCCGCGCTGGAAACCGAGGCGGCCTGACGATCTAATCCTCCCCGCTTGCGGGGAGGATATCATTTTTCACGACGCTTCCCGCGCCACCCGATCCAGCCACTCTGTCACCCGCCGACGCACACCAGCTCGCACCTTGTTCTGCGCCAGCGCGGCCAGGACGAGGAGGATAGCGGGCCAGAATACCGCGGCGACGACCAACGCCACCGCGAGCGCGATCAGGCCCGCAAAAGCTCCGTTGACGATCCGCGCGCTGCCGGGATCGAGGCGGATCGTGCGCGGCCCGTGGTCGTCATAAAGCCGATGGGTGGTCAGATCGGCGGTGCCGTCGAAGCTGACCTTGCGCAGCCAGGCATGGGGCGACCCCGGCGTCGTCAGAGGTGTGGCGCGCGGTGTCGATGGAGGCGCGGCGCGCGCGTGAGACGTGGCCCGCGCGCTGGTATGCGTGTCGATCACCTCGAGCCGTCGCCCGCGCTCCACCACCTTCCAGCGCGAGGGCGGCGGCGTCATCATGCGCGGCGCCGCGCGCGCCAGTCGGCGGCGCTCTGGCCCCAGGCGTCGACGCGGAAATCGGCGAGCGGGGGCGGCAGCGTCACGGGTCCGCCGTTGCTCGCGCCCAGCCGCCGTGCGAGCGCGATCGAGGCGTGGTTGTCGGGATCGATCGTGTGGATGATGCGCGTCCAGCCGAGCACGTCGACCGCATAGTCCATCGCCGCGCAGGCCGCTTCATAGGCATAGCCGCGGCCGGCGAATCCGCGCTGGATGCCCCAGCCGATTTCCGTTCCCGGCCAGCCCTCGGGCTGATGCGGGCCGACGCGGCCGACCCAGTCGCCGCTGTCGCGCTCGATCACCGCGAACATCGAAAAGCCGCGGATCATCCACGCGCCTGCCATGCCGCAAAGGCTGCGCCAGGCGACTTCGCGCGACTGCACGCCGCCGAGGAAGCGCATCGTCTCCGCGTCGGCATGAAACGCGGCCCAGCCCTCGAAATCTTCCCCGCTAAGCGGCCTGAGCATCAGCCGCGGCGTGAAGAGAACCGGGCCTGCGCGCATCGCCTCAGCCGAGCCGGTGCTTGAGCGCGAGCATCGCAAGCGCCGCCTCGGCCGCGCCGCCGCCCTTGTCGAGCTGCGCGGGGTCGGCCCGGCGGATCGCCTGGTCCTCGTTCTCCGTCGTCAGGATGCCGTTGCCGATGGCCAGGCCATCCATCGTCAGCGCCATGATCCCGCGCGCGCTCTCGTTCGAGACGATCTCGAAATGATAGGTTTCGCCGCGGATGACGACGCCGAGCGCGACGAAGGCGTCATATTGGCCGGTTTCCGCGGCCATCGCGATCGCGCCGGGCACCTCCAGCGCGCCGGGGACGGTCACCGTCGCGTGGCTGTGGCCGGCGGCCTCGATCGCGGCACGCGCGCCGGCGAGCAGCATGTCGTTCAGATGGTCGTAGAAGCGCGCCTCGACGATGAGGATATGGGCCATGAGCGTTCGTCTTTCGAAAGATCAGTCGATCGGCCGTTCGCCGACGATCGACAGGCCGTAGCCGTCGAGGCCGACGAGCGTGTGATGCGTGTTGGTAAGCAGCACCATCTCCTCGACGCCCAGCTCGGTCAGGATCATCGCGCCGACGCCATAGTCGCGCAATTCCTCCATCTCCGCCGGCGGCAGCGTGCCCGCCTTCGCCTGCAGCGCGACGGTGAACTGGTCGGGGCGGGGGCGGTTGATGACGACGACGACGCCCGCGCCTTCCTCGCCGATGATCTCCATCGACCGGCGCAGCAATTCGGCGCGCCCGCCGCCCTCGCCGAAGATGTCGGCGAACGGGGAGAGCGCGTGCATGCGCACCAGCGTCGGCGTCGCCGGATCGACCTTGCCCTTCACCAGCGCGATCTGCTCGGATCCGGTGGCGCGGTTCCAGAAGGTCATCGCGGTCCACTCGCCGCCCCATTCGCTGCTGAAGCGGGCTTCCGCGCGCTTCTCGACGAGATGGTCGTGGCGGCGGCGATAGGCGATGAGGTCGCGGATCGTGCCGATCTTCAGGTTGTGGCGCTGTGCGAAGGCGACGAGGTCGTCGAGCCGCGCCATCGTGCCGTCGTCGTTCATGATCTCGCAGATCACGCCCGACGGGTTGAGCCCGGCGAGGCGCGAGACGTCGACCGCCGCCTCGGTATGGCCGGTGCGCACCAGCACGCCGCCGTCGCGCGCGACGAGGGGGAAGACGTGGCCCGGCGTCACGATCTCCTCGCGACCCTTCGACGCGTCGATCGCGACCGCGACCGTGCGCGCGCGGTCGGCGGCGGAGATGCCCGTCGTCACGCCGTCGCGCGCCTCGATCGAGGTGGTGAAGGCGGTTTCGTAGCGCGTGCCGTTGTTGCGGCTCATCAGCGACAGGCCGAGTTCCTCGACCCGCCGCTTGGTCAGCGCGAGGCAGATCAGGCCGCGGCCGTGCGTCGCCATGAAGTTGATCTTCTCCGGCGTCGCCATCTGCGCCGGAATGACGAGGTCGCCCTCGTTCTCGCGATCCTCGTCGTCGACCAGGATGAACATCCGGCCGTTCTTCGCCTCGTCGATGATCTCCTCGGGGCTGGAGAGGAAGGCGTGGCGGAGCGATGCCACCTTAGCGGGACTGGCCACGATAATGTTCCATGCGTTGGAGGTAGCGGGCAAGGACGTCGATCTCGATGTTGACGCGCTGGCCCTCGGCAAGATCGCCCAGCGTCGTCACCGCCTGCGTATGCGGGATCAGGTTGACCGTGAAATGGGTTGTGTCGCCCTTGTCCTCGACCGCGTTGACGGTGAGCGAGACGCCGTCGACCGTGATCGACCCCTTGGTCGCGACGAAGGGCGCGAGGTCCGCGGGGATGGCGAAGCCGATGCGGTGCGAATCGCCGTCGGGACGGATTCCGACGACGGTCGCGACGCCGTCGACATGGCCGGTGACGATATGGCCGCCCAGTTCGTCGCCCAGCTTCATCGCGCGTTCGAGGTTGAGCCTTTGCCCCTCGCGCCACTGGTCGGCGGTGCGCGCGATCGTCTCGCCCGAGACGTCGACCGCGAACCAGTGCGCGCCGCCCGTATCGGTGCCCTTGTCGACGACGGTCAGGCAGACGCCCGAACAGGCGATCGACGCGCCGAGGTCGATGCCGGCGGGATCGTAGGCGGTGAGGATGCGGACGCGGGTGTCGCCGCGGTGCTCGACCGCGTCGATCGTGCCGACGTCGCTGACTATGCCGGTGAACATAGGATGCGCTCGTAGACCTCGAGCCGATCGCTGCCAAGCGGGCGCGCGTCGATGCAGCGCCAGCGCCCGTGCGCGGCGGCGAGGTCGGTCAGGCCGATGTCGCCGATCGCGGCCAGCCCCGCGCCGACGATGACGGGCGCGCGATAGAGCAGCAGGCGGTCGACGAGGTCGGCGGCGAGAAACGCGGCCGCCGTCCCGGCACCGCCCTCGACGAGGATGTGGTCGCCGGGAAGGCTGGCGATGGCATGGGGGGAGGGGATGACGACCACGCTGCCCAATCCATCATCTGCCAATCCCTCGTCATCCCGGCGAACGCTGGGACCGACGGATGGCGGCGTGCTTTCGCCTCCGGCCATACCGGATCCATGGGTCCCGGCGTCCGCCGGAATGACATCAGAGCGAGTGGAGGAAAGCACCACCCTCAGCGGGCTCCGTGCCGCCAGCCCGGGCAGCCGCACGTCGAGCGCCGGCCGGTCCGCATCCCATGTCCTCCGTCCGACCAGGATCGCCTCATGTCGGCTGCGCTCGAGGTGTGCATGCGCGCGCGATTCGGGGCCGGTGATCCAGCGGCTCGCCCCGTCGGGAAGCGCGATGCGGCCGTCGAGCGAGGTGGCGAGTTTCAGCGTCACGAACGGGCGACCGAGCCGGCGCCGGGTCAGGAAACCCGCCATGCTGCGGCGCGCGTCGTCGCCGCCCACCCCGTCGGCCACCGCGATTCCCGCGGCGCGCAGGCGTCGGAAGCCGTCGCCATCGGTGCGCGGATCGGGATCGCGCAGCGCCGCGACGACGCGCGCGACACCGGCCGCGACGAGCAGGGACGCACAAGCCGGACCGCGCGCGCTTTCATGGGCGCAGGGTTCGAGCGTGACATAGGCGGTGGCGCCCCGCGCCGCGTCGCCGGCCTCTGCCAGCGCCATCGCCTCCGCGTGGGGGCGGCCGCCCGGCTGCGTCCAGCCGCGGCCGACGACGCGGCCGTTCAGGACGATGACGCAGCCGACGTTGGGGTTGGGCGCCGTGCGACCGCGCGACCGCGCGGCGAGCGTCAGCGCGGCGGCCATCCAGCGCCGGTCGTCCGCGCCTACAGCCCCCACTTGTTCATCGTGTCGTCGACCGCCTTGAACTGCGCGCGCATCTTGTCGACGCGCGCGTTATAGGCGTCGATCTCCTTGTCCTTCTTCAACTTGTCGATCGCCTGCTGCGCCTTGATCTGCGCGTCGGTCCGGTCCGCGGTCCATTGCTGGACGTAGATGATCTCCGGCGGTTTGGGCGGAATGTCGTAATCGTTGCGCGCAAAGGCGTAGATGAAGAAGCCGGTGATCGCGACCGCGGCGGCGAGGAAGCCCAGTTCGTGCCGCTGCCGGCCTGCCAGAAACAGGCGCAGATCCTTGTAGGCGCGAACCGGCGAAAAGCGGCTGAAGAACTGCATGGCAGCAAAGATAGGAGGACCGGCGCGCCGCGACCAGCCCTCCCGATCCGATCCGATCCGATCCGATCCGCCCGGCGCCGGCCGGACGTGCGGTATCAATCGTCCTCCAGCACGAAGCGCAGCGTCATCGTCCGCCACGCCTCGACCGGCACGTCGCCGCGGGTGCCGGGACGGAAGCGCCAGCGCGACAGCGCTTGCGCCTCGGTCGCCTTCCAGAAGGCGTCGCTGGTCGCGTCGACCCGCTCGATCTGCTTCACCCGGCCATCGACGCCGATCAGCGCGTGTACGGTGACGCGGCCCTCGCGATTGGCGCGCCGCTCGGCGGCGGGATAGGGCGGCTGCAGCGCGTCGGCGTAGCGTGGGTCGATGCTGGGCGCGACCAGCGGCGGGAGCGGCGTCGCGACCGGACCCGGATCGACGCGGACGACGGGGTCGGCGCCGATCCGGTCGCCGTACGTCGGCGGAGCAAAGGTCGGATCGACCGTCGGCACGATCGTGTCGCGGATGACGGGCACGTCCGGCCGCGGCGCGACGATGACCTCGTCGGGCACGCGCGCACTCTTCTCGTGCGGCTCGGGCTGCGGCGTGGGCGGGGGCGGCGGCGGGTCGCTGGGGACGGTGTAGGTGTCGAGCGGGCCGTCGGCCGGCGGCGTCGGCAGGACGTGCGGGGCGGCGAAGATCAGGGCCGCGACGAGCGCGGCGTTGATCGCCACGGCGGCGGTGAGGCCGGTCGGGCTGAAGCGGGTCGGTCTGGCGTAGCGGTCTGCGTACATGGAACCTCTCCTGACGATCTTATGGCGGGTCATTCTCCTGCAGGACATATAATGTTACATCATCACGTATCATCGTCAAGACATGCGTGTTCGTCATCGGGCGACCGCGATCTCGTCCGCTGTCGTGTTGAAAGAGCCTAGCCGCGCAGGCGCGCCGCTACGCCATCCAGCGCGCGCTGATAGCCCGCCTGCTCCGCCGCGCTCAGGAAACCTTGCGCCCGGACTGCGCCGGCGACGCCGTCGCGTACCCGGCGCAGGTCGCGGTGGAGCATCGCCGCGCGATGCGGCGGCAGCCGCCGCGCGTCGATCGCATGCGACAGGGCGGCGATTCGCTGCCCGAACCGATCCTGTTGCATCCGGTCGACGTGCCACGCGCCGCCGGTCCGGTTCGCCTCCAGCCCGGTGCCGCGCACCGAGCGGACGAACAGCGCCGGGCTGGTCAGCCGCCCGCGGACGCGCGGCGCCATGACGCTGCCGATGCGGGCGCTGTCGAAGCGTACGAAGCACCCCGTCTTGTGCGCGACGTCCTGCAGCCGGCTGTCCATCCGCTGCGGCGGCAGGTCGACCCACAGCGGACCGGGCAGGCAGGCCGCCTTCGCGGGCGCTGTGGCAAGGAGGCCGGCGGACAGCAGGACAGCGGCAAGACGGTGGCGCATGGCGGGCTCCGCAAAGCAAAGGGTCGATATCGCGCCCAACGTGCCGCGGCGGTGCGCGCTCCATGACGATCGCGTCACGTAGCGGCGCCGCGCAGCCGCTCCACCGCCCGGTCGCGCCCGACCAGCGGCAACAGCGCCGCCATGTCCGGGCCTTGGTCGCGGCCGGTCAGCGCCTGGCGCAGCGGCAGGAACAGCGCCTTGCCCTTGCGCCCCGTCCGCGCCTTCAGCGTATCGGTCAGCGCGTGCCACGGGTCGCCGCCCCAGTCGATCGACTCCGCCGCCTCGGCCGCCTGCGCCAGGAAAGCGCGCGTTTCCGCGTCGAAGGCTGGGGCATCGACCGGCCCCTCGATCACGTGCCACCAGTCGGCGGCGTCGGCGACGCGCGACAGATTGGGGCGCACCGCATCCCATTCCGCTGCGCCCATTCCGGCGGGCAGCCGGTCCGCCACCGCCGCATGCGGCAGCTGATGGATGATGCGCGCATTGACCTGCGCCAGTTCCGCCTCGTCGAAGCGCGCGGGCGCGCGGCCGAAGCGCGCGAAGTCGAGGCTTTCGATCAGCGGCGCGGGGTCGATCACGGGCTCGACGGGATCGCTCGTGCCGATCCGCGCGAGCAGCGCGATCACCGCCTGCGGCTCGATCCCCTGTTCGCGGAAATGATCGACGCCCAGCGAGCCGAGCCGCTTCGACAACTTGCCTTCCGCCCCGGTCAGCAACGCGGCATGGCCGAAGCGCGGCGGAGCGACGCCCATCGCGGCGAACATCTGCAGCTGCAGCGCGGTGTTCGAGACGTGGTCCTCGCCCCGCACCACATGCGTGATGCCGAGGTCGGCGTCGTCGATCGCGGAGGGCAGCATGTACAGCCAAGATCCGTCGGCGCGGCGCACGACGGGGTCGCTCATCGTCTTCGGGTCGAACCTTTGTGGCCCGCGGATCAGGTCGTCCCACGCCAGCGGCGCGTCATGGTCGAGCCGGAATCGCCAGTGCGGGCGCACGCCGTCCGCCTCCAGCCGGTCGCGCTCCGCCTGCGTCAGCGACAGCGCGGCGCGGTCGTAGACGGGCGGCAGGCCGCGCCCCAGCAGCACCTTTCGCTTCAGGTCGAGCTCCTGCGCGCTTTCATACGCCGGATAGATGCGCCCCGCCGCGACCAGCGCGTCGAACCGCGCCTGATACAGCGCGAACCGTTCCGACTGGCGCACTTCCAGGTCGGGGGTCAGCCCCAGCCAGGCAAGGTCGGCGCGGATCGCGTCGACGTACCGCTCCTCCGACCGTTCCGCATCGGTATCGTCGATACGCAGCACGAACCGCCCGCCCCCCTGCCGCGCCAGCATCCAGTTGTGAAGCGCGGCACGGATGTTGCCGACATGCAGCAGGCCGGTGGGCGAGGGGGCGAAGCGGGTGACGGTCATACCGCCAGCGCCTTATCAGCGCGGCGCGCATGGACAAGCGTGCCGCTCAACGCCGGTCGCGCGCAGGCCGGCGCACCGTCGCGACCAGCCGGTCGGCCTCGCCGATCCGGAACGTCGCCTGTCCCGCCACGCGATACCCTTCCCTTTGCGCAATTGCGATTCGACGACTAAGGCGCCTCGCATCTCGGGCGGGAGCGTAGCGCATGAAATTGATGACCGGCAATTCGAACCTTCCGCTGGCGAAGGCGATCGCGGGCTATCTGGAATTGCCGCTGACCGAGGCGCTGGTGCGCCGTTTCGCCGACGAAGAGATTTTCGTCGAGATCCAGGAGAATGTGCGCGGCGAGGACGTGTTCGTCATCCAGTCGACCGGCTTTCCCGCGAACGACAATCTGATGGAATTGCTCATCATCATCGATGCGCTGAAGCGCGCGTCGGCAAAGCGTATCACCGCGGTCATCCCGTACATGGGCTATGCCCGCCAGGATCGGAAGCCTGGGCCGCGCACGCCGATCTCGGCGAAGCTCGTCGCCAACCTGATCACCGTCGCAGGCGCCGATCGCGTGCTGTCGGTCGACCTGCACGCCGGGCAGATCCAGGGCTTCTTCGACATCCCGACCGACAATCTCTACGCCGCGCCGGTGATGAGCGCGGACATCCACGCGCGCTTTTCGGGCAAGAACCTGATGGTCGTCTCGCCCGACGTCGGCGGCGTGGTGCGCGCGCGCCAGCTCGCCAAGCGGCTCGACAACGCGCCGCTCGCGATCGTCGACAAGCGCCGCGAGCGCGCGGGCGAATCGGAGGTGATGAACATCATCGGCGACGTCGAGGGGCGTTTCTGCATCCTCATCGACGATATCGTCGATTCGGCCGGCACGCTCTGCAACGCGGCGGCGGCGCTGCGCGAGGCGGGGGCGGAGGACGTCGTCGCCTATGTGACGCACGGCGTGCTGTCGGGCGGCGCGGTCGCGCGGGTCGAGGGATCGGCGTTGCGCGAACTCGTCATCACCGATTCGATCGGCAACCACGAATCGATCGGAAAAGCGGGCAAGATCCGCCACCTGCCGATCGCGCCGCTGCTCGGCGAGGCGATCAAGCGGATCGCGGACGAAACCAGCGTGAGCAGTCTGTTCGACTGACCGCAGGCGCGGCCACGTCCGCGCCGATGCGCAAAGCGCAGCGGTCAGTCCGGCCAGCGGGCGCGCGAAAGCGCGATCCGTCTGACGTGACGACGCCGGCGAAGCCGTCGTCATGACGTCGGACGGGCTCGGCTGAGGCCGACCCGCCGGCCGAGCCAGCGCTTGCGCTATCGCGCATCGGCGCGGGCGTGGCCGCGCCTAGCGCTGGCTGAGCGCAATAATATGCTCGAACACCGCCGGGTGCAGCGGCTTGGCGAAGGCGCAGCCGTACTGGGACTTGTCGCGCCACGCGACCACCGCCTCCAGCCCGGCGAGGCCCGGCAGCGTCAGCCACACGACGGTGCCCGGCCACAACGTGAAGCTCGTTTCCGCGCGAAAGCCCGACAGCGACAGGTCGGTGACGTCGATCTCGAAGCGGGTCTGTCCCCGGTCGCGCAGGTGCGCGCGCATCCGCACGGCCTTGCGCAGCGACTGGCGATGGTCGCCGCCATCCAGCGATTCGATCGGCCCGTTGAAGCTCGGCTGTTCCATGGCGCCCGGTATAGGCCTGCGAAGGTTACTTTTCTGCCAACGACGCCTCGCGCGCCGGCGCGCGCACGCCGGCGCGCTGGCGCCGCTTCAGCTCCGCCTTCAGCGCCTCGGGCTTCGGCGCGACGAGGAAGCCGAAGCTGACCGTGCCCTCCTTCGTCTCGACGACGTGATGCAGCCGGTGCGCCTGGATGATCCGCTTCATGTACGCGGATCTGGGCAGGTATCGCGTCGGCAGCCGCCTGTGGACGATGACGTCGTGGAACCCGAAATAGATCGCGCCATAGGCCGCGATCCCCGAGCCGATCCACGCGCAGCCCGGCCACCAGCCCAGCTGCACCCCGCCGAGCAGCAGCACGAACGACGGCACCGCGAAGATCGCGGCATACAGATCGTTCAGTTCCCAGTTGCCGTGACGCGGCCGATGATGGCTTTCATGCAGGAACCAGCCCGGCCCATGCATGATCCAGCGGTGGGCGGCATAGGCGAACGCCTCCATGCCGGTCACCGTGCCAAGGAAGAGGAGAATGCCGAACGGCCAGGCCATAGATGTTCCGTCTATTGCGATGCACTTGCATTAAGGCGGGGCGCGCCCGCAAATCCGGGGTGGATTCATCTGGCCGCCTGTGCGAAGGGCGTCGCCAACTCTCCATATAGTAGCATGAGGCGAGGCAGGCCATGAACATTCACGAATATCAAGCCAAGGAACTGCTGGCGAAGTTCGGCGTGCCCGTTCCGGCCGGCTTCGCCGCGATGAGCGTCGAGGAGGCGGTCGAGGCGTCCAAGAAGCTGCCCGGACCGCTCTACGTCGTGAAGGCGCAGATCCACGCCGGCGGCCGCGGCAAGGGCAAGTTCAAGGAACTGCCCGCCGAGGCGAAGGGCGGCGTCCGCCTCGCCAAGACCGAGGACGAGGTCCGCCACGCCGCGACCGAGATGCTCGGCAACACGCTGGTGACGATCCAGACGGGCGAGGCCGGCAAGCAGGTCAATCGCCTGTACGTCACCGACGGCGTGGACATCGCCAAGGAATTCTACCTCGCGCTCCTCGTCGACCGCGCCACCGGCCGCGTCGCCTTCGTCGTCTCGACCGAGGGCGGCATGGACATCGAAGAGGTCGCGCATTCGACGCCGGAGAAGATCCACACCTTCGCGGTCGATCCGGCGACGGGTTTCCAGCCGCACCACGGCCGCGCCGTCGCCAAGGCGCTCGGCCTGACCGGCGATCTGGCCAAGCAGGCGCAGAGCCTCGCGTCGAAAGTCTATGCCGCGTTCCTCGGCACCGACGCAGCGCAGATCGAGATCAACCCGCTCGCCGTCACGGACGACAACAAGCTGATGGTGCTCGACGCCAAGGTCGGTTTCGATTCGAACGCGATGTTCCGTCACAAGGACCTCGCCGAACTGCGCGACGAGACCGAGGAAGACCCGGCCGAGATCGAGGCGTCGAAGTACGACCTCGCCTACATCAAGCTCGACGGCGACATCGGCTGCATGGTCAACGGCGCCGGCCTCGCCATGGCGACGATGGACATCATCAAGCTCAACGGCATGTTCCCGGCCAACTTCCTCGACGTCGGTGGCGGCGCCAACAAGGAAAAGGTGACGGCCGCGTTCAAGATCATCCTCAAGGATCCCAACGTGAAGGGCATCCTGGTCAACATCTTCGGCGGCATCATGCGCTGCGACATCATCGCCGACGGCATCGTCGCGGCGGCGAAGGAGGTGAACCTGCAGGTCCCGCTCGTCGTCCGGCTCGAGGGCACGAACGTCGAGAAGGGCAAGGAGATCCTCGCCAATTCCGGCCTCGCCATCGTGCCGGCCAATGACCTGGGCGATGCGGCGAAGAAGATCGTCGCGGAGGTCCAGAAGGCGGCGTGATCGTCTCCGCCCTCTGACAGGTGAAATCGCGCGGGCTCGGACACCATGTCCGGGCCCAATGCGTTTGGGGCGGCAAGGATGCCGTAGCGGCAGGCTTTTCCATACTGAACTTGCGAAAACGGCGGAAAACCGCCATATCGGCCGTCGATACGGAGCCTTCGAACGGCTCCGGCGGCAAGACTGGAAGGACGCTGATGAAGGTGCTGGTCCCGGTCAAGCGCGTGCTTGACTATAACGTGAAGCCCCGGGTGAAGGCGGACGGGACGGGGGTCGACCTCGCCAACGTCAAGATGAGCATGAACCCGTTCGACGAGATCGCCGTCGAGGAAGCCATCCGCCTGAAGGATAAGGGCGTCACCGAGATCGTCGTCGTGTCGATCGGCGAGCCCAAGGCGCAGGAAACGATCCGCACCGCGCTCGCCATGGGCGCCGACCGCGGCATTCTGGTGACCTCCGACGAAAAGGTCGAGCCGCTCGGCGTCGCCAAGATCCTCGCCAAGATCGTCGAGGAAGAGCAGCCGCAACTCGTCATCCTCGGCAAGCAGGCGATCGACGACGACAACAACCAGACCGGCCAGATGCTCGCCGGTCTGCTAGGCTGGGGCCAGGGCACCTTCGCGTCCAAGGTCGAGCTTTCGGCCGACGGCGTCACCGTGACGCGCGAGGTCGACGGCGGGCTGGAGACGGACACGTTCACGCTCCCCGCGATCGTCACCACCGACTTGCGCCTCAACGAGCCGCGCTATGCGTCGCTCCCCAACATCATGAAGGCCAAGTCGAAGCCGCTCGCGCAGAAGACGGCGGCCGATTACGGCGTCGACGTGACGCCGCGACTGAAGACGCTCAAGGTCGTCGAGCCGGCGAAACGCAGCGCGGGGATCAAGGTCGCCGACGTCGACGAGCTCGTCGCCAAGCTGCATGCAATGGGCATCGCCAAATAGGCACCCTTTTCCGTTCGCCCTAAGCTTGTCGAAGGGCTGTACTTAGACACCGGTTCGAAAAGGGCAGGGCTTCGACAAGCTCAGCCCGAACGGGGTGAGAGGATCGAAACGATGAAGACTCTGGTTTGGGTCGAACACGACGGCGCCGCCGTCAAGGACGCCACGCTGTCGGCAGTCACCGCCGCAGCGAAGCTGGGCGAGGTGCATCTGCTCGTCGCGGGCGAGGGTGTCGATGCCGTCGCGCAAGGTGCGGCGAAGATCGCCGGCGTCGGCAAGGTCCACGTCGCCGACGACGCGGCCTATGCGCATGCGCTCGCGGAGAATGTCGCGCCCCTCGTCGTCGAGCTGATGGGCCACCACGACGCGTTCGTCGCGCCGTCGACCACGACGGGCAAGAACGTCGCGCCGCGCGTCGCCGCGTTGCTCGACGCCATGCAGATCAGCGACATCCTGTCGGTGGAGGGCGAGGATACGTTCACCCGCCCGATCTACGCCGGCAACGCGATCGCGACGGTGCAGACGTCGGATGCCAAGAAGGTCATCACCGTGCGCGGCACCGCCTTCGAAAAGGCGGCGGCAGACGGCGGATCGGCGACGATCGAGCCGGTCGCCACGACGGGCGACAAGGGCGTGTCCAAGTTCGTCGGCGCCGAGATCGCGCAGAACGCGCGGCCCGAGTTGACCAGCGCGAAGATCATCGTCTCGGGCGGCCGCGCGCTGCAGAACGGCGAGAACTTCCACGCGCTGATCGAACCGCTCGCCGACAAGCTGGGTGCGGGCGTCGGTGCCAGCCGCGCCGCGGTCGACGCGGGCTTCGTCCCCAACGACTATCAGGTCGGCCAGACCGGCAAGATCGTCGCCCCCGAAGTCTATATCGCCGTCGGCATCTCCGGCGCGATCCAGCACCTCGCCGGCATGAAGGATTCGAAGACGATCATCGCGATCAACAAGGACGAAGACGCGCCGATCTTCCAGGTCGCGGACATCGGCCTGGTCGGCGACCTGTTCAAGGTCGTGCCAGAGTTGACGGAGAAGCTCTGACGGCGGCGGGCGGGCCACGCCCCGCCGATGGCAGCGGGCGTAGCCTCGCTGCCAGCCGCCGGCTCGGCCAGCGGCGCTGCAGCGCCGTCTGACGTCATGCGACGCGGGATTCACCCCCGCGTCGTTTTTGTTTGGCGGCAGCCTCTTTTCGATCGCTCGAAGCCGATGCGGTTGCCGCACCAGTGCCCTGTCCGCCTGCGACCTTCTCAGAAACCCACACTCATCCCCCTTGCCATCGTTAGGCGATCAGCTTATTAGGCAAATCCCTAACGATTTGCTGCCGACGTGGACACCATCTTCGAAGCCCTGGCGCATCCGACGCGCCGCCGCATTCTGGAACTGTTGAAGGGCGGTGGGATGAGTGCGGGTGCGATCGCGGAGCGGTTCGACGTGTCGAAGCCGACGATGTCGGGGCATTTCGCCAAGCTGCGCGCCGCGGGGCTGGTGCAGGCGGAAACGCGCGGCACCAGCACGATTTACACGCTCAACCTGTCGACGCTGGAAGAGGTGATGATGGCCTTCATGGCGCGGCTGGGCGTGGGCGCGGGCGATCCCGCGGCGGGGACGGCGGGCAGGACGCAGGAGGACGCATGGCATACCGGGGATTGAAGACCGCATCGGCGCTCGTCGTCGCAGGGATGGCGCTGGTCGCCGCGCTCGCGTTGCACCGCCTGCCGCCGGGGACGCAATTGCCGACGCATTGGGACATGGACGGGACGGTCAACGGCACGATGCCCGCCGCCGCCGCATTGTTCTTCGGCGTCGGCGTCACCGCGGCGATCAGCCTGGTGCTCGCCGCGGTGCCCGCGCTCGAACCGTTGCAGGACAGGATGGCGGCGAGCGCGCCCGTCTATCGCGCCGCCTGGGCAGGGACGCTGGGGCTGATGGCGGTGGTGGAGGCGAAGATCGCGGCGCCGGCGTTCGGCTGGGATCTGCCCGCGATGCTGCCGCTGGCGGGCGCGGGGCTGCTGCTGATCGTCATCGGCAATGTGCTGCCCAAGTCGCGGCCCAGCTTCTTCGTCGGGATCCGCACGCCGTGGACGTTGACCGACACCGACAATTGGGTGGCGACGCACCGGCTCGGCGGGCGGACGATGATCCTGGGCGGGGTGCTGCTGATCGCGGCGGCGATGCTGCCCGTGTCGGCGGATGCGCGCATGGCGCTGCTGTTCGCCGCGATCGGCGTCGCGGTGGTGCCGCCGGTCGTCTTTTCATGGTGGTTCTGGCGGCGCCGCGCGGTGCGTGGCTGATCGCTGCTAGAGGGGGAGGAAAAGCATGTTGCTGATCGCCGTGGCGCTGGCCGCATCCGTCACGGGTGCCGATATCGCCGCCGCCGGGCCGCAGGGGCCGCTGAAGGGGACGTACGTCGACGCGGGCAAGGGCGCGCCCGTCGTGCTGATCCTCCCGGGATCGGGTCCGACCGATCGCGACGGCAACAACCCGATGGGGATCAAGGCCGCGCCGTACCGCCTGCTCGCGGAAGGACTGGCGGCGCAGCGCGTCTCCACCGTGCGCATCGACAAACGCGGCGCCTTCGCCAGCGCGGGCGCGGTGGCGGACGGCAATGCCGTGACGCTGGACGATTACGTCCGCGACACCGCCGCCTGGATCGCCGTGACGCGCGCGCGCACCGGCGCGCGCTGCGTCTGGCTGCTCGGGCATAGCGAGGGCGGGCTGATCGCGCTCGCCGCCGCGGCGGGCGGGACGCGCGACATCTGTGGGCTGGTGCTGGTCGCGACGCCGGGGCGGCCGCTGGGCGTGGTGATGAAGGCGCAGCTCCGCGCCAATCCGGCGAACGCGCCGCTGCTCGCCGCGGCCGATGCCGCGATCGATTCGCTGGTCGCCGGCAAGCGCGTCGATCCGGCGAGTCTGCCCGCGCCGCTGCCGATGCTGTTTTCCGCCGCGGTGCAGGGCTATCTGATCAGCGTGCTCGGCGTCGACCCGGCGGCACGCGCCGCGCGCGTCACGCTGCCGATGCTGATCGTGCAGGGAACGCGCGACCTGCAGGTATCGGTCGCCGACGCCCAAATGCTGAAGGCGGCGGCGCCGCGCGCCACGCTGGCGCTGCTGCCCGACGTCAACCATGTGCTGAAGCACGTCGACGGCGATGCGCGCGGTGCGAACCTTGCGACCTATGCCGACCCCAACCTGCCGCTTGCACCCGGGGTCGTCGATACGGTCGCCAAATTCGTCTCCGCGCCGGATCGGCGATGATTGCGCCGCCGAAACGACTCGTGCCGGCGCGCTCCTGCCGCCGGTGACGGTCGGGAGAGCAGGATGGCGCGCTGTTCGTCGATCGTGTTCGATCGCCCGGGCGGCGTCATCCGGTTGAGCTGCGCCTGACGCATGCGGAGCCCGCGCCGCCGCCGGGCGTTGACGCCGCCATGACCGACGTCATCGACAATCGCGCCGCGCACCGTTTCGAACTCGCCGTCCCGGGCGGCACCGCGATCGCCGCCTACACCCGGCGCGGCGATACGATCGTCTTCACGCATACCGAGGTACCGGCGGCGCTGGAGGGACGGGGGATCGGCAGCCGCCTGATCGCCGGCGCGCTTGCGCAGGTGCGCGCCGCGGGGCTGAAGGTCGTGCCCGCCTGCGCGTTCGTCGCCGCATACCTCAGGCGGCACCCCGATGCGGCGGACGTCGTCTGACGCCAGTCGGGGCCTGACGCCTATTCGGCGGCGAGCGCCTGCGTCCGGCGTTCCTGCGCCTGGCGCGCCCACATTTCGGCATACAGGCCCCCCTGCTGCAACAGCTCGGCATGCGTACCGCTCTCGCGCACGCGGCCGCCGTCCAGCACGACGATACGGTCGGCATGGACGATCGTCGACAGCCGGTGCGCGATGACGATCGTCGTACGCCCGCGCTCGATCGCCTCGAGCGTGCCGAGGATCTCGTCCTCCGTCCGGCTGTCGAGCGCGCTCGTCGCCTCGTCCAGGATCAGGATCGGCGGGTTCTTGAGAAGCGTGCGGGCGATCGCGACGCGCTGCTTCTCGCCGCCCGACAGCTTGAGGCCCCGTTCGCCGACGCGCGTCGCATAGCCGTCGGGCTGGCGATCGATGAACCCGGCGATGGCGGCGCCGCGCGCGGCGGCGGCGACCTCCGCCGCGTCGGCGCCCCCCTCGTCCCCGGCGCGGCCATAGGCGATGTTATAGCCGATCGTGTCGTTGAACAGCACCGTGTCCTGCGGCACGATGCCGATCGCGGCGCGCAAGCTCGCCTGCGTCACGTCGCGTATATCCTGCCCGTCGATCGTGATCCGCCCCCCGCCGATATCGTAGAAGCGATACAGCAGCCGCGCGAGCGTCGACTTGCCCGCGCCCGACGGACCGACCACCGCGACGGTCGCCCCGGCGGGTACGTCGAGGTCGAGGCCATTGAGGATGCCGCGATCCGCATCATAGCCGAACCGCACGCCCTCGAAGCGGACATGCCCGCTGGTCACGACCAGTGGCGCCGCACCGGGCGCGTCGACGACGTCGGCGGGCGTGTCGATCAGCTCGAACATCGCCGCCATGTCGATCACGCCCTGGCGGATCGTGCGATAGACCATGCCGAGCAGGTCGAGCGGCCGGAACAGCTGGCTGAGCAGCGTCGACACCAGCACGACGTCGCCCGACGACGCCTGCCCCTGCGACCAGCGCCACGCGACGAACGCCATGCCGGCGCCCATCATCAGGTTGGTGATCAGCGCCTGGCCGATGTTGAGCCACGCCAGGCTGTTTTCCGACTTGGTCGCCGCCTGCGCATAGGCGGTCACCGCCGCCTCGTACCGGCGCGCCTCGCGCTCTTCGGCGCCGAAATATTTCACCGTCTCGAAATTGAGCAGCGAATCGACCGCATGCGCGACCGCGCCGGTGTCGAGGTCGTTCATCCGCGCGCGCAGCGCGTTGCGCCAGTCGGTGACCATCCGCGTGAAGACGATATAGGCCGCGACCATCGCGATCGTCGCCAGCACCAATTGCCAGCCGAAGCTCTTGCCGAAGATCGATAGTACGAGTGCGAGCTCGAGGATCGTCGGCGCGATGTTGAACAGGATGAAATAGAGCATCGTGTCGATGCTCTTGGTGCCGCGCTCCACCACCTTGGTCACCGCACCGGTGCGCCGTTCGAGGTGGAAGCGCAGCGACAGGCCGTGCAGGTGGCGGAACACCGCGGCGGCCAGACGCCGCGTCGCGTCCTGGCCGACGCGCTCGAACACCGCGTTGCGCAGATTGTCGAACAGCGTCGTGCCGAACCGCGCCGCGGCATAGCCGAAGACGAGCAGCACGATCAGCGTCGTCGCGCTGCGATCGCCCGCGGCCAGCCGGTCGACCGCATATTTCAGCGAATAGGATACGCCGAACACCTGGACGAACTTGCTGACGACGACGAGCAGCATCGCGCCCACGATGCGCGCCTTCAACGCCGTCTGCCCGGCGGGCCAGAGGTAGGGGAGGAAGCGGCGGAGCGTGGGGAGCAGCGGCTGGTCGGCGCGCGTCTGGACGGTGGGATCGGGCGGCATCGCACCTGCATGTAGGATGCGCGCCTCCCTTACGAAAGCGCGGGCGGAACAGAAGGCGGCCCTCGTTGGTTTTTCCCAGCGAGTGGAGGCGGTTATGCAGGCTGTATTCTACGTCATGGCGATCATGGGCTGCGGCGACGGCAACGTCCAGTGCAGCGAGGCTCGGGTCGTCCCGGTGCAATACCATTCCATGGCCGAATGCCGCGCCGCACTGCCGGTCCAGCTGTCGCGCAACACCGACATCGACTTTCCGGAAATCAGTGCGCTGTGCCGCTCGGCGGGCGCGCAGGTCGCCAAGGCGGATACGAAGCCCGCACGGTCATAACGCCGCGCAGCGACGTCGCTCCGAACACTAACAACGCATCACCCCGGACTGGTTCCGGGCTCGACTGTCCCGCAAACGCAAACTGCCGTGCGTACGCGGCGCGGTGGATGCCGGAACACGTCCGGCATAACGGACAAGGATGTCCGCAGAAATCCCGTTCTCGGGCAGAGAGTAGGGCGATTACCGCGGCCGCCGCCACAACCCCGCGGGCCGCGGCGTCTCCGCGATGTCCATCCGTCGCGCCGCCTCGCCTCGCGCGCGCAGGATGAACGCCAGTTTCTCCGCCTTCGACGTCGTCACGCGCCGGTCCCATGCCGCGCTCCCGCGTGCCGCGACCGTCCGTCCGATAGCGCCATAGATATGCGCGGCCGCCAGCACCGCCCATGCCGAGCGCATCGACAGCGCGCGCGTCCCCACTCGTGCGCTCGCCTCGAACGCGGCGCCCGTATCGGTCATCCGCCGCGCCATCGCAACCAGCGCCGGCCGATGCGCGGATGCCATGTAATCGTCGTGCGGCACGCCGAATTCGGCCAGCCAGTCCTGCGGGATGTAGCACCGCCCCGCCGCCGCATCCTCGCTGAGGTCGCGCGCGATATTGGCGAGCTGGAACGCCATCCCCAGGTCGCACGCGCGGTCGAGCACCGCCTCGTCGTCCGGCGCGACGCCCATGATGACCGCCATCATGCACCCGACGACGCCAGCGACGTGGTAGCAATAAAGGTACAGGTCGTCCTCGGTGCGCGGTCGCCACCCATCGCCGTCCAGGCGGAAGCCGGCGATCAGATCGTGCGCGAACCGCGCCGGCAGCCCGGTCTCGGCGGCGACGATGCGCAGCGCGTCGAAGGCGGGGATGCCGATCGTGTGGCCCGCCAGCGCCGCATCGGTCAGCGTCGCCATCGCCGCGATCCGCGCGGGCGCGTCGTCGACGACGGTCATGCCATGGCCGTGGTCCTGCCCGTCGGCGATGTCGTCGCACGCGCGGCACCAAGCATAAAGCAGCCAGGCGCGCTCGCGCGTCGGGCGGTCGAACAACAGGCTTGCGGCGGCGAAGCTCTTCGACCCGCGCGCGATCGACTCGTGCGCGGTCGCGACGATGGCGTCGCGCGAAGGCGCGGCGCCGACGCCGCTCAAAGGTCGCTGTGGCTCATGCGGACGATCGGCTGCGTCGGCACGTGCGCCGCCATGCCGTCCAGCAACCCATCCAGCGTATCGCCAACGATCAGCAGGTCGCGATGCTGCGGGCGCAGGAAGCCGACCTCGCCCATCTTTTCCCAGAACGCGATCAGATGGTCGTAATAACCCGCGGTGTTGAGCAGGCCGACCGGCTTGGCGTGATAGCCCAGCTGCGCCCAGCTCAGCGCCTCCCACAATTCGTCCATCGTGCCGGTGCCGCCGGGGATGGTGACGAAGCCGTCGGACAGGTCGGTGAACGCGGCCTTGCGGCTGTGCATGCCGTCGACGACGTGCAGTTCGGTCAGGCCGCGGTGCGCGACCTCGGCGTCGACCAGCGCCTGGGGGATGACGCCGATCACCGCGCCGCCCGCCGCCAGCGCCCCGTCGGCGACCGCGCCCATCAGCCCCAGCCGCCCGCCGCCGTAGACGACGCCGATGCCACGCTGCGCCAGCGTCGCACCGATCGCGCGCGCGGTGTCGATGTAGAGCGGGTCGGCAGGGGTCGCGGACCCGCAGTAAATGGCAAGGCGCTTCATGCCCCCGGCGCTAGGCGATGGGCGGGCGCGGGGCAAGCGCGACCGCGGCGTGCGACGTCATCGATGGACACCGTCGCGCCTAAGCCCCTTCGTCATCCCCGCGCAGGCGGGGATCCAGACGCGCGGACGGCGGCGGCTCCATCATGGACGTCAGCGTCTCTGGATTCCCGCCTGCGCGGGGATGACGATCGTGGAGGGGCAAACGGCCCTTGATAATGCGCCGCCTTCCAAAGGCCTGTGCATCCCCCCTCAATCGTGCGTCTGTACCTCCCACGTCGCATGGTCGATGCCGTGGTGCGCCGCCAGATGCGCGACGATCGCGTCGAGGTCGGCGTCGATCGCGGCGGTGCTGACCAGGGTCGCGACGATGTCGACATGCTCCGCCGTCCGCTCGACCAGATCGGTGTCCGCGACGGGATAGCGCATCAGTTCCAGGTGATCGACCAGCAGATCGCGCACCGCGGGCGCGCGTTCGGGATCGGTGCTGACCGTCACCGAATAGGTCGCCTCCAGCACGCCCCCGACCAAGGGGATGCGGTTGATCGCATTGACCACCGGGCGCAGCAGCGTGTTGCCCGCGATGACGAAGACGGTCAGCGTCGCGGCCTCTGCCACCATGTCGGTCCCCGCCGCCGCGCCGACCGCGGCGGAGCACCAGAGCGTCGCGGCGGTGTTGAGGCCGCGCACGTTCATCCCCTCCTTCATGATGACGCCCGCGCCGAGGAAGCCGATGCCCGAGACGACATAGGCGATGACGCGGATCGCCTCCGCATTGCCCGCCAGCCGCTGCGACAGGTCGACGAAGGCGGCGGCGCCGAGCGCGACGAGCGCATTGGTGCGCAGCCCCGCGGTCCGCTGGCGATACTGTCGCTCCGCCCCGATCAGCGCGCCGAGGATCAGCGCCGCGGCATAGCTGACAAGCGTGTCGAGATAGGCGTGAAGGTCGAACGTCTGGGTAAAGTGCATAAGGGCCGCCCCGGCAGAACCGCGGCGGCCCTATAGCGGCGGCCGGTCAGCCGGTCACCCCTCCAGCATCAGCGCGGCGGTCGCCTTGGCGCTGCCGACGACGCCGGGGATGCCGGCGCCCGGATGCGTGCCCGCGCCGACGAAGAACAGATTGGGGATCGCATCGTCGCGATTGTGGACGCGGAAATACGCGCTCTGCGTCAGGATCGGCTCCAGGCTGAACGCAGAGCCCATGTGCGCATTGAGGTCGCTCGCGAAATCCGACGGCGCATAGCTGAACTTCGTCACGATCCGTTCGTGGATGTCGGGGATCAGGCGGCGGCCGACCTCGTCGAGGATGCGCTTTTCCAGGATCGGCCCGATCTCGTCCCAGTCGACCGGAAACTTGCCCAGGTGCGACACCGGCGCGAGCGCGTAGAAGGTCGAATGCCCCTCGGGCGCGAGGGCCGGATCGGTGACGGTCGGATGGTGCAGGTAGAGCGAGAAATCCTCCGCCAGCACGCCATGGTCGTAAATGTCCTCCAGCAGGCCCTTATAGCGCGGGCCGAACAGGATCATGTGGTGCGGGATGCCCGGCCACGTGCCCTTGATGCCGAAATGGACGACGAACAGCGACGGCGAATAGCGTTTGCGCTCCAGCCGCGCGCGCGTGCGCTGCGCGCTGCGCGAGGTGGCGAGCAGGTCGCGATAGCTGTGCATGATGTCGGCATTGCATGCGACCGCATCGGTGTCGCTGCGCCAGCCGCTCGCGCAGGCGACCCCCGTCGCGCGGTCGCCCAGCGTCTCGATCTGCACGACCGGATCGCCCAGGCGCAGCGTGCCGCCGATCCGCTCGAAATGCGACACCAGCCCTGCGACCAGCCGGTTGGTGCCGCCGCGGGCGAACCAGACGCCGCCGTCACGCTCCAATTTGTGGATCAACGCGTAGATCGCGCTGGTCGTCATCGGATTGCCGCCGACGAGCAGGGTGTGGAAGCTCAGCGCCTGGCGCAGCCGTTCGTCGCTGACGAACTTCGACACGATCGAATAGACCGATCGCCACGCCTGGTATTTCGCCAGCGCGGGCGCCGCCTTCACCATCGACGCGAAGTCGAGGAAGGCGACATGGCCGAGCTTTTCATACCCCTCGTGATAGACGCCCGCGGCGTAATCGAGGAAATGCGCATAGCCCGCGACGTCCGCCGGGTTGAGGCGCGCGATCTCCTGCTTCAGCGCGACGTCGTCGTTCGAATAGTCGAAATTGGTGCCGTCGGGCCAGTTCAGCCGGTAGAAGGGCGTCACCGGCTCCAGCGCCACGTCGTCGGCGATGTCGCGCCCGGTCAGCGCCCACAATTCGGCAAGGCAGGCGGGATCGGTGATGACGGTCGGCCCCGCGTCGAAGGTGAAGCCATCCTTCTCCCAAAAATAGGCGCGGCCGCCCGGCTTGTCGCGCGCCTCGACGATCGTCGTCTCGACGCCCGCGGATTGCAGCCGGATGGCGAGCGCGAGCCCGCCGAAACCCGATCCGACGACGATGGCGCGGCGCGGCTTGGCCATCAGCGCGCGCCCCCCGCGAGCGCGCGCACCGCGCGTGCGATCGGCACCGGCGGCTTGCCGATCAATACCCTGGCCTTGTCCATCATCGTCGAACGTCCCGCATAGAATCGGCCGATCAGGCCCGCATCGAGCCGGTAGAAGCGCTCCAGCACGCGGTAGCGTTCCTCCGGTTCTGCCGCCCGAAACAGCATCGCGTCGAGCATGCGGTAGAAGCCGCGCGAACGCCAGACGGCCTTTGCGTGGCCGTATGTCGTCGCGTGCAGCGCCGCGCCCGACAGGTCGCGCGTCGCCGCGAGCAGCGCCGCGGTACGCACCGCATCGGGCAGCGAATAGCCCGTCGTCGGGTGGAACAGGCCGGCGCGCATGCCGACCTTCGCCACCCCCGCGCCGCCCGATCGCCAATAAGCGTCGAAATCGCCGCCGATCGCGACGGGCAGCACCCCCGTCTCCTCATGCGCGCCGCCGTCGTTGCCGTGCCAGCCGCGCTGCGTCGCATAAGCGTCGATCCGGCCGCGGATCACCGGCACGTCGAGGTCGGGCGTGTCGCTGTAATAGGTATCCTCGACGAACATCCGCGTCGCGGAGAAGGGCAGGCAATAGACGAACCGGTATCCGTCGATCTGCGTGACGGTCGCGTCCATCACCGTCGGGCGTTCGATCCCGTGCGGTTCGGACAGGTCGAGGGCGCGCCCGACGAACTTCTGCCAGCCGAGGTCGAGGCACGTGAGGTCGCCCGGCCCCCGCGCGTCGATGACGCCGCGCGCCTCCACCCGGTCGCCGTCGGCGAGCACGACCGCGGTGGCGGAACAGGCGAGCACGCGCCGCCCGGTCATCACCGCGTGTGCGGGCAACCGTTCGCGCACCACCGCGTCCAGCCGGTCGCTGGTGATCGAATAATAGGTCGCATCCAGCGTGCGGGCATGCGCCGGAAAGGCGATGTCGTACGCACGCCACGCATGGACGACGAGCGGCGCGAGCAACGCGCGGTCGGCGTCCGCGACGTCGCTGCCGAAGAACGACCAGACGTGATTGCCGCCCAGGCTCGCCGCGCCCTCGACCAGCCGCACGTCGATGCCGGGATGCTTCGCCGCCAGCGCCATCGCGGTCAGCGACCCCGCCAGTCCGCCGCCGACGATCGCCACGTCGCAAGGGATCGTCCTACCCATCGATGCCGCGCCTAGCCCAAGAATGGCGGGGCGAGAACCGCCTTATCGTGCAGTGTCGCCACCGCCGTCGTCATCCACGGCACGAACGATAGCGGTGCGGCGAACACAGGCGTTGCAAAAGGGGGCGTTGCACGGGGGGACGTGGCGGGTTCCCGCACATTCCCCATCATGCCGGGCTCGTTCCGGCATGACGAACATGGCGGGCCATCCGGAAACGTTCGAGCCACCGCAGGCCGCCGCTTCCCCATCCCCGCCCTCGCGGCGTCCCCCAAGACGCTCGACACACGCAGGCTGCCGGCGCATCGTCCGCGGCATGCCCCCCGCCTTTACCCATGCGCCGACCTTGTCGACCGACCGCCTCGTCCTCGACGCGCACCGGCCGGACGATCTCGACGCGCTCGCCGTCCTGTGGGCGAACCCGGCGGTCTACGGCCCGATCGGCGTCGCGGCGCGATCGCGCGAGGAGGTGTGGATACGCCTGTTGCGCCACGTCGGCACTTGGGCGACCTTTGGCTACGGATCATGGGTGGTGCGCGAGGCGGCCGGCGGGCCCGCGATCGGCGAGATCGGCCTGATCGAGGCGCGCCGCGCGCTCGACCCGCCGCTGACGCTGCCGGAAATGGGCTGGATGCTCGGCCCCGCCGCACACGGTCGCGGGCTGGCGCACGAGGCGATGACCGCGGCGCTCGCGTGGAGCGCGGCGCACGGCATCGCGCGCACCACCTGCATCATCGGCACCGACAACGCCCCCTCGCTGCGCCTCGCAAAGCGGCTGGGCTATGCGCCGGTGCGCGAGGCGCCGTATCACGGCAAGACGGTGGTCGTGCTGGAACGGTGACGGAGGCGGCGCGGATATGACGCCGTAGCGCGATCGTCTTCACCCATAGCCCGCACGGGTCCACCCCGCACCCAGGGCGCGACTTCGCCGCCCGAATCCGCTACATGCCGTCCCGCCATGATCGTGCTGCTTCTCTCCGCCCTGGCGATGACCGCGATCGTCGGCGTCCGGTATCTGCTCGTCTCCGGCGCATTCGCCGCCGCGACGCGCCTGCGTCATCCCGGCCTTTACCGCGGGCTCGATGCGCAGATGCGGCGCGAGGTGGGCTGGAGCCTCGCGTCCGCCGCGATCTACGGCATTCCCGCCGGCATCCTCGCCTGGGGGTGGCAGCATCACGGCTGGACGCGCGTCTATGCCGACGTCCACGCCTGGCCGCTCTGGTATCTGCCCGTCTCGGTGCTGCTCTACCTCGTCCTCCACGACACGTGGTTCTATTGGACGCATCGCTGGATGCACCGACCGGACATCTTTCGTATCGCGCATGCGGTGCATCACGACAGCCGCCCGCCGACCGCCTGGGCGGCGATGGCCTTCCATCCGATCGAGGCGGTGACCGGCGCTGTGGCCATTCCGCTACTGGTCCTCGCAATTCCGATCCATGTCGCCGCTTTGGGGTTCGTCCTTACCGTCATGACGGTTATGGGGGTAACCAATCACATGGGTTGGGAAATCTTCCCCCGATTCCTGTGGTATGGGCGGCTGGGGGGCTGGCTCATCACCGCAAGTCACCACCAGCGCCACCATGAGCAATATGGGTGCAATTATGGTCTCTACTTCCGCTTCTGGGATCGCCTGTGCGGCACCGACCGCGGTCTCGGCGATTTCGCGCGGGCGCATGCCAAAGCGGCGCGTCGCGGCGACGCTGGGCCTCGCGACGGGGGTGGTGATGCTGCTCGGCGCGGCGCCGGTCGCGCGGCTTGACGTCGGCGTCGAGCAGGTCCGCTCCGCCAAGGGCATGCTGCGCGTCTGCCTGACCGCGGATCCGGACAATTTTCCGGCCTGCATCGACGATGCCGATGCGGTGACGCGGTCGATCCCCGCAGGCACGCACGGCCTGTCGTTCGCGGGCCTGCCGCGCGGCAGCTATGCGATCGCGGTGATCCACGACGAAAACGGCAATGCGAAGCTCGACACCTTTGCCGGCATCCCGCGCGAAGGCTTTGGATTTTCGCGCAATCCGCCGATCCGCTTCGGTCCGCCGCACTTCGCCGCCGCCCGCTTCACGATCGCGGGTGATGCAGATCGGCAACAGATTCGGATGCGGTACATCCTCTGACCTTCCTCGCCGGATCGTTAGCGTGAACGGGGCGTTGCGGGACCGTAACAGGTTGGAGCTTTATCCCGTGTGCCGTACGTTTCTTGCGCCGCTGGCGGTTTCCCTCGCCCTGATCGCCACCCCCGCGGCGGCGCAGGTCGCCACACCCGATGCCGGCGGGACGCAGAAGCCGGCCGCCGATCTGGACGTCAACCGCGACAGCATCACGATCGGCCTGGGCGCGGCCTATCTGCCCGATTACGAAGGGTCGAACGACTACAGCTTCTCGCCTGCGCCCGGTGCGATCGGCACGGTGAAGGGCCACGACTTCGTGCTGGCGGGCAATCGCGTCAGCTTCGATCTGATCCCCAACCGCACCGACAACGGCATCGAGTTGCAGGCGGGGCCGATCGCGGTGCTCAACCTCAATCGCGCGACGACCAAGGGCATCGACGATCCGCGCATCCGCGCGCTGGGCAAGGTCGGCACCGCGGTCGAGCTGGGCGGCTATGTCGGCGTCGGCAAGACCGGCATCGTCACCAGCCCCTATGACCGGTTGTCGGTGTCGCTCAGCTATCGCCACGACGTCGCCGGCGCGTCCGACGGCGGCATCTGGCAGCCGTCGATCAACTATTTCACCCCGCTCAGCCTGAAGGCGGCGGTGGGCCTGTTCGCGACCGCCGAACATGCCGACGGCAACTATGCGCGCAGCTATTTCGGCATCACCCCGGCACAGAGCGTCGCGAGCGGACTTGCCGCCTACAATCCGCGCGGCGGGTGGAAGGACTGGAACGTCGGCGCGCTCGGCACCTATGCGCTGACCGGCAATCTGTTGCACGGCTTCAAGCTGGTCGGCGGCGTCACCTATGGCCGGCTGCTCAATGATTTCGGCGACAGCCCCGTGGTCAGTGTCGCCGGCTCGCGGACGCAATGGCTCGGTGCGCTTGGCGTCGCCTATACCTTCTGACAGGCAGCATGGGCCCCCGGGACGGCGGTTCGGGCCGGTGGCAACACGGGTGAAACGCACACGGGCTTGACGCGCGGCCCCCGATGCGGAACGGCTGGCGGCCCATGCGGGGCCGGGCCTCGCGCGTGAAGGGGAGATCCCGAGTAATGACCGACAGCCTGGATATGACCGCGGCCCTCGAGGCGCGCGCCCGGCGGCGCGACGATCGCCGCGGCTTCTTCAAGACCGCGCTGGGCGCGGCTGCGGTCGGCGTGGCCGGCGCGGCGACGCTCGGCCTGTCCGGCGAGGCGGCGGCGCAGAGCGCGACGGTGACCGACGCGGACGTGCTCAACTTCGCGCTCAACCTCGAATATCTCGAGGCGCAATTTTACAGCTACGCGGTGAACGGCGTCGGCCTGTCGAACAGCCTGTTGACCGGTACGGGCACGCAGGGCGCGGCGACCGGCGCGCGCGCGGTCAATTTCGGCGGCGACGCGACCGTCAGCGCGAGCGATGCGGCGATCATCGGCAATTTCGCGCGCGAGATCGCGGCGGACGAGGCGGCGCACGTCGCCTTTCTGCGTTCCGCGCTCGGCACCTCGGCGATCGCGCAGCCGACGATCGACTTGTCGGTCGGCCCCAACAGCGCCTTTTCGAAGGCGGCGGCGGCGGCCGGTCTGATCGCGGCGGGCGGTACCTTCGACCCGTATGCCAGCGTCCAGAACTTCCTCTACGCGGCCTTCCTGTTCGAGGACGTCGGCGTCACCGCCTACAAGGGTGCGTCGACCTTGCTCACCAGCAAGGTCTATCTCGAAGCGGCGGCGGGCATCCTCGCGGCGGAGGCGTATCACGCCGCGATCGTGCGCGAGGAACTGTATCGCCTCGGCCTCAGCAATGCGGCGATCATCACCCAGATCGGCCAGATCAGCGACGCGCGCGACGCGCTCGACGGCCAGACCGATATCGACCAGGGGATCGCCGAAACCACGACGACGATCACCAACGCCGACAATACGACGACGACGCTGCAGGTCGCGCACATCGTGCCCGCCGACGCCAACGCCATCGCCTACTCGCGTACCCCCGGCCAGGTGCTCAACATCGCCTATCTGACCAGCGCGCAGGCGACGTCCGGCGGGTTCTTCCCGAACGGCGTCAACGGCAACGTCAAGCAAAGCGCGGCTTCGGCCTGATCCAAGCGGAGTATCGTTCATGACCGACTTTTCGAGCCATCAGGTCGTCGATGCGATCGCTGCGCGCCGCGCCGAACGCCGGGCCTTCCTGCGCTATGCCGGCGGTGCCGCCGCGGCGAGCGGCGGCCTTGCGCTGCTCTCCGCGTGCGGAGGCAGCAACACGGGCAACACGCCGACGCCGACGCCCAGCGCATCGGCGACCGACCTGACCGGCGATTTCACCGTCCTCAACTTCGCGCTCAACCTCGAATATCTCGAGGCGCAATTCTACAGCTATGCCGCTTATGGCACCGGCCTGTCGGCGGGCCTGACCGGCGGCATCGGCACGCCGGGCGCGGTGACCGGCGGCGCGAAGGCGACGCTGAGCGACACGGTCGCCAAATATGCGCGCGAGATCGCGGCGGACGAGGCGGCGCACGTCGGCTTCCTGCGCGCGACGATCGGCGCGTCCGCGGTGGCGATGCCCGCGATCAACATCGGCGGCGATGCGACGGGCGCGTTCACCGCGGCGGCGGTCGCCGCGGGGCTGATCGCGCAGGGGCAGACGTTCAACCCCTATGCCAGCGATGTGAATTTCCTGCTCGCCGCCTTCCTGCTCGAGGACGTCGGCGTCACCGCGTACAAGGGCGCGGCGCCCCTCCTCCAGACCAAGGTCTATATCGAGGCGGCGGCCGGCATCCTTGCGACCGAGGCGTATCACGCGGGCCTCGTGCGCACGTTGCTCTACCGCCAGGGCGTGTCGACCAACGCGATCTTCGGCCAGGTTCAGCAGATCAGCGACGCGCGCGACAGCCTGGACGGCACGACCGACCTCGACCAGGGCATCGGCAACGCGACGACCGCGAACATCGTCCCCACCGATACGGACGGCGTCACCTTCAGCCGCTCGACCGGCCAGGTGCTCAACATCGCCTATCTGAACAAGGCGCAGGTGAAGTCGGGCGGCTTCTTCCCCAGCGGCGTGAATGGCGCGATCTTCTCGTCCGCCGCCAGCGGCTGAGCCGGCCGCCACCGCCGACGAAACGGGCCGTTCCCCTTGCGGGGGCGGCCCTTTTCATTTGGCGGCGCGACCAATGGCGCGTACACAGGGGGCATCCCCGGGGGAGCGCCGTGCCGCGCTTGAGAGGGAGGCAGGAGCCTCCGACCCGCCGAACCTGATCCGGCTGACACCGGCGTAGGGAGGGCGCAGATGCCAGACAGCCGGTCCGGGCGACCGGCGTGCATCGAAGCCGCTCCTTGCGATAGCAAGGAGTTTCCCACCATGGCCGACATCCCCGCCCGCACCGAGCTCAAGGTCACCACCGGCCCGATCCGCGGTTCCCGGAAAATCCACGTCGGCCCCTTGGGTGTGGCGATGCGCGCGATCGATCTCGATCCCTCGTCGGGCGAACCGCCGCTCAACGTCTACGACACGTCGGGGCCGTACAGCGATCCGCAGGCGCGCATCGACATCATGGCCGGCCTGCCGCAGCTGCGCCGCCAGTGGATCGAGGCACGCGGCGACGTCGAGAGCTACGACGCGCGCGAGGTCCGCCCCGAAGACAACGGCCAGCTCGGCCCCGACCGCTCGGGCGGCGTCCCGCAATTCCCCAACACCGTCCGCCGTCCCTTGCGCGCGCGTGCCGGCCAGAACGTCAGCCAGATGCACTATGCCCGCCGCGGCATCATCACGCCCGAGATGGAATATGTCGCGACCCGCGAGAATCTCGGCCGCGAGATGCTGCGCGAATACCAGCGCGACGGCGAGAGCTTCGGCGCCGCCATCCCCGACTATGTGACGCCCGAATTCGTCCGCGACGAGGTCGCCCGCGGCCGCGCGATCATCCCCAACAACGTCAACCATCCCGAATCCGAACCGATGGCGATCGGCCGCAACTTCCTCGTGAAGATCAACGCCAACATCGGCAACAGCGCGGTCGCCAGCAACGTCGCCTCCGAAGTCGACAAGCTCGTCTGGTCGATCCGCTGGGGTGCGGACACGGTCATGGACCTGTCGACGGGGCGCAACATCCACGACACCCGCGAATGGATCATCCGCAACAGCCCGGTGCCGATCGGCACCGTGCCGATCTACCAGGCGCTCGAAAAGGTCGGCGGCATCGCCGAGGACCTGACGTGGGAGATCTTCCGCGACACGCTGATCGAACAGGCCGAACAGGGCGTCGACTATTTCACCATCCACGCCGGCGTCCGGCTGCCCTACATCCCGATGACGGCGAAGCGCGTCACCGGCATCGTGTCGCGCGGCGGCAGCATCATGGCGAAATGGTGCCTCGCGCATCACAAGGAAAGCTTCCTCTACGAACGCTTTGATGAGATCACCGAGATCATGAAGGCGTATGACATCGCCTACAGCCTCGGCGACGGCCTGCGCCCCGGCTCGATCGCCGACGCCAACGACGAAGCGCAGTTCAGCGAGCTCTACACCTTGGGCGAGCTCACCCACCGCGCCTGGGCGCAGGACGTCCAGGTCATGATCGAAGGCCCCGGCCACGTGCCGATGCACAAGATCAAGCAGAACATGGACAAACAGCTCGAGGTGTGTGGAGAGGCGCCGTTCTACACGCTCGGGCCGCTCACCACCGACATCGCCCCCGGCTACGACCACATCACCAGCGGCATCGGTGCCGCGATGATCGGCTGGTACGGCACCGCGATGCTCTGCTACGTCACGCCCAAGGAGCACCTCGGCCTGCCCGACCGCGACGACGTGAAGGTCGGCGTGGTGACCTACAAGCTCGCCGCCCACGCCGCCGACCTCGCCAAGGGCCACCCCGCCGCCAAGATGCGCGACGACGCGCTGAGCCGCGCCCGCTTCGAATTCCGCTGGCGCGACCAGTTCAACCTGTCGTTGGACCCCGAGACGGCCGAACAATACCACGACCAGACGCTCCCCGCGGAAGGCGCCAAGACCGCCCACTTCTGCTCGATGTGCGGCCCGAAGTTCTGCAGCATGAAGATCACGCAGGAAGTGCGGGATTTCGCGGCGAAGCAGAACGCCGGCATCGACACCTTCCTCAATTCCTCCCCGCTCCGCGGGGAGGGGAACCATGCGCAGCATGGTGGAGGGGCAGTCCCTAGCGAGACGGACGCCGAAGCCGGCATGGCGGAGATGAGCGAGAAGTTCCGCGAGAAGGGCGGAGAGGTTTACCTGCCGGCGGCAGAGTGACACACTAGCGGAGTGCGGCGAGGGAGGCAGCGATGATTGCTACGCTTACACAAGCCATCGTTGCCTTCATTCTGACGAGCGTGCTCGGGAATCGTCTTGCGAATGCATGGCAGACCCGTGCTGCCAAAGAAGCGCGCTTCTTCGAAGCGTCGAAAGACATGTACGCGCAAATGATGAGCGCCACGGAAGAGATATCGCGCCTGATTGGCAAACGTATTTACGCGAGCCAGAGGGTGTGCCTGCTTTCGCCCGGCGACGCTGAATTTGAGCAGGCTCGATCCGCGTTCAAGGCTAGCGTCATAGAATGGAATGAGAGGCTTCTATCGTTGGATTTGTCTGTCCGAACCAGATTCAGGGATGCTAGTCTCAGCCAGTTTGAATGGCTCCAGGCCAGGCTTGCGGAAGCCACGCGAAAGCTCAATGCATTTATAGCATCCGATAGTCGAACCGGTCAGGCAGCTATACTCCGCGAGTTACGAGAAGTTCGGGCTGAGTTTTTTAATTTCACCCAAAATATGGTGAGAGAGGCAAGACTCCTTCACCGTCAGATGCACTTTGGTGTTGTTGTGTAATATAGCAAGTCAGAAATCGAAAACATGTCAACGCAGAATTTGGTCGAGGCGCTGATCACGTCCCGCGTAGAGGGCCAAGCCATAGTTCGCTCGCCGTCTGACTTTGGTCTGCCAGTTAGCGTTAGTGACGCGCGGTTTGGGATATACGAGTAGCGCCGCCACCTGAGCCGCTTGGTCAGGAGTGAGCTCGACATCGTCTATATTCCATGCGTAGTCGTCGACGGCGTCCGGGAATAGCGCCTTTGCGGCTGCCAGTGCACCGACCAACTCTGTTCCAAAATACGCAATGTTCAGATAGATGCGTAGTATCTCCAGCTTCGTGAATTTTCGCTGAAGTACGTATACTCCGACGAACTCGCGAATCTTTCTACGCAGCGTCCGCTCGTATCGATCGGAGGCTGTTCGAAAAAGTTGCATGTCTATAGTACTCGCGCCGCCATGGCGCTCTCTGCGGACCGCTTTGGCAACCTCTCGCACGTTGGATCGCCAATCCACGCCATGGTGATCTAAAAAGCGTCGGTCTTCGAGAAGGGTGACCATCTTCTCTAAGGTCGATAGCCGCGCCAGAGAAGAAACGGCATATCGTTCCTCATCAATCGCCAGGATTGCTCGATGAAGCCGCAGAAGAGATGATCTGATAGTTGGTAAGCGTGGCGTCATCATCACATAGTGACATGAGCGAAAAGTCGGTCAAGTTCGCGAAGATCAATAATGATATCGGCACTGCGCCACCTGCGGCACCTGCTCGCCACCACTGCCAGTCAAACAGTACATCGGCCGATGCTCGCCGCTCGGCAGACTGCGCACGCCACTCAGCCCCGCATGCGCCGCCCCGATATCCGGATAGGCGAGGATGCGTCGGAACGTCCGCTCGATCGCGTCGAGATACTCGATCGTCCGCAACGGCCCGAACTGCCCGACACTATAATCGCGAATGTCGTCGAGATCGGCCTGAGCCTTGCGGCTTAGCTCAAGTCGCACCGGCATCCCGGCGTAATGCGGCGCGCAGGTCGTCCAGATGTTCGAAGGCATCGCGCTCGCTGATCCCCGATGCGCGCCCTTCGTCGATTGCCGCCTGCAACCGGGCAAGCGCGTCTGCGTCCGCGCGTTCGCGCGCAAGTAGGGTGGCGAGATACTCGCCCGCGCCCCCAAGCTGTGCTTCGATAGCCCGCGCCTCGGCCCACGCGCCAAGGTCGTCGGGTACGGAAAGCTGAAGTCGAGTCATTCCACCGAAATACTCCGCGTCGTGGCGGATGTCGACCGGCGGGCCATCACGCCTACTTGCGCAAGACTTCCGCAGAAGGTGCCGTCAGCCGCTGCTTGCCGTCCTTCATCCCCCATGCATCCGTCACCTGTCGGCGCGATGGCAGAGCATCCCCGTCCTGCGTCTGGTCTAGACGTTGATGCACGATCCGCCGCATCTGGCGCGCGGACTGCTGCTTCCACGGCTTGTCCGTTCCCGCCGTCGTGTGGCCGATGAACGGTGAATGGCGGCGACTCCGGCTCATTGCTCAACCATAATGCGATCCGCACCGGACGAACAGCGTCACGCTGATGGATGCCCCCGCGCCACACCCGCGGCGAAATCGGCACCCACCGCCCGCCACCCCTCGCAATGTTGGAAATGTCGTCCTTAATAGGCCGGCATGGCTCATGCACCCCAGCGTCCGCACCGCCGCCGCAAGGCCGCGCCCCGCAATCCGCTCGCCTTCGACACCGTCGAACTCCGCCATCGCCACGATGGCTGGACGCCGGAGCGGCAGGTGGACTTCATCCGCGCGCTCGCGGAATGCGGCTGCGTCGATGCGGCGTACCGCCGGGTCGGGATCAGCACCAGCGCGGCTTATGCGCTGCGCGCCCGCGCCGAGGCGCAAAGCTTTCGCTGCGCGTGGGACGCCGCGCTCGACCAGGCGATCCGGCGGCTGTCCGACGCCGCTTTCTCGCGCGCGATCCACGGCGTCGCCACGCCGATCTTCTACAAGGGCGAACAGATCGGCGAGCGCCGCCGCTATGACGAGCGGCTGACGATGTTCCTGCTGCGCTATCGCGATCCCGTCCGCTACGGCGCCTGGATGGACACCGTCCGCGCCGAGCGCACCCCCGATGCGGAGGCGATCGCGCTCGGCCGGATGATCGATCAGGTGGCGGCGGACGCCTATGCGCGCGACGCCGGCGATCCGCTGCCCGCGCCCCTCCACCGCTACGCCGCGCCGCGCTTCGTCTCCGACGCGGAAGGGGATGAGCAGGAGGCGCGCGCCGCCGACGCCCGCGCCGCGGCGGCCGACCGCGCCGACGTCGCGGCGCGCGAGGCGGCGTGGCGGCGCGACCTCGCGGCCCTGGGGGACGCCGGCACCGCATGACCGGGGCAAGGACGTGCCGTCCACTTCGTCCACTTCCGCGCTCGCCGCGCCGCGGATCACACCTCCGCCGGCAGCGCCCAGTCGATCCGCCCGCGGCCGTGCGCCGCCAGAAACGCGTTCGCCTTGCTGAAATGGCCGCTGCCGAACCAGCCGGTATGTGCGGACAACGGCGAGGGGTGCGGCGCCTTCAGCACCAGATGCCGGCCGCCGCGCGCGACGTCGGCGACGAACGCCGCCTTCTTCTGCGCATAGCTGCCCCACAGCATGAAGACGACGGGATCGTCCTTCGCCGCGACGAGGCGGACGATCGCGTCGGTGAACTTTTCCCATCCGCGCTCGCGGTGCGCGGCGGCGCGCGCCTCCTCGACGGTCAGTACGCTGTTGAGCAGCAGCACGCCCTGCCGCGCCCAGGGCTCGAGGAAGCCGTGGCGCACCGGCGCGATGCCCAGGTCGTCGTGCATTTCCTTGTAGATGTTAACGAGGCTGGGCGGCGGCTTCACGCCGGGGCGGACGGAGAAGCACAGGCCATGCGCCTGGCCCGCGCCGTGATACGGGTCCTGCCCCAGGATGACGACGCGCACCGCATCGAGCGGGGTCAGCTCCAGCGCGCGGAACCAATCGTCGGAATGCGGGAAGATGCGTTTGCCCGCCGCTTTTTCGGCTTTCAGGAACTGGCGCAGCGCCGCCATATACGGGCTGTCGAATTCGGCGCGCAGCGGGGCGAGCCAGCTGGCGTCCATACGCGGGTCGGTCATGCCCGCCCTCTATCGCGACGCGATGCTGCGGCACAACCGGCCTTCACGGCGGCGGCGGCAGCGGGGGCTGGCGCGGCGCGAAGGCGCGGCCTAGCATCGCACGACCCGCGCCGGGGGCGGCGCGGCAACGACAGGGGGATGAGGATGAGGAACGCCCGTTTGGGTGCGCTCGCGGCGATGGCCGCGTCGCTCGCGATGCCGGTGGCGGCCATGGCGCAGCAGCAGACGACGATGGTCCCGTACGGCGGCGACAAGCCCGCGCCGGTGGGCCAGACCGCGGTCGATCCCGGCGATTCGGCCGAGGAGATCGCGAAGGATGCGGCGCGCGACCTCAAGGACACGCGCTTCTACAACAAGCCCGGCGCAACGCGCGCGCAATATGACGCGGACTGGCAGCAATGCCGGCTGATCGCGCGCGGCTCGCGCACGCCGTCGGGCATGGTCCCCTATTCGTACAATCCCGCGCTGGTGTCGCCCGTCGCGGCGGGGATCGCGGGCGGCCTGGGTGGCATGCTGGGCGCGGCGATCGCGCAGGGGCAGCAACGCCGCGACAATCGCCGCGCCTGCCTGCTGATCCGCGGCTGGCGCCAGGTCGAGGTGCCCCCGGCAGAGGCGGCGCGCGTCGCCGCGATGGGGGAGGCGCAGCGGGCCGCCTATATCGACGCGCTGGTCGGCGCGAACGACGTGAAGGGCACGATCACCGCACGCACGCGCTTCGACGACGCGCCAGACGCGCGCATCAACCTCGACGCGCCCGTCGGCCGGACCGGCACGGTCTTCGCCGGCAAGAAGGTCGATGCCGCGCAGCCGTTCGTGCTCGGCCCCGACGAGGCGTTGCTCGTCCTCGCTTTCCGCCGGGCGGAGGCGCCGGCTGAGGGGCGCTCGGGCGCGGTGCAACTGCTGCGCTACGATGCGGAGCACGGCGACGTCGTCTATCGTCCGCGCGACTGGAAGAAGACCGGGGACAAGACGGTCTATGCGGTGCTCGCGCAGAGCGCGGACAAGAAACAGGCGTATGAGGTGCAGCTGATCCGCGTGACGCCGGGCGCCTATGTGCTCGACGGTACCAGCGTCGGTGCGGCGGTTCCGGTCAGCACCAACTGCTTCGGCGCGCCGGTGCTCGACGTGAAGGCGGGCGAGGTCGCCTATCTCGGTGATTTCGCGCCGTACATGAACGCGCCGACCAGCGACGGCGACAAACGGTCGGCGTTGCTGTTCAGCCGGCATATCGAGGATGCGCGCGCGGCGCTGGCGACGCGCCAGCCGCAGCTTGCCGCCGCGATGCAGCCGGCGCGGCTGCGCAACCGCGCGACCTATGCCTGCGCCGGGCTGACGATGACGCGGTGGGACATCGCCGGGCTGGAGGCGGTGGCGCGCTGATCGCGCCACCGCCGTGCCGGGTCAGTACAGGCCCGGCACGTCGCGCTGCGCGGGCGAGACCGCCGGCCCGCCCGGCGTCAGCAACGCCCGCCCGCCCGCCGCCTGCGCGGTCACGCCGGTGTCGGCGCCGGCGGTGATCGGCGTGCAGCTCTTGCCCTGCAGGAAGTCGAGCGCGGCGCGGGTCGAGGCTTCGCGTGGATCGCCCATCGGGTAGCGTATGTCGTCGCCGGCCTTGCAGCTCGCCTGCACCGTGCCGACCAGGCCGTTGTAATAGCCGCCCTGACGATTGGCGTTCTGGATGGCGAGCGCGATGACGCGCAGCCGGTCGTCGCATTGCGAACGATCGAGCCCGATCTGGCCGACCGGCTTGCCATAGGTGTTGCCGCCGATCAGCCCGACGTTCGCGCCGAGATAGGGGATCATCGCGTTGATGACGAGCTCGCTCGCCGACGCGGTGCCGCTCGTCCCGATGAAGGCGAGGCGGGTCGGCGCGATCGACTGCGGCTGGGGACTGAAGAAGCGCGTGGTGTTGTTGCTCGCCTTCTCGGGGCGGAAGCTGACATAGTCGAACACCTCCGACGTCTGGCGATTGGCGCCGAGCAGGTCGCCGATCAGCTCCGCGGTCGAAAGCGCGCCGCCGCCGTTGTAGCGGAAGTCGATGACGACGTTGGTGATCCCCGCCGCGCGGAAGCTGGCGAAGGCATCGCGCAGCGACTGGTCCGCCGCGGGGATGAAGGTGCGCAGATTGAGATAGCCATATTGCCGGCCCGCATCGGTGATGATCTGCGCGCCGTAGCGCGGCGATACCGCGGGCAGGTTGAAATCGGCCTTGGCGACCGCGACGACGCGCGTGCCGCCCGCGTCGCGGACCTGCAGGTAGCGCGTCGTGCCCGCCGTCGACGGCCCGAGCGCGTCGTTGAGCGCGGTGCCCCCCTGGCCGTAGAGAGTCGTGACCGTGGTCAGGTTGCCGCTCGACACTCCGATCGCCAGGATTTCGGCGCCGCGGTCGATCCCTGCCGCAAGGGCCGGCCCGCCCTCGAACGCCTCGGTCACGAACAATCGCGCGCCCTGACTGGTGTCGAGCGCAAAGCGCAGGCCGAAACCGGCGGTGGCGCCCGACGCGTTATACGCATTCTCCTGCGCGATCGACGTCAGGTAGGTGAAGTACCGGTCCTTACCCTGCGCACGCGCGGTCGCGGTCAGCGCGTCGATATAGGCATCGACCGTGCTGTACGGCGTCGGATCGAGGCTGGCGGGCAGCGTGTCCGGGAACAGATACCATTCGCGGATCTGCGCCGCGACCCAGTCCTGCCGCTCGCGCAGCGTACAGCCCGATCCGCTCGGCCCGGGGGTGGGCGAGGATGTCGGCGTACCGGCGATCTGCGTGCTGCCACCGCCCCCACCGCCGCAGCCCGACAACAGCGCCAGCAGCGCGACCGAGTTCACCCAACGCCTTACCATCGAAACCCCCTCCGATATCTGCCCGCAGCGGACATGATCGAGGTTAGGCAGATTTTCCGGCAACCGCCAAGCGTAAAACTTCGTTGACTATGGAGTAGACGGCGAGAATGTTACAATATCGTTATGATCCCGCCGTCCGGGAGAGTGTGTCATGGGCTTGTTCAGCAAAGACATCGCGACGATGAACGATCTGTATATCCACCAGCTGGAGGATATCTATTACGCCGAGCAGCAGATCACGAAGGCGCTGCCCAAGATGATCGACAAGGCGACCGACGCGCAGCTGCGCCAGGGATTCGAGCAGCATTTGCGCGAGACGGAAGGGCAGATCGAACGGCTGCGCCGCGTCTTCGAACTCGAAGGCATGCAGCCCAAGGGCGTGACCTGCCCCGCGATCGACGGGATCATCAAGGAAGCGAACGAGGTCGCGGGCGAAGTGGCGGACAAAGCGGTGCTCGACGCGGCGCTGACCGCGGCGGCGCAGGCGGTCGAGCATTACGAGATCAGCCGCTACGGCACGCTCGTCACCTGGGCCGAACAGCTCGGGCGCAGCGAATGCGCCGCGATCCTGCGCGAGACGCTGGAGGAGGAAAAGGCGACCGATACCAAGCTGACCGAGCTGGCGACCGCCAAGATCAACGCCCGCGCCGAGATGGCGGAAGCGTAATCGGCCCGTACGTCACCCCCGGCGCATGGCCGGGGGGACGCTTAGCGCAGGCTCACCTGCAACCCGTCCATCACGAATTGCACCGCCAGCGCCGCGAGCAGCACGCCGAGCAGGCGGGTGATTACCGCCTCGATCCGCGTGCCGAGCAGCCGCATCAGCGGGCCCGCCGCGATCAGCGCGAGGAGCGTCAGCAGCAGGATGGTCACCATCGCGGCGAGCACGACAAGCGTGGCCTCCACACCATTGGTGCGCGCCATCAGCAGCATCACGGTCGCGATCGATCCCGGGCCCGCGATCATCGGCATTGCCATCGGGAAGATCGACACATCCTCGACATGCGGGTCGGCGGCGACCTCTGCGGCGCGATCCTCGCGGCGCTGCGTGCGCTTTTCGAACACCATCTCGAGCGCGATCAGGAACAGCATGATGCCGCCCGCGATGCGAAAGCTCGCGAGGCTGATGCCGAGGCCGTGGAGCAATTGCTCGCCGAACAGCGCGAAGACGAACAGGATGATCGCGGCGACGGTGACCGCGCGGATCGCCATCGCGCGGCGATGGACGGGCGACGCGCCCGCCGACAGCCCCGCATAGATCGGCGCGCAGCCCGGCGGGTCGATCACCACGAAGAAGGTGATGAGCGACGAGACGAAGAGCTCGATCACAGCGCCATGTCCCCGCCCGCCTCGATCCCCTCGCGGCGGCATGCGGACACGTAGGTGTTGCGGATCAGGCAGGCGATCGTCATCGGCCCGACGCCGCCCGGTACCGGGGTTATCGCCCCGGCAACCCGGCTGGCGGCGGCGAAGTCGACGTCGCCGACGAGGCCGGTGTCGGTGCGGTTGATGCCGACGTCGATCACGCTCGCGCCCGGCTTGATCCAGTCACCCTTGACGAAGACCGGGATGCCGACCGCGGCGACGACGATGTCGGCGCGCCGGACGTGCGCCGCGATATCCCGCGTCCGACTGTGGGTGACGGTGACGGTGCAGCTTTGCTGCAGCAGCAACTGCGCCATCGGCTTGCCGACGATGTTCGATCGGCCGATCACCACCGCATCCATCCCCGACAGGCTGGAATGGATGTCACGCAGCAGCAGCAGGCACCCGAGCGGCGTGCACGGCACGAACCCGTCCGCGCCGATCGCCAGCCGGCCGGCGTTGACCGGGTGGAAACCGTCGACGTCCTTGTCGGGATCGATCGCGAGCAGCACGGCCTGCGTGTCGATATGCGCGGGCAGCGGCAGCTGGACGAGGATGCCGTCGACCGCCGGATCGGCGTTGAGCGTCTGGACGAGCGCGAGCAGCGTTTTCGAGTCGGTGTCGGCAGGCAGGCGATGCTCGAAGCTTTCCATCCCCGCCTCGCGCGTCGCCTTGCCCTTCGAACGCACGTAGACCGCGCTCGCCGGGTCCTCGCCGACCAGCACCACCGCCAGACCCGGCGCGCGCCCTGTCGCGGCGCGGAACGGGGCGACGCGCGCGGCGATGTCGGCACGCAGCGCGGCGGCACGCGCCTTGCCGTCGATCACGGTGGCTGTAGCGGCGGAAGAAGTGGTCGCGGTCATGCCCCGGCCTCATAAAGGCGGGCCGCGATTTTCGCCAGCGCTGCGGCATCGCCGACGATGCGCAGCCGTTTCAGCCTAGCGGTATCGCCGGCGATCAGCGAGACGGCGCGGCGCGGGACCTCGAACGTCGCTGCGACCAGCGCAAGCAGCGCGGCATTCGCCTTGCCGTCGACCGGCGCCGCGGCGAGGCGGGCGGCGAAATGGTCGGACGTGCCGGCCGCCAGCACATCGCGCCCGCCGCGCGGCGTGACGCGGACGGCGATCTCCAGACCGTCCGCGATCACGCGCCACGCCGGCATCGGCGTCAGACGGTCGCCGAACTCACGATGCCGATCGCGAGATTGCGCAGGATGATGTCGCCGATCGCGATCAGCACCAGCACGACCATCGGCGACAGGTCCAGCCCGCCCATATTGGGCAGCACGCGGCGGATCGGCCGGTACATCGGCTCGGTCAGGCGATCGAGGCCATAGTGCAGCGAGCGGATGAAGTTGTTCGACGTGTTGATGACGTTGAACGCGATCAGCAGCGACAGGATGAACTGCACGAAGATGATCCACCAGATGACGTCGAGTAGCACCTGAAGAATCTGGATGAGGGTCAGCGCGATCACGCGGGGCCTTTCGAGGGAAACGGTTGCGTTACGATGTAGCGTGCCGGACGCACGGGGAACAGGGCCGGTTCCGCACGTTCTCCGTTACCGGGCGCGGGCCCGGCGCCACGCCGCCTGGACGCGATCGCCGATCAGGCGCGCACCGGTATCGGACACCAGCCGCAGCGCACCGCCGCGGCGCATCGATTGCTCCAGCCCCTCCGCCTGGCGCGCCCACAGCGCGCGGAACGCGCCATCGGGATTGGCGAGCAGATCCTGCGGCGGCCCATCCTCGACGATGCGGCCGGCGTCGATGACGAGCACGCGGTCGAAGCCGGCGATCGTCGACAGCCGATGCGCGACCGCCAGCACCGTGCGTCCCTTCATCAGCGCGTCGAGCCCGCGCTGCACTTCCAGTTCGGATTCGGTATCGAGCGCACTCGTCGCCTCGTCGAGCAACACGATGCGCGCATCCTTCAGGAAGGCGCGGGCGATGCCGATCCGCTGGCGCTGGCCACCCGACAGGCTGGTGCCCCGTTCGCCGACGATGCTGTCATACCCGTGCGGCAGATGGCGGATGAAATTGTCGCAGCCGGCCGCCTCGGCGGCGCGATACACCTCCTCGTCGCTCGCCTCGGGCCGGGCGAAACGGATATTCTCCATCACCGTGCGGTGGAACAGCAACACCTCCTGCGGCACCACCGCCATCGCATCGCTGAGACTGTCTAGCGTGACGCGGTCGATGCGCTGGCCATCGACGAGCACCGCGCCCGCCTGCGGATCGTAGAAGCGCTGGACGAGTTGGAGGATCGACGATTTGCCCGCGCCCGACGCGCCGACGATGCCGACCTTCTGCCCCGCGGGGACGTCGAGCGACAGATCGTGGACGACGGGCCGGCGCGGATCGTAGCCGAACGTGACGTGATCGAGCGTCACCTGTCCCTCGCCGGCGCGCAACCGTACCGCGTCGGGTGCATCGCTCAGCGTCTGCGGCACACCGATGATGTCGAGCGTCTCGCGCAAGTAGCTGAACTGCTGGCTGGTATCGATAAGCGCCATGGCAAGGTCGCGCGACCCGTGAAGAATGCGGAATGTCATCGTGCTGATCACGACGACGTCGCCGGTCGAGATCGCCCCCGCAGACCAGCGGCTGATCGCCCAGATCAACGTGCCACCGACGAGGATCGCGAGCGCGGCATCGTGAAGGCCGCGCATCTGTTCGACGAAGAACCAGCCCCGCCGCTGCGCCGCCGCTTCCTCGTGCAGGAAATCGCGCAGCCGGTCGAGCTCGCGATCGCGCGCCGCAAAGGCCTTCACGACCCAGATGTTGCCGATCAGATCGACGAGTTCGCCGCCGACGACGCCCGCGCGTTCTGCGAACTCGCGGTGGTGGATGTGTCCCTTGAGGCCGAGCAGGACGAGGCTGATGGTGACGGCGACGAAGATGGCGGCGAGGACCATCGCCATGCGCGGGTCGATCGACACGAAGATCAGGATAGCGCCGCCGAACGCGATCAGCGGCGGCGTCACCTCCTGCAGCAGGCGGTGGATCAGCGCGCCGAAGATACCGGCGAGGCCGGATATGCGATGGCCCAGCGATCCGGCGCGCTGGCTCTGGAAGAAATGCAGCTGATGGCCGGTGAGATAGTCGACCATGTCGAGCCGGATGCCGACGCCGGACTCGACCGTCGCATGACCCAGCGTCAGCGCGGCGGCGCGTTGCAGCGCGCTTTCGAGCACGACGAGCCCGACGAAGGCACCGAGCGCCTGATAGACGTGCGTGCGCCCCTCGCCGCCGGTCGTCATCGCATCGACCAGCAGCTTCATGGCATATTGGACGCCGACCGAGCCGATCGACGCCGCCGCGACGAGGATCGCGAGCGCGAGGAACATCCACGGCCGCGCCGCGACATAATGCCACAGGAAACGGCCGGGACTGGCGAGAAAGGGCATCACGCTCCACCGTTGTTGCTGCACCGCAACATGAGATGCGGCCAGAACGGAATCAAGTCGACCCCGTTACGACCGGCAGAGCCCGCGGCGGGGTCGAAGGAGCCCGGTGCGGTTAGGCGTGGACCAGCGTGCCCGCACCGGCGCTGGTGAAGATTTCGAGCAGCATCGCATGCGGCACCCGCCCGTCGAGGATGACGGCGGCATCGACGCCGGCCTCGACCGCGGCGACGCAGGTATCGACCTTGGGGATCATGCCGCCCGAAATCGTGCCGTCCGCCTTCAGTCCGGCGATGCGCGTCGCGTCGAGGTCGGTCAGCAGCGTCTTGTTCTGGTCCATGACGCCCGCGACGTCGGTGAGCAGGAAGAATCGCGCCGCACCCAGCGCGCCCGCGATCGCGCCGGCCATCGTGTCGGCATTGATGTTGTACGTCTCACCATCGGCGCCCATCGCGATCGGCGCAACGACGGGGATGATGCCGCTCGCCGACAGTTGGTCGATGATCGTGCGGTCGACCGCGACCGGCTCGCCGACGAAGCCCAGGTCGACGTGCCGTTCGATCCCCTGCAGGCGATCGGGCGCGTCGCGGCCGACCTTGGCGGCGGTGACGAAGCCGGCGTCCTTGCCCGAAATGCCGACCGCGCGGCCGCCCGCCTTGCCGATCCAGGCGACGATTTCCTTGTTGATCGATCCGGCCAGCACCATTTCGGCGATGTCCGCGGTCTCGCGATCGGTGACGCGCAAGCCGTCGACGAAGCGTGATTCGACGCCCAGCCGCTTCAGCATCGCGCCGATCTGCGGGCCGCCGCCGTGGACGACAACGGGGTTGATGCCCACCGCCTTCAGCAGCACGACGTCCTCGGCGAAATCGCGCGCCAGTTCGGGGTCGCCCATCGCATGGCCGCCGTATTTCACGACGAACGTCTTGCCGGCATAGCGCTGGAGATAGGGCAACGCCTCGGTCAGCGTCTCGGCCTTGGCGAGCAGCGCCGCGCGGGAGGGGGAGTCGGTCATCCGCGGCGCTTTAGCGTTCCCGTACGAGAGGAGCCACCCCGTCATTCCCGCGAAGGCGGGAATCCAGCAGACGCTGCCCTGTCGGGTCTCAGCGGCACCTGCGCGTCTGAATCCCCCGCCTGCGCGAGGATGACACAGAGTGGAGAAGAGGCCTTACCCCCGCGCGTCGAGCCGCTTGCCCAGCCCGACGAACAGATAGATCAGCGGCGGCACCAGGATCGCCGACAGCGTCACCTTGGCGATCATCTGGCCGACGATCAGCGGCCCGATCGGGAATTCGCCGTAAAAGGCGATCGTCACGAACAGCAACGTATCGACCACCTGGCTGAGCATGCTGGCGATCGCCGCGCGCAGCCAGAGCAGGCGGCTGCCTTCCTTGCCCTTCAACGCGGCGAAGATCGTGACGTTGAGCGTCTGCGACACGCCGTAGGCGACGATCCCGCCCAGCCAGATGCGCCACGTCGCTCCCAGGATCAGCTGAATCGCGTCGCGGTTCGCCGGCAGCATCGCGGGCGAGGGGGGCAGCATCCACACCACCCACGACAGCAACAGGGAGACGAGCAGCGGCACGAAGCCGACGCGCACCAGCTTGTTGGCGACGCCGCTGCCGTGCAGTTCCGCGACCGCGCTCGACGTGACGACGAGCAACAGGAAAGCGAAGATGCCGGCTTCGACGGCGAGCGGGCCCAACGCCACCTGCTTGTTGCCGAGCACGCCCGCGATGCAGACCATGCCGCCGTAGAAGATCGAGAGCGCGAAGAGCGAAGGCGCGATGCCGCGCGTCGGGGTTTCCATCACGGCGACGCTAGCGGGTTTCGCGGGAGGGGCAAGGTCTCCCCTGTGTGAAGGCATCGGCCATCGGCGTCACCCCGGGGTGACGAAGAGAGGGGGCAGCCGTCAGCCTTCCCGCCACGCCGACCACCTCACTTCACCCCTAGCTCCCGGAGAAAGCGCGTGTATGGTGGATCGACGCTGCCGGGGGGCCGCGTCCCCCTTTCCCACCTGCGGACGCATCCATGAATCGTATCCTGATCGGCGTTGCCGGCATCCTCGTCATCCTCGGCATCGCCTTCGCGCTGTCGACCGATCGCCGTGCGATCCGGCCGCGCGTCGTGGGGGCCGCCTTCGCGCTGCAGGCGCTGATCGCAGTGATGGTGCTATACTGGACGCCCGGGCGCGCCGCGCTGGCGGGCGCATCGGCGGGTGTCGCCGCGCTGCTCGGCTATTCGCAGAAGGGCACGGAGTTTCTGTTCGGCAACCTCGCCAGCCCGACCGTCGGCGGCCATTCGTTCGCCATCGCGGCGCTGCCCGTCATCATCTTCTTCGCCAGCCTGGTGTCGATCCTCTATTATCTCGGCATCATGCAGCTGATCGTGCGCTGGATCGGCGGCGCGATCGAGAAGGTCGTCGGCACCAGCAAGGTCGAAAGCCTGTGCGCCGCCGCCAATATCTTCGTCGGCCAGAGCGAGAGCCCGCTCGTCATCCGCCCATATCTCGCCGGCTTGACCCCGCCGCAGGTGTTCACCGTGATGACCAGCGGCATGGCGGGCGTCGCCGGCACTATCCTGGCGGCCTATGCGTCGATGGGGATCAGCATCGATTACCTGCTCGCCGCGAGCTTCATGGCGGCGCCGGGCGGCATCCTGATGGCAAAGATCATCATGCCCGACCGCAGCGTGCCGCCGGAGGGCGAGCTGCCGCTCGGCGACGTGCCCGACGAGGATCGCGTCATCGCCCTAGCTGAGGCACGGGTCAGCGGCCGCGGACCCGCCGCCTTGCTGCCCGAGGGGACGCCGGGCGAGCCCTTGCCCGAGGCGACGCACGACGAGGAAAAGCCCGCCAACCTCATCATGGCCGCCGCGCAGGGCGCGCAGACCGGCGTGCGCCTCGCCGTCGCGGTCGGCGCGATGGTGCTGGCCTTCGTCGCGCTCGTCGCGCTCGCCAACGGCCTGCTCGGCGGGATCGGCGGCCTGTTCGGCCATCCCGAACTGAGCTTCCAGGGCCTGCTGGGTTATCTCTTCCAGCCGGTGATGTTCCTGCTCAACGTGCCCTGGAACGAGGCGGGGATCGCCGGCGGCCTGTTCGGCGAGAAGATCGTGCTCAACGAATTCGTCGCCTATATCGACCTCGGCAAGCAGACCGCGCAGCTCAGCCCGCACACGATCGCGGTGGTGACGTTCGCGCTTTGCGGCTTCGCCAATTTCTCGTCGATCGCGATCCAGATGGCGGTGACGGGCAGCCTCGCGCCCAACCAGCGGCCGACGATCGCGCGGCTCGGGCTGCGCGCGCTGGCGGCGGGCAGCCTCGCCAACCTGATGTCGGCGGCGCTCGCCGGCCTGCTGATCGGCTGATCCGCTGATCGGGCACGCTCCCGCCGGGCTGCGCCGCGCACTCGGCGCGGGTCAGCTCGCGATGATCGCGATCGGCGGCGCGGTCGGTACCGGGCTGTTCCTGGGCAGCGGCTTCGCGATCCAGCTTGCGGGGCCGGCGGTGCTGCTGAGCTATGCGATCGGCGGCGCGATCACGCTCGCGCTGATGGGCTGCCTTGCCGAGATGACGGTGGCGGACCCGGCGACGGGCGCCTTCGGCCTCTTCGCCGAACGCTACCTTGGCTCTTACGCCGGCTTCCTCGTCCGCTACGCCTATCTCGCCGCGAACGTGCTGGCGGTGGGGACGGAGGTGACCGCGGTCGCCATCTACATGCGTTACTGGGCGCCCGGCGTGCCGGGGCTCGTCTGGATCCTCGGCTTTTCCTCGGCGCTGCTCGTCGTCAATCTCGCCAGCGTCCGTGCGTTCGGCGCGGTCGAATACGTCTTCTCCGCGATCAAGGTCGCCGCGATCCTCGCCTTCGTCGCGGGTGGCGTATGGGTCATCGCGCGCGCCGGCGGCGCGGTGGCGCGCGCCAACTATGTCGCGCACGGCGGGCTGCTCCCTAATGGCTGGTGGGGGATGGCGCAGGCGGTGATCGTCGCGCTGTTCAGTTACATCAGTATCGAGATGATCGCGGTCGCGGCTGGCGAGGCGGCGGACCCCGAACGCGCGATCGTGCGGGCCTTTCGCGCGACGATGCTCCGCCTCGCGCTGTTCTACCTCGGCAGCCTCGCGGTGATGCTGGCCATCGTACCGTGGACGCAGGCGGGCACCGCGACCAGCCCGTTCGTCACCGTGATGGCGGCGACGGGCATTCCCTATGCCGCGGGCGCGATCAACGCGGTGGTGCTGATCGCCGCGCTATCGGCGATGAACAGCCAGATCTACACCGCGAGCCGGATGGTGTTCAGCCTCGCCCAAAGCGGCCTTGCGCCGCGCGGCTTCGCGCGGGTGGATGCGCGCGGCGTGCCCGCGCGCGCGTTGCTGGTGTCGGGCAGCGGCATCGCGGTCGCGGCGGGCGTCTATGCCGCCATTCCCGACGCGGCGCTCGGCGTGATGATCGCGGTGTCGGTGTTCGGCGCGCTGTTCACCTGGGGCATGATCTTCGCGACGCACCTTGCGTTCCGGGCGAACGCGGGTGCGCGGCCCGCGTTTCGGATGTGGGGCTATCCGTGGACCAGCCTTGCGGGGCTGGCCGGAATCGTCCTGGTGCTGGCGATGACCCCCTTCACCGCCGCGTTCGGCGCGACATTGCTTTACGGCGTGCCGTTCGTTGCATTGCTGTCGGCGGTGTACGGCGTTTGGCTCCGGCGGACTCGCTGAGCCTCCATCCGTCTTTCCGCGGGACTTCCCCAGCCCAACCCCTCCCCTGAAGGGGAGGGGTTGGGCTGGCACTCACTCGCCGGTGCGCGTCTTCACCTTGTTGGGCAGGTCCTTGCCCTTGGTCCGGCGCGAGGGCAGCTGGACCGGGTTCTTCTTCTTCCATTCGCGAAAGGTCATCGGCCCTTCCGGCGTGTCGACGATCGTATCGTCCAGGCTCATGCCCGCATCTCCTTACCGCGTCGGGACCGGCTCCGCCCCGCTGTAATCGTAAAAGCCGCGGCCCGTCTTGCGGCCGTACCAGCCCGCCTCGACGTATTTGACCAGCAGCGGCGCCGGGCGGAACTTGGGGTCGCCGGTGCCTTCGAACAACACGCGCGTGATCTCGAGGCAGGTGTCGAGGCCGATGAAGTCGGCGAGCGTCAGCGGCCCCATCGGGTGGTTGAGCCCCAGCTGGCACCCGAGATCGATGTCGCGGATGCTCGCGACGCCTTCGCCCAGCGCGAACACCGCCTCGTTGATGAAGGGCATCAGCACGCGGTTGACGATGAAGCCCGGCGCGTCGTTGGCGCGCACCACCTGCTTGCCGAGCTTCGTCGCATAGCCTTCGATCGCCGCGACGGTCGCGTCGGACGTCGCGAGGCCGCGAATGATCTCGATCAGCCCCATGACGGGGACCGGGTTGAAGAAATGCACGCCGATGAAGCGCGCCGGATCGGGCGTCGCCTGCGCCAGCCGCGTGATCGGGATCGACGAGGTGTTGGACGCAAGGATCGCATCGCCCTTCAACACCTTGCCCACGTCGGCGAAGATCGCGCGCTTGATTTCCTCGCGCTCCGTCGCCGCCTCGACGATCAGGTCGCACGCGCCCATGCCGCCCGTCCCCTCGACCGCGTCGATCCGGCCGAGGATCGCGTCGCGCGTCGCGGCATCGATCTTTTCCTTGTCGACCTGGCGCTGGAGCTGCCTGGCGATCCCCGCCTTGCCCGCCTCGGCGCGGTCCTTCGAAACGTCGGTCAGCAGTACGTCATAGCCCGCCGCCGCGCTCACTTGCGCGATGCCGGCGCCCATCTGGCCCGCACCGATCACACCCACTGCCTGCATGATGCTCTCCTTTTGCCGTTCCTCTAGCGCCTTTCGCGCGCGCCGCCAGCCGGTTAGGGTCGCACGCGAGGGGAAGCTTGATGCAGGGATCGATGATCACCTTGGGGGAGGCCGGGGTGCTGTCGCCGGGCAAATGGCGCTGGCTGCGCACGCTCGGCTGGATGGTGCTGCTGTTCGCCGTCTCGAGCGTCCTCCTCTATCCTGGCTGGCTGCGGCTGCCCGGCATCGGCCGCGATGCGATCCGTCCGGTGATGACGTTCGTCGCCTATCTCGCTTATGCCGTCGCGGTGCGCTGGGGCGAGCGGCGTTACCCGGACGAACTCGCGCCCCGCCCTGCGCTTGCCGAGCTGGCGATCGGGCTTGCCGTCGGCACCGGCATGTTCGCGCTCGTCTTCACGATCCTGCGCCTCGCGGGCGTCTATACGCTCGCGCCGGGTCGCTGGTATGATTGGGCGAGCGACATCGCCGGGATGATGCGCGTCGGCTTCGCCGAGGAACTGCTGCTGCGCCTCGTCGTCTTCCGGCTGCTGATGCGCGCCAGCGGGCTGTGGGCGGCGCTCGGCCTGTCGGCCGCCCTGTTCGGGCTGATGCACCTCGGCAACCCCAACGCCAGCCCGGTTGCCGCGGTGGCGATCGCCGTGGAGGCGGGGCTGATGCTCGCCGCCTTCTACCTGCTGACGGGGCGCATCTGGATGGCGGTCGGCGTCCACGCCGCATGGAATATCGCGCAGGGGTCGATCTTCGGCGCGCGCGTCTCCGGCATGGCGGACAGCGGCAGCCTGTTCGTCAGCGCGCCCGTCGCGGGCAGCGCCGACTGGCTGAGCGGCGGGGCATTCGGGCCGGAGGCGTCGGTGCCCGCGATGGTCGTAGGATTTTGTATCTTCGTGCTGGTGCTGCGGGCGGCGTTGCTGCGTTCGGCAGCGCAGGTTCGTGTATGAAAGGACGTCGCCGATCATGACCCGTGCCGCCTTGCTGGCAGTCCCCGCGCTGATGCTGGCCGCCTGCTCCGGCCAGCCGCAGGCGGGAAACACCGCCGCCGCCGCGCCGACACCCCGGCCAATCGCTACATCGAGCGCGACGGCGCCAGCCCCCGCGGCGGTCGCGGCGGACGGCAACGTCATCCCCAGCCCCGGTGCGCTCAAGACGTTCGGCGACTGGACGGTCGGCTGCGACAACGGCCTGTCGTGTACGATGGCCTCGCTGCTTCCCGACGGCGGTGTCGGCGAGGGGGCGACGCTCAACCTCACGCGCGCGGCCGGGTCGACGGGCCGCTACGCCGCGGACGTGGGCGAAGGCGTGACCGACGCCCGGGGTAAGACGGCGGCGATGCGTTTCGCGATCGACGGCCGCGACCTTGGCGGGAATGCCGATGCGCTCGCCGCGGCGATGGCGAACGGACATTTGCTTACGGTGCCCGGCGGGACGATCTCACTGAAGGGTGCGTCGGCGGCGTTGCGATACATCGATGCGATGCAGAAGCGCGCCGGCACGGTGACCGCGACGGTCGCGAAAGGAGCGGCCGGCGGTGCCAGCGTACCACTGGCGCCCGCGTTGCCCGTCGTCGCGGCGCAGCGCCTGACCCCGCATACCGCAAAGCTGCCCGCCGGCGTGATCGCGACGATGAACCGCATCGGCCAGTGCCAGCTGACGGAGGGCATGGACGCCGCCCCCAGCGTCGCCGCGACGCCGGACGGCAAGCTGCTGGCGGTGCTGCCCTGCTCGGCGGGCGCGTATAACGTCATCGGCGCGCTGTTCGTGATCGACGGCGACACGGTGAGGCCCGCGCCGATCGACGCGCCGTCGGGGTTCGAGGAGACCGGCGCCGATTCGCAGACGCCGGTACACAGCGTCGTCAACGGCGATTTCGACGGCAACGTGCTGACCAGCTACGCCAAAGGGCGCGGCCTCGGCGATTGCGGCTCGTCGCAACGCTTCGCCTGGGACGGCCGCCGCTATCGCCTGGTCGAGCAGGCCGACATGGGCGAATGCCGCGGCAATCCCGATTTCATCACGACGTGGCGGGCGATGATGCGCCCGTGACTGTCTGGGTCAGGGCGCGGGCCGTTCCGCCTGCGCCTCCGCCAGGTACAGGCCGAACTTGCCCTCCGGGTCGGTCCATTCGCCGATCGGCGTCCAGCCGCCGCTGCGCAGCAGGATGCGCGCGTCGCGGGGGCCGTATTTGTGGCTGTTTTCGGTGTGGATCGTCTCGCCCGCCTGCATCGCGAAGGCGCGGCCGTCCACGGTAAACGCCGTGTCGCGCACCGCCTCCAGATGCATCTCGATCCGCGCGCGGTCGTCGTTCCAGCGCGCGACGTGGCGAAAGGCGTCGACAGGAACGGTGCCGTCGAGCTCCCGATTGATACGCTCGAGCAGGTTGAGGTTGAACGCCGCGGTCACCCCCGCGGCATCGTCATAGGCGCGGACCAGCGTGCCCGCGTCCTTGATCCGGTCCATCCCGATCAACAGCATCGCGCCAAGCCCCAGCGACATCCGCATCGCGCGCAGCAGGTCGACCGCCATCAGCGGGATCATGTTGCCGATCGTCGACCCCGGAAAGAAGCCGAGCTTGGGCATGCCCGCCACCGCGGCGGGCAACGTCAGCGGCCGCATGAAGTCCGCCTCGAACGGCAGGACGGCGAGGTCGGGAAACCCCTGCGACAGCCCGCGTGCCGAATCGCGCAGGAAGTCGCCGGAGATGTCGATCGGCACATAGGCGGCGGGCGCGACGCATTGCAGCAGCACCGGCGTCTTGGTCGACGATCCCGACCCGAATTCGACGACCGCACGGCCCGCGCCGACGATCTTCGCGACGTCGGGGCAGGCGCTCTTCAGGATCGCGGTCTCGGTGCGGGTCGGATAATATTCGGGCAGGTCGGTGATCGCCTCGAACAATTCCGATCCCCGCCTGTCGTAGAACCAGCGCGCGGGGATCGCGCGCGGCCGACGCTCCAGCCCGGCCAGCACGTCGGCGCGGAACTGCGGATCGGCGAGACTGGCCTGACCGTCTTCGATTTCGGGCTTCAGCATCAGATGTCCTTGGCGAGCCGCACGCCGGTGAATTGCCAGCGCTGGTGGGGATAGAAGAAATTGCGATAGCTGGCGCGCACATGGCCGCGCGGGGTGGCGCAGCTGCCGCCGCGCAGCACGAACTGGCCGCTCATGAACTTGCCGTTATACTCGCCGACCGCGCCGTCGCAGGGCGCGAAGCCGGGGTAGGGGCGGTAGGCGCTGCCGGTCCATTCCCACACGTCGCCGAAGAAGGCGGGCGCGCGCGGGGCAGGGCGGGGTTCGACCGCGCCGGCGTCGTCCATGTGGTTGCCGCCGGCGGGATCGTACGCCGCCGCCGCCGCTTCCCATTCGAATTCGGTGGGCAGGCGCGCGCCCGCCCAGCTGGCATAGGCGTCCGCCTCGTAGAAGCTGACGTGCGTGACGGGCGCGGCGGGATCGATCGGCCGGCGTCCGTCGAGGCCGAATCGCGTCCAGCCGGTGTCGCGCGCTTCCCAATAAAGCGGCGCGACGATCCCTTCCGCCTTCACCCAGGCCCAGCCGTCCGCCAGCCAGTAACGCGGATCGCGGTAGCCGCCATCGGCGATGAACGCCGCCCATTCGCCGTTAGTGACGGTGCGGTCGGCGATGGCGTGCGGCTGCAGCAGCGCGTCGTGGCGCGGCCCTTCGCAATCGAACGCGAAGCCCGCGCCGTCGTGACCGATCCCGACGATGCCGCCCTCTTGCGTGATCCAGCCGGTCGGTTCCGGCACCGCGACGGGTACTTTCGGCGCGGCGGGCCAGATCGCGGGCTCCAGCGGATTTTCACCGAACAGGTGCAGGATGTCGGTGACGAGCAGTTCCTGATGCTGCTCCTCGTGATGGCAACCGAGCGCAACCAGTTCCTGCGCGGCGTGGGACAGCGTGGGCAGCGCGGCGAGCAGCGCGGCATCGACATGCGCGCGATAGGCCCGCACCTCGTCGAGCGTCGGACGCGTCACCATCCCGCGCCGGTCGCGCGCGTGCCGACGTCCTTCGGCCTCGTAATAGCTGTTGAACAGGAACGGCCAGCGCGCATCGTGCAGGCGATAGTCGCGGACATGGTCGCGCAGTACGAACGTCTCGAAAAACCAGGTGGTGTGCGCAAGATGCCATTTGGTCGGCGAAGCATCGGGCATCGACTGCACCGTCGCGTCGGCATCCGACAGCGGCGCGGCCAGCGCGAGGCTCAGCGCGCGGACTGCGGCATAGCGATCGGCGAGCGGTTCGACATGTGTCGCGACGTTCAGCATGGCGACACCCCTCTTTCGCCGGCAGACCTCTGCCAAAAGCGGAATCGCGCGACGCCTCAGATAGTTGCACGACGCATGTCACGGGAACGCAACCGTACCGAGCGGGCGGGCGTCAGCGTCCCGCGCCGGGTCGCCATAGCACGTCGTCGGCGCCGCGGGCGTTTACCCAGCGCGCGGCGACGAACAGATAATCGGACAGGCGATTGAGATAGGCGAGCACCGCCCCGCCCGCGCCCGCCGCGACGGCATGACGTTCCGCACGGCGTGTGATCGCGCGCGCCAGATGCAGCGCCGCGGCGGCCGGCTGGCCGCCCGGCAGCACGAAGCTGGTCAGCGGTGACAGGTCTACGTTGAGCGCATCGATCGCCGCTTCCAGCCGCTCGACCTGCACGGGCAGGACACGCAACGCGCCGTCGATGCCGGGCGGCGTTGCGAGGTCGGCGCCCAAGTCAAACAGATCGTTCTGGATCGTCAGCAGCGCGTCGCTGGGTTCCGCTCCTGCCAGCGTCGCGATCGCGACGCCGATCGCGCTGTTCGCCTCGTCGACGTCGCCGATCGCGCTCATCAGCGGATCCGCCTTCGACACGCGCGATCCGTCGACAAGCCCGGTCGTGCCGGTGTCACCGGTGCGCGTGTAGATGCGATTGAGACGAACCACCGGCGCTGCGACGATCAGGTGCGGCCGGCAAGGAACAGGATCAGCACGACGATCGTCACCGCCAACGCCTGGAAGAAGACGCGCATCTGCATCATCTTGTTCGATTTCAGCGACGCAGCGCTCGGCCCTTCGCCGTTCTTCACCTGCTCGGTCGATTCCTGCAGGAAAGCGATGATTCCTCGCACCAGGGCGACGACGGTGGCGATCATCGCCGCAACCAGCAGGATGGCGAGAAAGGTGTTCATGCGCGCCAACTTAGGCGTTCGGCGCGGCAAATCCAGAGGGAAGACGTCCTTGGCGCAGCAGGTCGGCGAGTGCGCGCCCGTCCTCGCCGGCGGCGCGCAGATTGGCGAGCGCAGGCGCGCCGTTGCGCTTGGCGAGCCGTTCGCCGTCGGGACCGGTCAGCAGCGCATGATGCCGATACGCCGGGGTCGGCAGCTCGAGCAACGCCTGCAGCAGGCGGTGGATGTCGGTCGCGCGCAGCAGGTCGACGCCGCGCACCACCTCGTCCACACCCTGCGCCGCGTCGTCGACCGTCACCGCCAGGTGGTAGCTGGCGGGCGCGTCCTTGCGTGCGAGCACGACGTCGCCGAACGCCGCCGGGTCGGCATGCTGCACGCCACGCTCGCGGTCCACCCAGGCGAGCGGCCCGGCGCGCGCGACCGCGGCATCCATCGCCAGCCGCCATGCGTGGGGCGCGCCCGCGGCGATCCGCGCGTCGGCATCCGGCTGCGACAGTGTGCGGCAGGTGCCGGGATAATGTGGCCCATCCGGCCCGTGGTGCGGCGCGCCGGCGCTCTCCGCGATCTCGCGCGCGATGTCGGCGCGGGTGCAGAAGCACGGATAGAGCAACCCCGCCGCGCGCAGCCGGGCGAGCGCCGCCTCGTATAGCGCCAGCCGCTGCGACTGGCGCACCACCGGCCCGTCCCAGCTCAGGCCCAGCCAGGCGAGATCCTCGACGATCCCCGCGACGTGCGCCTCGCGACTGCGCGTACCGTCGATATCCTCGATCCGCAGCAGGAACCGTCCGCCCGCGTTGCGCGCGCGATCGTGCGCCTGGATCGCGGACCAGGCATGGCCGAGATGCAGCGGCCCGGTCGGCGACGGTGCGAAACGGGTGACGAGCGTCATCGCCATCGCGCGCAAAGGTTAACGCGAAACGCTTGACCGCGAATCGCTGCTCGTGCTGTCATACGTGCGTCATCCTCGTGGACGACACGGTCCGCGGGCAAGACCCCGAGGGAGGAGCCGTGTTTCATCCCGATCTCATCCGCCACCCGGACAGTTGCCCGGCGCTGGTGCTCAATGCCGACTATACGCCGCTGTCCTATTACCCCTTGAGCGTCTGGCCGTGGCAGACGGCGATCAAGGCGGTGTTCCTCGACCGCGTCGACATCGTCGCGCATTACGAGCGCGAGGTGCGCAGCCCGACGTCGGCGATCAAGCTGCCGTCGGTGATCGCGCTCAAGCAATATGTCCGGCCGTCGCAATTTCCCGCCTTCACCCGGTTCAACCTGTTCCTGCGCGACCGCTTCGCCTGTCAATATTGCGGCGTCGGACGCGACCTGACGTTCGACCATGTCGTGCCGCGCGCGCAGGGCGGGCGGACGACATGGGAGAATGTCGTCACCGCCTGCGCGCCATGCAACCTCAAGAAGGGTGGCCGCACGCCGAAACAGGCATCGATGCCGATCTACGTCGAGCCGATCCGCCCGACAAACTGGCAGTTGCAGGAACACGGCCGCGCCTTTCCGCCCAACTATCTCCACGACACATGGCACGACTGGCTCTATTGGGACGTTGAGCTGGAAGCCTGACGGGAGGTACGATGCGCGCGGCGATAGTGATGACGGCGGCGGTGGCCGCGCTGCTGGCCGGGTGCGGCAATCGCAAGGAGCAGATCGCGGAGGCGGACGCCAATGCCAGCGCGGCGGGGTTCGTGCCGCCCGCGGTCACCAGCCGGGTCGATTTCGCGAGTGCGATGGAGCGACGCTTCCGTGCGCTCGATCGCAATGCCGACGACCGGCTGACCCCCGACGAACTGCCGCGCAAGGGCAGCCGGATCATGGAGCTCGACCGCAATCACGACGGCGCGGTCAGCCAGATCGAATGGAGCGAAGGCGCGGTCAAGCGCTTCGACCAGATGGACCTCAACCACGACGGCACCGTCACGTCGGAAGAGGAAGCGGAATGGCGCGCGGCGCGCGACCGGCAGCGCGGCGCGACGACCACGCCCGCCGACTCGGTGATCGGCGATACGGTGGCGAACATATCGGGGAATGCTGCCGCGCCGGGACGGTGACGACGCGCACCGTTCCGCACGACGCGCACCGGTCGGAACGTTTGAAGGGGCGCCCCGCATGCGCTGCGACGGTTGACCTCGCTTCCGCCGCAGCGCAGCATCACGCTTATGGCCAGCTCCTCCTCCCCCCTGCCGCCCATCGCCAACAACCCCGACGTCCGCTTCCTCGGCGCAAAGCTGGGCGAGGTGATCCGCGGATACGGCGGCGAGGCGTTGTTCGAGTCGACGGAGGCGATCCGCCGGGCCTCGGTGGAACGGCATCGCGACGGCGGCGACGGCGATGCGATCCAGGTGCTGCTCACCGGCCTGTCGCTCGACGAGACGCTCGATTTCGTGCGCGGCTTCATGCTCTTTTCGATGCTCGCCAATTTGGCCGAGGATCGCCAGGGGATCGCCGCCGAAAAGGGCGCGGACGTGGCGGCCGCGCTGGCTCGGCTGGAGGGAGAGGGGATCGGCCGCGACGTGGTGCTGCAATTGCTCGGCCATGCGCTCGTCGCGCCCGTGCTCACCGCGCACCCGACCGAGGTGCGCCGCAAGAGCATGATCGATCATCGCAACCGTATCGCGGACCTGATGCGGTTGAAGGATGCCGGTGCGGACGAGACGCCCGACGGCGACCGGATCGACGACGCGATCGCGCGGCAGATCGCGCTGTTGTGGCAGACCCGCGTGCTGCGCCGCGAGCGCCTGTACGTCACCGACGAGGTGGAAACCGCGCTCAGCTACCTGCGCGACGTCTTCCTGCCCGCCATCCCGGCGCTCTACCAGCGCTGGGACCGCGCCTTCGGAGAACGCGTGCCGAGCTTCCTGCGGCCCGGCAGCTGGATCGGCGGCGATCGCGACGGCAATCCCTTCGTCACCGCGGACAGCCTGCGCACCGCTTTGGGGCGGGCCTGCGAAACGGTGCTCGTCTTCTACATGGACGCCGTGCACGCGCTGGGCGCCGAACTGTCGATCTCGACCGAACATGCCGCCATCGATCCCGGCGTCGGCGCGCTGGCGGATGCGAGCGGCGATGATGCGGCCAGCCGCAGCGACGAGCCCTATCGTCGCGCCTTGTCCGGGGTTTACGCGCGTCTCGCCGCGACGCATCTGGCGCTGGCCGGCAAGCCCGCGCCGCGGCCCGGACGCTTGGCGGGCGAAGCCTATCGCGATCCGCAGAGCTTCCGCGCGGATCTCGTCGCGCTCGCGCACGGCCTGTCGCAGGGCAGTACGCTCAAGTCGAGCGGGGCGCTCGGCCGGCTGATCCGGGCGGTGGAGACGTTCGGCTTCCACCTGGCGACGCTCGACCTGCGCCAGAATTCGGCGGTGCACGAACGCGTCGTCGCCGAATTGCTGAAGGTCGCCGGCGTGGAGGCGGACTACGCCGCGCTCGACGAGGCGGCGCGCGTCGCCTTGCTGCGTCGTGAACTCGCCAATGCGCGCCCGCTCTCCAGCCGCTACGCCGATTATTCGGAAGAAACCGCGTCCGAACTCGCGATCGTCGCCGCCGCTGCCGAGGCACATGGCCGTTACGGCCCGGCGTGCATCGCCAACTATATCGTGTCGATGGCGCAATCGGTGTCCGACCTGCTCGAGATCAATCTGCTGCTTAAGGAGGTCGGGCTCTACCGGCCGGGCGATACGCCCTCGGCCGCGATCATGGCGGTGCCGCTGTTCGAGACGGTCGGCGATCTGGAGGCCGCGCCGGGCATCATGACCGACTGGTTCGCGCTGCCGGAGGTTGCTGCCATTGCCGCGACGCGCGGCCATCAGGAAGTCATGATCGGCTATTCCGATTCGAACAAGGACGGCGGCTACCTCACCTCGACATGGCAATTGTCGAAGGCGTCGACCGCGCTCAAACCCGTGTTCGAGGCGGCGGGCGTCGGCATGCAATTGTTCCACGGCCGCGGCGGCGCGGTCGGACGCGGTGGCGGCTCGTCCTTCGCGGCGATCCGCGCGCAGCCGCCCGGCACGGTGCAGGGGCGCATCCGCATCACCGAACAGGGCGAGGTGATCGCCGCGAAATACGGCACCCGCGACAGTGCGATGACCAACCTCGAGGCGATGGCGTCCGCTACGCTGCTCGCCAGCCTGGAGCCCGCGCGCCTGTCGAACGCGGAAGACGCCGAATTCGGCGCGGCGATGGACGCGTTGTCCGACACCGCCTTCCACGCCTATCGCGACCTCGTCTACGGCAATTCCTATGCGGAGGCTGGCGGTTTCCGCACCTTCTTCCGCCAGATGACGCCGATCGGCGAGATCGCGGGCCTCAAGATCGGCAGCCGCCCGGCGAGCCGCAAGAAATCCGACGCGATCGAGGACCTGCGCGCCATACCCTGGGTATTCAGCTGGGCGCAGGCGCGGGTCATGCTGCCGGGCTGGTACGGCGTCGGGCAGGCGCTCGACGCGTTCGCGGACAAGGGGCTGCTGCGCGCGATGGCGCAGGGGTGGCCCCTGTTCGCGTCCAGCCTCGCCAATATGGAGATGGTGCTGGCGAAATCGGACATCGACATCGCCGCGCATTATGCCGACCTCGTCACGGATGCGGAGCTGCGTGGTCACGTCTTCGGCCGCATCCGCGACGGCTGGCACCGCACCGTCGACGGCCTGCTCGATGCGACCGGCCAGACGCGGCTGCTCGAAAAGCATCCCGCGCTCGACGCATCGATCCGCCTCCGCCTGCCTTACATCGAACCGCTCAACCTGCTGCAGATCGAGCTGATGAAGCGCCATCGCGCCGGCGAGGACGATCCGCGCATCGGCGAGGGCATCCTGCTGTCGATCAACGCGATTGCGACCGCGCTGCGCAACAGCGGGTGAGGGCGGCAGGCGCGGTTTACGGCCGCGCGCCCTCCAGCCGCAGGAAGCGGGCGGCATTGTCATGCAGGATGTCGCGCTTTTGCGCGGGGCTGAGGAAAGGCGCGTTGCGGATCGCCGCGATCGCGACGGGGATGGTGTCCGGCCACACCATCTGGTCGGAGCCGAACATGATCCGCCGGCCATAGCCCGCATCGACCAGCCGCTTGAGATAGGACCAGAATTCGGCCCGCGGCTGCGTGAAGTCGATGACCGCGGTGTCCACGTAGACCTGCGGGTATGCATACATCAGGCCGATCATCCGGTCGGCAAGCGGCCAGCCGGCATGCATCACGCTGATCCGAAGCCGCGGATGCCGGGCGAGCACGGGTTCGAGCAGAAGCGGATCGGACAAGGCCATCCGGTATCCGGGCGCGCCGAGATAGGCCGCGCCGGGCGGCCCGGGCCCCATGTGGATCGCAACCGGCAGATCGAGTTCCTCGGCCAGCGCCCAATAAGGATCGAGGCGCGGATCGTCGGGTGCGACGCCCTCATATTGCGCCGTGATCTCCCCCAGCATGCGGATTTCGCCCTTTTGCACCATCGCGCGGATCGTGGTGAGCGGCGGCGCATCGGAAAGGCCGAATTCCAGCGACGGAATGATGCGCGCCCCGCCCGCCTTTTTCCATTTCGGGAGCAACGGACCGCTCGTCACCGCGGTGATATCGTATCGGCGTAGCATCGCGAGCGACGAGTCTTGCAGAGCGTCGTCGCTGCGCGCGGACCAGATCGGGTGGCGGCAATGCGCCACCTTGAACGTCTCGACGGCATAATCGTCGTTGCTGCGACGCGGATCGCGGCTCGGCATGGTATCATAGGGCGCGCAGACGACGGTCGGCGGCGGTCCCTGCGCGTCGGCGGGATAGGCATGCAGATGCATGTCGATGATCGGCCCGCGGTCCTGCCCCGGCGGCGGCGTTGTGCCGAGGGAGGCGATACCGCCGACTATCACCGCGACATGCCGGATCATCGTGCCCCCCTCTTTGTCCCGGGGCGAGGCTAACGCAGCGTGCGTGCGATGGCAAAGGTCACCGGAGATGCGTTGGCCGGTCCAGGAAAGGCGCCGCCATCTCCGGCCGCACGCGCAGCAGCTTGCCGCTGGCGCGGTCGATCAGCGCCCAGGTCGTCACAGCCTCCACCTTTACCCGGCCGTCGGCGCCCACGAAGCGGACATGGCGGTCGAAACGCGCGCCCTTGGGCGGTTCGGGGACCCAGGTTTCGCCGGTCACCGTCTCGCCGGCCGCGACGTTGCCACGATAGTCGATCTCGTGCCGCGTCACGACCCAGACCACCGCGTCCTGCTGCTCCGGCGGCGCGACCGCGGCCCAGTGCGCGACCGCGATCTCCTGGATCCAGCGGACCCACACCGCATTGTTGACGTGGCCCAGCTCGTCGATGTCCGCGTCCTGCGCGGTGATCGGCAGCGTGAAACGGCTCATGCGGCCTGTTCCCGGCTGCGCCACCAATGGACCGCCGCCACCGCGATGGCGATCAGCGCCAGCCCGCCGAGCAGCCATGGCAGGTGGCCCGTCACCTTGCCGATCAATCGCTCGAACGCCTTGCCGAACAGATAGCCGATCGTGGTGAAGGTGATGCCCCAGACGATCGCCGACGCCGCGTTGACGAGCACGAATGTCTTCGCCGGCACTTTCGTCGTGCCGATCGCTATCGGGCTGATCGTACGGAAGCCATAGATGAAGCGGAAGGCGAAGATGAAGCCGATCGGCCAGCGTTCCAGCCAGTCGGTCGCCTTGGCGAAGGCGGGCTTTTCACGCGCGCGCCGGACGAGGCGATGGTTGCGGAAACGGCGGCCGAGCGCGAACCACGCCTGATCCGCCGCGAACGAACCGGTGGCGGTGGCGATCATCGCGCCGACCAGCGGCAACAGCCCCTGATGCGCGGCAATGCCGCCGGCGACGACGACCGTCTCGCCCTCCACCGCCGCGCCGACGAACAGCGCTGGCAGGCCGTAATGCGCGATCAGCTGCGCCAGCGTCATGCGGCGATCATCCGTCTACGCCCAATTGCCACAGCACGAAGGCATGTTCCTCCGCCGCCTCGCGCAGCGATTCGAACCGGCCCGACTTGCCGCCGTGACCCGCGCCCATGTTGGTCTTGAGCAGCAGGATGTTGTCGTCGGTCTTGGTGGCGCGCAGCTTTGCCGCCCACTTCGCCGGCTCCCAATAGGTGACGCGCGGGTCGTTGAGCCCGCCGGAGATGAACAGCGGCGGATAATCCTGCGCGACGACATTGTCGTACGGGCTATAGCTGCGGATCAGGTCGAACGCCGCCTTGTCCTCGATCGGGTTGCCCCATTCGGGCCATTCCCCCGGCGTCAGCGGCAGGTCCACGTCCAGCATCGTGTTGAGCACGTCGACGAACGGCACGTCGGCGATCACCGCGCCCCACAGGTCAGGGTCCGAATTGACGATCGCGCCCATCAGCTCGCCGCCCGCGGAGCGGCCTGCGGTGGCGATGCGGCCCGCGCTGGTCCAGCCGCCCGCGATCAGCCCCTTCGCCACGTCGACGAAATCGTTGAACGTGTTGGTGCGCTTGGCGAGCTTGCCGTCGTGATACCATTGCTGGCCAAGATCGTCGCCGCCGCGGATATGCGCGATCGCATAAGCGAAGCCGCGGTCGAGAAGGCTCAATCGCCCCGTCGAGAAACCCGGCGGGATCGCATAGCCGTAGGCGCCGTACGCGTAGAGGAACAACGGCTGCGACCCGTCGCGCCGGAAGCCCGCCGGATAGACGATCGACACCGGCACCTCCGTCCCGTCGCGGACGGTGATCTTCAGCCGCTCGGTGCGATAGAGCCCCGCATCATAGCCCGCCGGGATCTCCTGCACCTTCAGCACCGTCAGCGCGCCGGTCGCGACATCGTAATCGTAGACCGTCCCCGGCGTCACCATCGACTCGTATCCCAGCCGCAGCGTCGCCACGTCATATTCGGGATTGTCGCCCAGCCCCGCGGCATAGCTCGCCTCGGGAAAGGTGATCGCCTGCGCCACCGTCGGCGTGTCGTAGCGGTGGATCGCGATCTGATCGAGGCCTTCGCGCCGCCCCTCGACCACGAAGAAGTCGGCGTAACATTCGACACCCGTCATGTAGAAATGCGGGTCCGCGGGGATCAACTCGTGCCAGTCGCCGGGCGCGTCGAGGCTCGCGGTGCACAGCCGCCACATCGGATCGGTGTCGTTGGTGTGGATGAACAGCGTGCCGTCATGCGCGTCGACGTCATACTCACGCCCCGCCTTGCGCTCGGCGACCAGGATCGGCGTCGCGAAGGGATCGTTCGCGGGCAGCAGCCGCACCTCGCTCGTCACATGGTCGCCGGTGCCGATGACGATCCACTGCCGGTCGCTCGTTTCGGCGACCGCGACGCGGTATCCCTCGTCGTCCTCATGGAACAGCTCGACATCGTCGGCCACCGGCGTGCCGAGCCGATGGAAGCGCGCATTGTCGGTGCGCCACTGGTCGTTGGCGACGCCGTACAGGAAGCCGCTGTCGTCGGCGGTCCAGACGATCTCGGACAGCATGCCCGGGATCACCTCGGGCAGATGCTCGCCGGTGGTCAGGTCCTTGACCCGCACCTCGAACCGCTCGGCGCCGCTGTCGTCGATCGCATAGGCGAGCAGCCGCCCGCTGTTGCTGACCGCGAAGGCGCCGAGGCGGAAATACGCCTTCCCCTCGGCCAGCGCCGGCTCGTCGAGCAGCAGTTCGTCATCGCCGCCCGCGACCGGCCGGCGCCACCATTTGCGATACTGACCGCCGGTTTCGTACGCGGTCCAGTATAGCCAGTCGCCATCCTTCTGCGGCACCGAGGATTCGTCCTCCTTGATCCGCGCCTTCATCTCTTCATACAGCGTGTCGACCAGCGGCTGGTGCGCCGCCATGACCGCCTCGAAATAGGCGTTCTCCGCCTCGAGATAGGCGAGCACGTCCGGGTCGGTGACTTCGGGGTAGTTCGGGTCCTTCAACCAGGCGTACGGGTCTTCGATCGTCACGCCATGCGCGGTGAAGCTGTGCGGGCGCCGGTCGGCGACGGGGGGCTGGGGCGTGTCGGTCATCCACAAGTCTCTAGCGGGATGGGGGAAGGGCGTCATGCTCCAAGCGACCGGATAGTTCCGCGCGGGAAACAGTGCGGCAACACGGGTTCGGTTGCGTACCCGCATCCGCCTTGGCAAGCACGGGCGCCAACGACAAGGGGAACACAGGATATGCCCGGCGGACTGGTGGCGCTGCTCGATGATATCGCGGCGATGGCGAAGCTGTCGGCGGCGAGCCTGGACGATGTCGCGGGCGCGGCGGGACGGGCGGGCGCGAAGGCGGCGGGCGTGGTGATCGACGACACCGCGGTGACGCCGACCTACGTCACCGGCCTGTCGCCCGCGCGCGAGCTGCCGATCATCTGGAAGATCGCCAAGGGATCCCTGCGCAACAAATTGCTGTTCCTGCTGCCCGCGGCGCTGGTGCTGAGCGCGCTGGCGCCGTGGGCGATCACGCCGATCCTGATGTGCGGCGGCGCGTTCCTGTGCTTCGAGGGCGCGGAAAAGATCCTCGCGGCGCTGACCGGCGGGCACCACGCCGACGACGCCGCGGCGGCGACCGACCCCAGGACGCTGGAGGACCGCCAGGTCGCGGGCGCCATCCGTACCGACCTGATCCTGTCGGGCGAGATCATGGCGATCGCGCTCGCCGAGCTGACCGACCAGACGTTGCTCAACCAGGCGATAGCGCTCGCGTTGGTGGCGGTGGCGATCACCGCAGGCGTCTACGGCCTCGTCGCGCTGATCGTGAAGATGGACGACATCGGCCTACATCTGGCGCAAAAGCCCGCGACGCGCTCCATCGGCCGCGCGCTGGTCGCCGCGATGCCGCGCGTGCTGTCGGCACTGTCGATCATCGGCACCGCGGCGATGCTGTGGGTGGGTGGCGGCATCATCGTCCACGGGCTGGAAAGCTTCGGGCTCGCCGGCATTCCGCATGCGATCCATCATGTCGCGGAGCGTGCGGGGCAGGCGGTCGGCGCGCTGGAAAGTGCGATAACCTGGCTGGTGAGCGCGATCGGATCGGCACTGATCGGCATCGTCATCGGCGGCGCGATCGTCGGCGCGCTGCATCTGTTGCCGCGTCGCCGCGCGAGTCTTGACAAAATTGACACCTGAACGCGCAATCTTCTTGCGCGAGGATATGTGCGGCGGACGATGAGAAAGACCGGCCGTAACGGGCCATGCCTTCTACCATGACGGGGGGCTTGTAGGAAAGCGTCCGACCGTCAGGTCGCGCCGGTGCCGAGCGGCGCCGCGGTGGGCTGCGCACGATAGGGGTCGAAGCCCTTGGGCAAGGTCGCATCGACCGGTTGCGGCAGGATGCGGCCGACGGCGTTCGCCGCCTTGACCACGTCCGGCGCGGTGCGGACTGCCTGCGCGATCGGGCGCATCAGCCGCGCGATCGGCGTCGCGTCCCCGGGCGACGCGGGCTGGACGAAGCGCAGCGCCCAGCCACGCATATTCTCGTCCGCCAACCGCCGGATCACCAAAGCGCGCGCCCCGGCGGTGTCGCCGCGGCACATCAGCACGTCGAGTGCGGGATCGGGCAGCACCGCCTGCGCGAGCAATACCTCCGCCATCGCGGGCTGCGCCTCCGCCTCGCGCCCGGCGCGGAACAGCGCGCAGGCGCGGCGCGCCTGCACCGCCAGGTTGGCATTGCGATTGACGTTCGTGCCCAGCGCCTTTGCCTGTTTCAGGAACGCGTCCGAGCGCGCGATCACATCCGGCCAGTCGGCATCCAGCCAGGCGAGCGTCAGATAGGCGGCGTCGATGTTGAGCGCATTGCCCCCCTCCCGCGCGGCATCGGGCAGCGCGGCGGCGGTCTTCGCGAGCAACGCGCGCGCCTCCGCCCCGCGCCCCGTCGATGCGAGCGCGCGCGCGACGACGGGCGCGAGGAATTCGGCGCCGGCGACATCGCCGCCAGGCTGGACGCGATCGAACATCGGCAGGAACAGTTTGATGACGACGTCGTAGGCGCGCAGCGACGCGAGTCGGCGGGCATAGGGGGTCGCGGTGTCGAACGTGTCGGAGGCGACCCAGTCGCGGCGCAATTCCTGCGTGTAGCGCAGCGATTGCCCCGACAGGTCGTCGCCCGCCCATTCGGCAATGCGCGGCCAGAGCGCGGCATAGCGGCGGTCGATATACAGCGTCATCAGGTCGTCGGGATCGGCGATCGCATTAATGTGCGTCGCCGCCTCGTCGACCTTGCCCGCGCGCATCGCCTCCAGCGTCGCGGCGAGCGCGGTACCCGAGCGTTCGGGGGCGAGCGCGGCGCTGTAGCCGATCTCGCCCTCGCGCGCGAGGATGCGGTCGGCGCGGGCGCGGTCGCCGATCTCGGCGAGACGGCCGGTCAGCGCGTCGAGCACGTAGCGGTCGGTCATCCGCGCGAAGTCGGGGGCCTCGCGGCTGGCGGCGAGCCACAGGTCGGCGGCGCGTTGCGGCGATCCGGAAAAGGTGAAGATGTGCACCGCGACCAGCTTTGGCCGGGGATCGTCGGGCAGCAGGCGCAACGCATCCTCGATCGCGGCGACCGCCGGTCCCGGATCGCGCGCCATTGCCAGCGCGCCGGCGCGCACCGTCTGCACCATCCCGCGCAGCGGCGTCGGCCGGGGCAGCTTGGCGAGCACCGCGTCGAGCCGCGCGAGATCGGGCTTGCGGCTCGACACCGCGTCGGCGGCCTCCGCCATCACCGCGCGGTCGGCGGGATCGGTCGTCTGTTCGAGCGGGTCGGCGACCTGCGCCGCGGCAGGCGTGCCTGCAAGCAGCAGTCCAGCCGCCGCCATCGTCCGTATCGCCCGCATCGCTTCCCCCATATGGTCGGACCATGGGAGCACAGGCGCGCGTGCCCTGTCCAGTAGGGTGTCCAGCGGTGGCTCAGCGCCACCCGTCCGCCAGCGTCCAGCGGTCGCGCCAGTGCAGCACCGGCGTATCGCCCTCCCAGTCGACGGGCAGCCAGACGTAGCGGCCGTCGATCGCGTTCTTCGGACGCCAGATATCGGCCATGAACACGAAGCGCGGATCGCCGCCGGGGTAGGCCGGCGGCAGCGGCAGGACGAAGGTGCTCTGCCCGCCGAACGTCGTCGCCGCCTGTTCCGGCGTGCCGCGTACCGGATTGCCGAGCGAGCGCCACGGCCCCGTCGCGCGATCGGCGACGTAGACGCGCCCCGGATTGGGCCGCCAGCCGGTGAGGCCGGAGGCGAACATGTAATAGCGCCCCTTCGCCTTGAAGAGCGCGGGCGCCTCGTTGCCGCCGTCGGGCAGCGCGCGGACGTAATAGCCGTCGTGGCTTTGCCAGTCGGGCGACAGCCGCGCGATCTGCAGCGTCGCATTCTCCTCGGAGGCGTAGACGTGCCACGCGGTGGTGCCGTCGACGAAGATGGTCATGTCGCGCGCCATCTGGCCGCCGGCGACATCGCGGGCGAGCGTCGTGCCGGGCGTCTTGTCCGCCGCGGTCGCATTGGCGGGCCAGACGCCGGGGTTGACGCGGCCGGCGCGCAGGAAGCGATAGGGGCCGCCGATCCGGTCCGCGACCGCGACGCCCGCCTGCGCCGCGCCATAGCCGCGGCCCTTGAGTTCCAGGTGAAACCACATGACGTAGGTGTCGGTGCGCGGGTTGCGGACGACCTTGGGCCGTTCGAGGATGCAGCCCTTCGCGATCGGGCTTTGCGGATCGTCCGACACGGCGAGCGCGATGCCCTCGTCGCGCCAGTTGACGAGGTCTGCCGAACTATAGGCGTGGACGCCGACATTGGCGACGTTGCCGCCCTCGCCCGCGGTCTTGTGCTCGCCGAACCACCACCACCGGTCGCCGTCGCGCAGCAGCCCGCCGCCGTGCGCGTTGATGTGAACGCCATGGTTGTCGGGCCAGAGCGCCCCCGGCATGAACGCGTCCGCCGGCGCGGCCGCAGCCGCGCCGCGCGGCAGCAAGGCTGCAGCGCCCCCCGCCGCCATCGCGCCCATCATCGCCCGCCGGTCGTATTCGCGCATCGTCGCCGCTCCTCTTCCGCAGCGGACTATAGGCCGTCAAAATCGTCTGACAATTGCGGCAGTGGCGCGTGTCGGATGGCAGGGATAGACAGGCGCCATGACCGATCATCACGCCCGCCTCGTCGCCTTCCGCCGCCAACTGACCGACCAGGGACTCGACGGGTTCGTCGTGCCGCTGACCGACGAACATATGAGCGAATATGTCGGCGGCTATGCGCAGCGGCTCGCCTGGCTGACGGGGTTCGAGGGATCGGCGGGGAGCGCGGCGGTGCTGCCCGATCGCGCGGCGGTGTTCACCGACGGCCGCTACACGCTGCAGGTGCGCGAGCAGGTCGCGGCGGCGGACTGGGAGTATGTCGGCGTGCCGCAGGACAGCATCGCCGGCTGGCTGGGCCGGCATGTCGCCGCGGGCCAGCGTATCGGCTATGACCCGTGGCTGCACACGCGCGCGCAGGTCGAGGCGATGCGCGCCGCGCTGGCGGATCGCGATGCGACATTGGTCGCGGTCGCTGCCAATCCGGTCGACGCGATCTGGCACGACCGGCCGGCGCCGTCGCCCGCCCGGATGGTCGCATATGACGAGACGCTGGCGGGCAAATCGTCCGCGACCAAGCGCGCCGACATCGCCGACTGGCTGGGCGAACAGCGCGCCGACGCGCTGGTGCTGACCGCGCTCGATTCGATCGCCTGGGCGCTCAACGTGCGTGGCGGCGACGTCGCGCACACGCCGGTCGCCTTGTCCTATGCGATCGTCGATGCCGATGGCACCACCGACCTGTTCGTCGCGCCGGAGAAGGTCGACGACGCTGTGCGCCAGCACCTCGGCAATGCGGTGCGTATCCACGACCGTGCCGCCTTCGCCGGCGCGCTCGGCCGCTATGCGGGGCGCCGCGTCGCCGCCGATCCCGAACGCGCGGTCGCCGCGATCTTCGACGCGCTCGAGGCGGGCGGGGCGAGCGTGCTGGCGGTGCGCGACCCCGTCGTGCTCGCCAAGGCGCTGAAGAACCCGGCAGAGATCGCGGGCCATCGCGCCGCCTCGATCCGCGACGGCGCGGCGCTGACGCGTTTCCTGCGCTGGGTGGAGACGGAATGCCCGAAGGGGGGCGAGACCGAACTCTCCGCCGCCGCGCGCCTGCTCGCGTTCCGCGAGGAGGGCGGCCTGCTGCTCGATACCAGCTTTTCCACCATCTCCGCGACCGGTGCGCACGGCGCCAGTCCGCATTACCATGTCACCGCGGAGTCGAACGCGGCGATCGAACCGGGACAATTGTTCCTGATCGATTCGGGCGGGCAATATGCCGACGGCACCACCGACGTGACGCGCGTGATGCCGATCGGCACGCCGAGCGCGGAGATGCGCGACCGGTTCACCCGCGTGCTGAAGGCACATATCGCCGTCGCCACCGCGGTCTTCCCAGACGGCACGTGCGGCGCGCAGATCGACGCCTTCGCGCGGCGGCCGTTATGGGAGGCGGGGCTCGATTTCGCGCACGGCACCGGCCATGGCATCGGCAGCTATCTGGCCGTGCACGAAGGGCCGCAGCGGCTGGCGATGCCGACCTATGCCACCGGCGGCGCGCTGGAGCCGCTGCGCGCGGGCATGATGCTGTCGAACGAGCCGGGCTATTACAAGGCGGGCGAATACGGCATCCGGATCGAGAACCTGTTGCTCGTCGTCGAGCGGCCGATCGCGGGCGGCGATCCCGACCGGCGCATGCTCGGGTTCGAGACGCTGACCTTCGCGCCGATCGAGCGCGAGCTGATCGACCCGGCGCTCTTGACGGCTTGCGAGCTTTCGTGGCTCAATGCCTATCACGCCGAGGTCGCCGCAAAGATCGGCCCGGTGCTCGATGGAGAGGACAGGGCTTGGCTCGAGTCAAAATGCTCAACCGTCACCTGATCGTCGCCTCTGCGATGCTCGGCCTATTCACCGCCGGGTCGGGCGTCGCCTATGTCGCGGCCAGCGGCCTGGCCTCCGTCGGGGCGCTCATCGCGCACCGGTGACGCGGCGCCGCCGCGCAGGTCGCGCGCCTGCGCCTTGCGCCGATGCAGGTTGGCACGCAGGTTCGCGGCCAACCGGGCGGCGCGGGTGTCGGCTTCGTCCATCGGCCGCGTTATCCCGAAAACGGCGTGGCTAAGCAACCTATCGCTTGACAAGGCCGCCGCCCTCCGCTCTAGGCGCGCTTCCGTCCGACGGACGAGTGCTGCCGTAGCTCAGTGGTAGAGCGCATCCTTGGTAAGGCTGAGGTCGTGAGTTCAATCCTCACCGGCAGCACCATTTTTTCAATGACTTAGCTCCGATCGGGGCTTGGGCTGAGATCGCGAGCAATCACCGGGCAAGCACACAGTAGCCATGCGTGATCTCCGCGTATGCCCTATGCGCGAGCGAAGAAATGGTCGCGGTTGATACTGCGACACCCTGAGTCGAGACAGCCGCGTGCGAGCTGGACGAGGGATTCCATCGGCTTTCAAGCCATGATAGAGTCCTAGTGAGGGGCGAAATGCGATGTGTGGGTGATGGCCAGGAGCGACCTTCTTGTATCTTTGGTCAAGGCTGGCGCCTCAGGTGACCGCTCGTCTCTGACGTCGACCGTTGAAGCGATCGTAGCAGAGGAGCGAGCAAAAAGCCACCACACGCTTGCTGACCGGATTCACCGTGCTCTTCAAACTGTTCCTGTTTCTGCATCCAGCGAACTGCGTCGACCGAATGCCGCTGGACGTGACTTTGTCATCGAAACCGAGCCGCAGGCGTGTCTCGACAGTCTGATTCTCACTCTGCCGGCAGAGCAGCTGTCTAGACAACTGATCGAGGAGCAACGTCGAGCAAGCCTTCTGCGGGCACAGGGTATGCAGCCCCGCCATCGAGTGCTCCTCTCGGGACCACCTGGTAACGGGAAGACCTCGTTGGCAGAAGCGCTGGCGGAAGCGATCGCCGTCCCTCTGCTAACCGTCCGCTACGATGCCCTGGTCGGAGCCTATTTAGGCGAGACCAATGCGAGGCTATCTAGGCTCTTCGAGTATGCACGCACTGCGCCTTGCGTGCTCTTCTTCGACGAGTTCGATGCAGTCGGCAAGGAGCGCGGTGACGTTCATGAGACAGGCGAGATCAAGCGAGTTGTCTCCTTCCTGCTCACCCAGCTGGATCAGCTTCCAAGCTATGTAGTTGTGGTCGCCGCGACCAATCACGCGGAGCTACTTGATCGCGCAGTCTGGCGACGTTTTCAGCTACGTATCGATATGCCGTCACCCGCGATCGAAGCGACAGCTGTGTTAATCGATCGGTTCTTTGCTGCTTGGCCAGAAGATCCGGGCATGACTGCAAAAAGCGTTGCAACTCAGATGGGCTCAACTAGCTTCGCCGAGGCCTTTGAATTCTGCCAGAACGTTCGTAGGCGGCATATACTTTCACAAGGGGGCGAGGCGTTGAAGGCGGTCCTCGCGCAGGAGCTCCGGCTCTGGAAGACAAGGATCAGGCCCGAAAACGATGGCGATCCCACCAAGCCACCCATTGCTGCGCCTAAGCGCGCCAACAAACGTTCTTCGCCGCACCGGGGGCAGGATCGGGCTTCCTCGTAAGCTCACTCCTGCTGAGCAGGCCGAAACTCCGGCGGGGCAGAAGCTTCAACATCTGCGCGACCAGTTGGCCGCAAATGCACCAGTTTTGCAGCTTCGGGCTGATCCTACCGCCCTCGCGCCGGAGCGCCTTCTCGTATTTGAGCTCACTGGCAGCGTGCTCCAGTTTGAGAAGGCAGTTCAACTTGTTCAAGGCCTTGAGTTCTTGGGTGCCGAGGATCTTGAGGAGGACGAGCTTGATAAAGACCCGGTCATTTATCTAATGGTGCCTTCGGAGGGCGCTCTCCGCAATATCGTGACGCTTTGGGCGGGGTGGCGGGGGAGCCAGACAGTGCCTCCCGGCTTTAGCGCATGGAAGACCTTGCTCACCCAACTGCGCGACGTTCGTCCTTGGGGTCCACAGGATCGGATCGCTCCTGGCGACTTTGAGATTCTCTCTGGCGAAGCAGCCGCGAGCGCTGGATCAATCCGTATTGAGATCGAACTGGTCTTCCGCCGCGATGGTGCCCGCAGCGAACAAGACGCACGGGCTCAGGTCATTGCTCATGGCGGCCGGGTCATCAACAGGTCTCGGGTTGAGGGCGCCGGCTACCACGCGCTGCTTGTCGACATTCCGGTCGCCGCCTTGCAGAGTGCTTTGGCTAGGGAACCTGCGAGTTTGGCGGGATCTGAGGCTATCTTGCAAATACGGCCGCAGAGCATCCTGCGCATGATCGCGATGGAGGAGGCGGCAAGTGACCCGCCGGCGGCCGTGCCAGTGCCGCAAGGAGATTCGATCGCCGCAGTTTTCGATGCGGTGCCATTGTCTGCGCATCCGAGGCTCACGGGCACGCTCGACGTGGACGACCCCTTTGACTTGGAGGATCTCGCTGTTGGGCCGCGTAAGCATGGCACGGCCATGGCTTCCGCGATTGTTCATGGCGACGCCAACCAGCCATGGACCCGATCGCTTGAGCGACCCGTCTATTTTGTGAGCATGCTCTACGCAACGGCCGACCCGCAGCAACCAGAGCGCTTTCCTGATCTCCTTCCCGCCGATATGTTCGAGACAGCGCTGGTCCGTATGCGGGAGGGTGCAAACCCAACCGCGCCGCATGTCATCATCATCAGCGCATCGCTCGGGGACGCCAACAAACCATTCTACGGACGAATGTCAGGATGGGCGAGGGTCGTTGACTACCTCGCGCACAAATACGGCGTGCTGTTCGTTATCAGTGCCGGCAATCACGATGCCTCACTCGACACTAGCAATATGACAGCAGGAGGATTTGAAGCTTTGTCAGCCACTGACAAGGCGAAAGTCGCACTGCGCGCGAGCGCGTCGCAGATCGCGAGCCGGCGCGTGTTGGCGCCTGCGGAAGCAATCAACGCGATTACTGTTGGCGCTCTTCACTCAGATCACTTCACCTACCCCTATGACCTTCCTGCCTCGACCTTCGACGTCTGGAGTAACACCGGGCTCTCAACGGTATCAAGCGCGCTCGGCCCCGGTTACGGCGGAGCGACTAAACCTGAGATCCTTGCGCCCGGCGGCAAGCACCATGTCCGCTTGGCACCGGACGGCGATCATCATCGCTTGCATCCTTTGACCACAAATGCCGCAGCATTCGGTGGCGTCCTTGTCGCGTCTCCACCGGTGCCCGGCAGCTTCGACCTGAATGCAACTGCCAGATCAGTCGGAACGAGCGTTGCTGCGGCGCTGGTTACAGGCGTCGCGGCGCGAGCTCATGAAGCTTTAGAGGCAGCATATCCCGACTTCGTGCAGATCCCGAGCGGTCAGCGTGCTGCTCTCCTGAAAGCACTTCTGGTCCATGGAGCTCGCTGGACCGAAGCTCGCGATCTTCTTGTCGAGATACTGGGTCCGCCGAGCGGGCGTCACAGTTATCGACAGAAGGACAATGTGCGGCGCTACCTTGGGTTCGGCGCATACGATCCTCATGCTGTTATGAACTGCGCCGATGATCGTGCAACGCTATGGGCTACAGGCAGCTTGCAGAGCGATCAGGGACGCCGGTTTCGTGTGCCTTGGCCCGCCGTGATGACAGGTAAGGCTATCGCACATAGCGTGCGAGCAACTCTGGCTTGGTTCTCACCGCCGCACCCAGGGGCAGTCGCCTATCGTGCGATCCGTATGAAAATCGTTGAGCCAGGCCAGCTCGGAGAGGCGGGAGTAAAAGCGACAGGCAAACAACCAGATCCGAGACAAGCTCATAAGGGCACCGTCGTTCATCGACACTGGGACGGCGACAAGGCCGCAGCAATCGGAGCCAATGACTTCTTCGATCTGGACATTCAGCGGGAGGCCGATGGAGTGGATCAAGCGGCCAATTTCGCGCTGGTCGTTACGGTTGAGATGGCAGGTCAGACGACGGTCTACAACGAGGTGCTCAACCGAGTGGCGGTGAAGCCGGTTGTGCCAGTCGCCGTCTAAGCACTGCTTACGCGCAGGGAACGGATTGCAGCAGGCGAAGCCGTTTGCAGCAGCTGACCCGCGTCACTGATTACACAAACCCACATTGTCAGATCGTGCGCAACCGGTCATGAACATACCCGCCTGCGCAAAATCGCAGGTCGAGGCCTGATAACCTCGCCTGGAAACCCGCCTGGTCGAACCTGTTCGACCGGGAGGCGGGCGCGCATGTCCAAGGCCTCAGGGTCCAAAGGCGTCCGCGCCTGTTGGGTTTCCTCAGGTTATCAGCTCCCGGTTCGGGTGCCTCGGTTCGGGTAGAATGGGGCACAACAACTCTCGATGGCCCCGAGACGGGGACCGCGAATGCGATATATGTTCACCACACGGGGCGCGGCGGCAGCCGGCGCTCATCTTATCCTGGTAGCTATTCCGTAAGCGTCCGGTCTTCTCCACCTTGCTGACGAGGTGATGCGCAAGCCACAGGTTCGGCACTGTGGCAGACACCGGTGCGGCATCATGGCGACGCGAATTATCGAGATGGTTGGGCCTGAACCGCGCCGGCGGTTCAGCGAAGATGACAAGGCGCGGATCGTGTCGGAGGCGATGATGCCGGGTGCCAGCGTGCTGGAGGTGGCGCGGCGACACCGGGTGTGCACGTCGCTGGTGTATCGCTGGCGACGCACGCTGCTGCGCGACGGGGTGGCGAGCGAAGCATTGCCGTTGCCGGGGCCGGCATTCATTCCGGTCGAGGTGGCGGGCGCGCCCATGGTGCCGCATTCGGAGCCGCTCGGACCGGGTGTGGTGGAAGTGGTCGGCCCGGCCGGGCAACGCATCCGCCTGGCACCTCCCATCGACGCGCGGGTGCTCAAGACCGTGCTGGCGGGGTTTGCTTGATCGGGCCGCCGGGCGGTGTCCGGGTGTATCTGGCGGCCGGGGTCACGGACATGCGCAAGGGCTTCGACGGGCTGGCCGCGCTGGTACAGCAGCGGCTGCGCCAGGATCCGTTTGGCGGTGCGGTGTACGCCTTCCGGGGCAAGCGTGGCGATCTGGTCAAGCTGCTGTGGTGGGATGGTCAGGGTCTCGTGCTCCATGCCAAGCGTCTGGAGCGGGGCCGGTTCACCTGGCCGGCGACCGCGGACGGCGTCGCGGTGCTGACCCCGGCGCAGCTGTCGATGCTGCTCGAAGGGGTGGACTGGCGGCATCCGATCCGGTCCTCGCAGCCGACCTTGGCCTGGTAAAAAGTACGGTTTCCTGCGGCTTTCGCGTGTATCGGCACGGGGGTTCTGGTATAAGCGGGCGTGTCGCCCGATGCCGCCTCGCTGCCCGACGATATCGCCCTTCTGAAGGCCATGCTCATTGCTGCCGGCGCCGAGCTGGAGCAGTTGCGGATGCAGGTCGCGCGGCTGCGGCGCATGGCCTTCGGCCGTTCGTCGGAGAAGCTGACGCACCAGGCTGACCAGCTGGAACTCGGGCTGGAAGAGCGCGAGGCGGAAGCCGCCACTGCGGCGATGCCGGTGGTCACCCGGACACGGGAGACCGCCAGGCCGTATCGACAGCCGCTGCCCGATCATCTGCCCCGCACCGAGGTCGTGCATGAGGCACCGTGCGTCTGCCCCGACTGCGGTGGTGCCATGCGGCGCATGGGCGAGGACGTTACGGAACAGCTCGACTATGTGCCCGCCTCGTTCCGGGTCGTGCGCCACGTCCGGCCGCGGCTCAGCTGCCGGTCATGCGAGCGCATAGTGCAGGCGCCGTTGCCGTCCATGCCCATCGAGCGCGGTCGACCCGGTGCGGGGCTGCTCGCCCATGTGCTGGTGTCCAAATACGCCAACCATCTGCCGCTCTACCGCCAGTCGGGCATCTATGCTCGCCAGGGCGTCGACCTTGCCCGCTCCACGCTCGCCGACTGGGTCGGGCGCTCGGCCGCGCTCCTCGGCCCCTTGGTCGACGCGCTCGAGCGCCACGTCATGGGCGGCGCGACCCTCCATGCCGACGACACGCCGGTGCCGGTACTGGCCCCTGGTGCCGGTCGCACCAGGACGGGCAGGCTGTGGACCTATGTACGCGACGAGCGCGGGGCTGGCGGCGAGGCTCCGCCCGCCGTGCTGTTCCACTACGCGCCCGACCGCAAGGGCGAACGACCCGCCGGACATCTTGCCCGGTTCCGGGGCGATCTGCACGCCGATGGCTATGCCGGGTTCGACCGCCTCTATGGCGACCGCATCGCAGAGGTGGCCTGCTGGGCGCATGTCAGGCGCAAGTTCTTCGACGTCCATGCCGCAACCGGCTCCCCCACGGCCCGCGAGGCACTGGACCATATCGCCGGCCTCTATGCCGTCGAACGGGATGTGCGTGGCCGGCTCCCTGACGAGCGACGGCACGCGCGCCAGGCCAGGGCCGGACCGCTGCTCGATGCCTTCCGCCAGTGGCTCGACGCGACCGGACCGAAGCTGTCCCGGCGCTCCGACCTTGCGGTCGCCATCCGCTATGCGCTCGCCCGCTGGCAGGCGCTGACCCGCTATGCCGACGATGGTCGCCTGGAGATCGACAACAATGCCGCCGAGCGCTCGCTGCGCGGTATCGCCGTCGGGCGCAAAAACTGGCTATTCGCGGGCTCCGACCAGGGCGGGCACCGCGCCGCCAGCATCTACAGCCTGGTGGAAACCGCCAGGCTCAACGGCGTCGACCCCGAGGCCTGGCTGGCCGACACCATCAGACGCATCGCAGACCATCCGGCCCGCCGGGTCGCTGAACTGCTGCCGTGGAACTACCGGCCCGTTTGAGGTGACGCCGTCACCGGACGCTTACGCTATTCCAGTGCTCGCCTCGACGGGCTGTGGCCCTTCCATCAGCGCCCAAATTGCAGAGGTGGATCAGAAGCTATCCGCGCTCCATCAAACGGAACAGGATCAGCAGCTCACATGCAGGTATGGACCCACACCTTCTCCCGACGAGGTGCGTGAAAGATCGCTCGCGCAGTGGGATGCTGCCGCTGGTGACTCGCTCGCAGACATTGCGCCTAATCAGGAATGGGAGATCCGAAAGGCACTGGGACGCGAGATGGGGCTTGCTCCTTCTGAGGTGAACGGCTGGCGTGACATCTATGAGCGACGTGCTGCTGAGGCACGCCGCACGCTGGCGCGTCTAAAGGAGGAGGAAGCTGAGAAAGAGAAGCGCGATGTCGCTGCTAAAAAGGAGGCTTGCGAGCGGCTGCAAGCAACGCGAACCGACATAAAGGCAGAGCAGCAGCGCCGAGATCAGCTTAGCCATGCAAGCTAATTCGATCAAACCTTAATCGACTGCGCTGCGACAGAGAGCAAGCGCCGGCGGTGGATGGCTCTTCGTTGACAGACCCCGCCTGTTTGGCAGCATCGGGGTGAGAGCATGCTCTACGCCCTAGGACTTCGGACTTCCTGTATGCCCGCGCAGCCGTATCTCGCGGCGGCGCGGGCGCGCTCATTTCGGCGTAGCAGGGTCGCTGAGCGAAGGGACCAAACGCGCGGCAACGCTGCGGAACTTGTCGAGGGCAAGCTCAAGGCTGGCAACGATCTCCGCAGCGACCTCATCCGGTGGGGGCAGGCTGTTGGGGTCAGTGGCGCTCGCATCCTTGAGCCAGAAAATGTCGAGGTTCAGCTTGTCGCGCTTAGCCAGCTCCTCATACGGGAACCGACGGAAGCGCTCGCTCTCCGTGCGGCGATGACGTTGATGCTGCTGCCCGTAGCAGGCGACGAAGTCATCTAGGTCGGCGCGCTTCAACGGGCGCTCGCGCAGGGTGAAGCGCTTGTTGGTGCGCAGGTCATACACCCAGAGTGCTTCCGTCTCGACCCGCTCGCTCGCTGGTGCGGCGTCGAAGAACAGCACGTTCGCCTTCACGCCTTGGCTGTAAAAGATACCCGTGGGCAAACGCAGCAGGGTGTGGAAATTGAAGTCGCGTAGCAACTTGCGGCGCAGCGTCTCGCCCGCACCGCCCTCGAATAGCACGTTATCGGGCAGCACAACGGCAGCGGCCGACTTTGTGATCGTCATGATGTGCTGGAGAAAGTTGAGCTGCTTGTTTCCCGTAGTGACGGTGAAGTCCTCGCGGACATAGGTCTGCTGCTCGGTTTCAATCGCCCCTTCTGCGTTCACGAACTTGAATGACTGACGCTTGCCGAACGGCGGGTTGGACAGGATCACGTCGTAGCGGCCGCCGTCATCGGCGGTGAGCGCGTCGGCATGGCGCACGGGAGATTGATCGCCGCCAATGCCATGCAGGTAAAGGTTCATCGCACAGAGCCGCACCACCTCGGGCACAATGTCGTTGCCCGACAGCTTGGTCTCGCGCAGCCGCCGGGCGACCGCACGATCGGTCGCGGCGGGCTGCTGGCGCATGTGGTCATAGGCCGAGAGTAGGAAGCCGCCCGTCCCTGCCGCGGGGTCATGGACTGTCTCGCTAGGCTGCGGGTCCATGACTTCGACGATCGCGTCGATCAGCGGTCTGGGCGTGAAATATTGGCCCGCCCCCGAGCGCACCTCGCCGGCGTTGCGCTCTAGCAGCCCCTCATAGATCGTGCCCTTCACATCGACGTTGAGCCCCATCCAGGTCTCGGCGTCGATCAGGGCAACGAGTCGCTGGAGCCGCGCCGGATCGGCGATCTTGCTCTCGGCCTTGAGGAAGAGGGTGCCGACAATGTCGTCACGCTTCGAGAGCTTCGCCAGCACCTCCTTGTAGTGCGTCTCCAACTTGGCGCCGGACAGCCCGCGCAGCGTCTCCCACCGGCAATCGGCGGGAATGGCCGAGGGCTCGTTCAGCGCCGCGGTGCGCTCCTCGTCCATCTTGAGGAACAGGAGGAAGCTAATTTGGCCGAGATAGTCGCCATAGGAGACGCCTTCTTCGCGAAGGACATGGGCGTAATTCCAGACCTTTGCGACGAGCGCCTGCTCGTTCACAGGCCCGCTCCCGCATCGCCGAGAGCAGGGGTAAGCCACCAGCCCTCATGAAAATGCTTATGCTGGTCGAGTTCCTCGCCAAGGACGCCCAGCCAGCCGCCATAGAGCGCCGGGAAGGCCGACGTGCCGTCTAGGTTCTTCACGTCCTGTTGCATCGTTCTCATCACATAGACAGGGTTCTGAAAGGCACGCTCACGGCCGATCGTCTGAAACGCATCTGCGTCCATCACCCACTTAGGCGTGCCGTGGTAGGCGAGCACCACCGTATCGAAGCGGCGATCCTTGAGCGCTTCGGCTGCCTTGAACAGATTGCGATCCATATCCGCCATGCTGGCAGTCCCCTTCACATCGCGCACGTCGATGACGAGCGTGCCAGGCGAAACCAGCCAGCGACGATAGGCGACCATGCTGACGTCCTGCTCGCCCGCGAGTGCGTTCGCCACGGGCCGGTAGAGCACGACGTTCCAAGCCACGAGCGCGCTGATGACGAGAAGTGCAAAGCCGACGATCCAGGGCCACTTGCGACGACGTTGGAATGTCGTGGAGGCTTCCGCTGGAGCGTCACGTTCGTCAATCGCTGCGAACTCGACATCGTTCATATCAGGTCTCCGCGGAAGGCAGCGGCAAGGATGGTTTGGCGAAGAGTAGCCGAAGCCGACGCCAAGGTCCGCATTTCCAGCCAGCCCGCCTCGGTTTCCGCAAGCGTTGCATCATATCGACGCACGATCTCTCGGAGTTCGGCAAGCGGTGGCAAGGGTAGCGGAACCGTCGCGATGTCTCCTTGAGAGATCTTGAGGATGCCAGCAGTTGTCTTCGCGCTCGCGAGCATGCGAGCGCGGGTCTGCGGTGCAGACCACGCCATACTGACCCATCGGTGAATCACCTCTTCTCCCCAGAGAGGATACCGAATCGCTGTATCGGGGAAGATCGTGTCGTCACGACTGTCCGTCACCAGCGAGCACCGCCCCACTAGATCGGGAGACCCGTTCGCACGGCTAATCAGCAGGTCGCCGGACCGCAGGCGGTAGGGAGCAGCTCGCGCGATGGAGATTGGCAGGTATCGCGTGCGCTCCCAATCGACGCCTCTGGGTTGGAGAGCGTCGAGTCGCAAACCCTTGACCTCGGTAGGCTCGCTTGATTCCTTGAGCGAAAGGCCGTTGCGGATGCCACCGGTGGTGAGTTGCTCTATACCGGCCCAAGCCCAACCATGCGGAAGATGGGCGTTTGCGTCCATATCTGGAGCAGCGGGCTCTGCGTGCCGCCTACCAGTATTGCGCTGGTCAGCGGTCCAGCGCGCCTTGCGGTCAGCGAGTATGCGGGTGAGCAGGTCGGTGCCGTGTTCGGCGGGCAGGTTTGCCGCGCGCCAGTCGGCGGTAAAGTCGCCGGTGACAGCGGCCTTGAGCAGGGACTTGCGATAGGTGGAGAGGTCCGCGCGCGCCCGCGCCAGTTCCTCTTCGCCGTCGTCCAAGTCTGAGAACAGCTCGTCGACCCGCGCGACGATGCGACGCTGGGTGTCGAGCGGCGGTAACGGTAGCGGCACACTCGCGAGTGTTCGAGATGACAAGTGTTTGACCGTCGTGGACGGCGTGTTGTCATTGATGAGCTTCAAGTAGGCTGGAAGCACGTAAAACAGAAAGCGCGCATCCAGCAGCGCCGGATCTGCGACTACCTTGCAAACTCGCTGATTGAGCAGGGCAGGCCCACCATGCCAACACCCTACATTGAAGTCGCCATCCATCCCGATCAGCAGGTCGCCATCGTGAATTGAAGCTTCTGCGAGATGCGGCCCGTCGAAAAAGGTCTCGGTCCATCCTCGAAGCACGTCCCGAATGCGGGCGAGCGGATGACCACGCTCACTGTTGAAGGCCGAAGATTGGAATGGATAGCCGTTTACGATGCGGGCGACCTCACCCAATTTGCGCCGCGGCCAATCGGGTCGGCCATAAACAAGCGGGTTAGTGCTCGCCGCCACAAGGGCGGCAAGGTCATCGACGAAGCTCATGGTTTACGCCACCAGTGCCGTCGTCAGTTCATCTATCACCAAATCCAGTCGTCCTGGGAATGCCGCGCGCGCGGCAATGATGCCGCCCCGGCGCTCAAATTGGGGCAGCTCCTGCAAGTCGCGCAACGGCAGCTCAATATTTGCGGCAAGGTGATCTCGGATCGCCTCCAACCAACCGAGTTGCGTTTGATTGTATGCCCGTCCAGCCTTCTTCTCGCGCCCGAGCCACAGCTCGAAGTCTCGCGCCATGTTGGCCGACAAGGGCGCGAGCGTTTCCACCCCGCCGATGGCGAAGCGCACGAGTGCGACGATGTCGGTCAACGCCTTGGCTGGATTGCCGCGCACCCTATCCCCCTGAAGCCTGCGATAGGCGCTCCATAGCTCCAGTGGCTGCAAAAGCCATGGCGGTCGCATCATCGCCGTGCGCAGCTCTTCTAGACTTTGGTAGGTCAGTCGCGCTTGATGCGCAGGCCGGCCGAGCAGGATCTGGAGCGCGGTGATGTCATCGCCTTGCTCGTCAATGAAGGTGCGGAAGCTGGTCGTGAGCCGCTCAGCCGCAGCCGGATCAAACGCCGAGGAGATGACGATGTCGCTCGACAGATTATCGATGATCACCTCACTTGCGCGTTTGAGCTCGACCAGCAGGTTGCGCAACACTGGTTTATCAAAGGGCATCAACGCCGTCTCGCGCAGACGCTGCGCCTCCTGCGCGGGGTCTTCTGCGCGCTCGATACGATCCTGATCGAGAGCGTCGACCAGAGACCCTGCTAATTCGCTCAGAGATCGTCCCTGTGACGCATCAGCGACCCTCTGGCGGCATTCGGGACTGAGCTTGCGATCGAGCGCTGATAGACGATGTGCGAGACTGGAGACGGTGTCCTCGTCGCTTGCACCCGAGGCGACTTGTTCCAGCAGTTTCTCGAACGACACGGTGCGCTTACGTTCCAGCGGCTGCGTGATCGTCTTGTCGCTTTCAGTCACGCCTACTGCGTCAATCAGCACGAAGCGGTCCTTCGCGACAGCGTCTGGGGTCACGCGCTTGAGATCGACCGGGTTGAGCGAGCGCACGCCGCGCCCACGCATCTGCTCAAAATAGATCGCCGAGCGCACATCGCGGAGGAAGAGGAGCACCTCGATCGGCTTCACGTCGGTGCCGGTCGCGATCATGTCGACGGTCACAGCGATGCGCGGCAGATATTCGGTGCGAAACTGACCGAGAATGCGTTCAGGCTCAGTCGCTGCGTAGGTGATCTTTTTGGCGAAGTCGTTGCCTTTGCCGAACACTTCCTTTGCGATCCCGACGATCTCCTCAGCGTGGTGATCGTCTTTCGCGAAAATTAGCGTTTTGGGCACTTCCGTGCGGCCCGGGAACAGCTCAGTCGACAGCGTGTTCCGATAGGCCTCCAGCACCGTGCGGATCTGATTAGGCACGACGACCGAGCGGTCGAGATCGGAGCCGGCATAGACCAAATCGTCGTCGAGCTGCTCGTAGCGCTGGCGCCGGGTATGTTTGTCGCGCCGAGGCACGCTGTAGCCAGCGGGAACACGCCCCCCGTGCTCGCCGATCTGGGTGCGTATGCGGTAGATCTCGAAAGGCACGTTGACCCCATCGGCGACCGACCGCTCGTAAGGGTATTCGGCAACGAGGTTTCGATTGAAAAACCCCAGTGTCGCCGGCGAGGGCGTGGCCGTGAGCCCGACGATCTGAGCATCGAAATAATCGAGCACCTGCCGCCAGCTGCCGTAGATCGAGCGATGGCACTCATCGACGATGATGAAATCGAACGTCTCGGGCGGCAGCGCCGGACTGTAGGCAACGGTCCGGGTCGGGCCGTGGGCGTGCTCGAACTCGCTCTGCTCCTCATCCTCCTCGGAGATCTCGGCGCCGGTGAGCTGAGCGAAGACACGCTGGATGGTGGAGATCACGACCTGGTTGGCCTTGTCCAATCCAGTAGGTCCCAACCGCTGAACGTTGTGCAATTCGGTAAACAGCCGTCCCGTGCCCGGCGGCCGGTATGTCTGGAACTCCTTAAGCGTCTGCTTGCCGAGGTTGTTGCGGTCGACCAGGAACAGGATGCGGTGCGCGCCGGCATGCGCGAGCAGTCGGTAGCAAAGGGTTGCGGCGGTAAAGGTCTTGCCCGCGCCGGTCGCCATCTGGACGAGGCTGCGCGCCTGGCCCGACCCGAGAGAGTGTTCGATACCTTCGATCGCCTCGACCTGGCATTCGCGCAAGCCGGTGGGGTCGAGGGGCGGCAGCTCGGACAGGCGCGCGCGGATGCTGGAGCCGGCCTTTAGCCAAGCGTGCAGCGTGTCCGGCCTGTGGAAGCTGAACAATGGTCGCGACCGCTGATCGGGATCTACGCGGTCGGAGAACAGGATTTCTGACCCGCTCGCCTCATAGTCGAAGCGTAGCGGCGCGCCCCAAGTCGCAAGCGCTGGCGGGGCTCCTGCTCCATAACCCACTGCCTGATCGGCGACGCCGGACAGGGTGAAGCCTTCCTTCTTCGCCTCAACAATGCCGCACGCCTTACCATCGACCAACAGAAGGTAATCAGCCGGGCCACTCGCGAACGGATACTCTCGCACCGCCACGCCCAGCGATGCACGGCGATCCATCTCCGTGCGATCTTGGATTACCCAGCCGGCAGCCGTAAGCTGCTGGTCAATCAGGTCTCGTGCTTTGGCCTCCGGAGTGCTCATCGGCTCCAGTTATGAGGCGAGCGCGTCGACTATGGCAACCGTATGAAGGGCAAGGTTGACGCAAAACGCAGGAATCGCGTCAACTTAGGGCGTATTACCGTCAACCTTGCCCCGAAAGCGCTGGATCACGCTAGACGCGGGAAACGGCCAATCTGGTCGCTTCCCCGTGTAGTCCAGAAATGCGGCACATTGATCTACTGAAAGCAGCTTGGCGTTTGCAGCCAGTCGGAGAAGGTCAGATCATGGTCAATCCGGCGGCGTCACCCCGAGCGCCTCGTAGTCGAGAGGCAAGACCAGCCAGCCGTCGGGGTTGTAGATCCCGAGTCCCTCGACACCGCGTTCCTCGGCTTGTCGTTTGTGCCTGACCAGCCCCACGGTGGACCAGGCATCCCACTCGGAACCGAGCCACTCCGAGGGTAGCGCGCGGTAGTCGGCCTGAATGGCGTCGTAGAGCGCATCGGCTCGCTCCTGATCCCTCGCGAACAGAACGACCTGGTAGTCGTCATCGTCGATGTAGAAGAAGAGCTGGGTTGGCCTAGGCCTTACGCCCTGACCGGACCGATCGCCTGGAGGCAGGACGAGCCAGCTTCCATCCTCCTGCTGATGGCCGATGCCGGGCACACCGGCTGCAATCGCCGCGCGCAGATGATTGCGCGCTGAACCGCCGAGAGCAGGGAGACGCTCCAAGATCGTCATCTGGGTGGAGGTATAGCCTCGAAACGATGAGAGATGCCCGTTGGCGAGTGCGATAGCATGGTCCCGATTCCTGGCGAACACGACGGCCGCGAAAGCGATCTGGTCGTGGACGTCGAACACGCCGAGGATCATCACTCGTCCTCCTCGCCGTAGATCGGCGAGACGATGGTCCAGCCTTTGTTGGGATCAAACAGGCCGATCCCGGCGATACCAAGGGAGAGCGCTTCATCGAGGAGCTTTGTGTCGAGCCCTGGCCAGGACGCGTTTCGCTGCTTGACCTCAAACGAGGGAAGCGGCTCGTCTTGGTGAGCCAACCACCATGCGAGGTATAGCTCAGAAGCCTTACTGAAGGACTCGGCGAATACCGAGAGCTCGGGACCGTCAGCGGGAGTGACCAGATACAGATGCATATAGGTGTTCTCGTCTTCGTTGTTGACAAGAACACCATCTCACCGCGTCGATTGGGATGCGGGTGGGTTCGATATGGGCTAGTGAGAGGCGAATAAGAGCGTCGGTGACCGTCGCTTCGCGCCGATCACCAGGCTGCGCTCCGCTTGCTTCTCGAGCATTCTTCCAGAATGCCGCTCGGGATGGAGCAGCAGGAAAAATCCCGATTGCCCTCCGGCGATCGTCGAAGCGGCGCAAGACAATCGCTCGATCGGAGGGCGGTGCTGACTGCGGTAGCCGACACCAGCATTATAGCATGTCATGGCTGCGGATGGTAGTCCGACGGTAACAAGAACTGCTGCTCTCGAAGGTCCGCGGCCTTGGTTATGTAGTAGCCCCAGCCAGCGTCGCATACTTCTTTGACCATCGTTGATCCCGCGCCAGCGGTGATACGACGCCAAATGCGATCAATCGTGACGTGAAGCGAGATCGGCGTCTTCTTTGGCCACCAATCCGCCAGGCGCAGCGCCGCATGAAGGTGTATGTTAGTCTCGGGGTGCTCGATGAAGGCAATGCCGTGCAGGCGGTCGCTGGCAGGTATGGCATGCACGTTCTTGCGCCCGTAACACGCCCGATCGAGCTCCAGGCAAAAGCACCCAAACATCTTGGTCACCTTGTCCTTGGTAAGCGCGCGATTGGCGTTCAGGGTCACGGAATGGGAACATCCCATCTGACCAATCCAAGCGACGACGTCTGCGCGGACGCGACGTCGGTCGAAAGCGCTTGGTGCCGCGAGAATGTTGCCTTCTGGAGCGGCACTCAAGCCGCCCTCCGCTCCGAGGTGCTACCTACCGTGCGAGCAGCCATCCATTGATCAAGATCCGCCACGCGGTATCGAACCGCCCGACGCGAGTAGCTGATGAAGCGAGGTCCTCCACCCGCGCATCGCAGCTTCTCCAGGGTGGCCGTGGATAGACCAGTGTATTTCGCGGTTTCAGCAGTGTTGAGGACGTTTTGATTACTCCCGAGGCGGGCGGTCGCCGACGGGGCGTCGTTAGCGGCAATAAGCACTTCTTCTCCATAGTTTGCACTCACCGGCGGTGGTGAGCGCAGGCCCTATGGAGACGAAGCCGGCGGCGCGTCGTCTCGCTGTTTACAATATTCTACAGTTTCATCCTACGTCCGCACTCTGCCTAGCACCTTCGCGATCACGGCACGAACGCTGTTGGGGTGCGGCGTTTCCTCGCCGCGTTCAGCCATGCGATCGAGGACCCTTTCCGTCACGAGCGACACCGTAGCGGTCGGATCTTGGATGTTGTCCTCATAAGCGAAGACAGCCAGTTCTTCCGCAAACGCAGGCCAGAAGGAGCCTAGCGGCCTTCCGGGACTTCGGGGTGGAGGGCTCGACGAGGGAAGCAGGAAATTGTCGATATTCGCTCCCTTGATGGCCATGCCATGGATGATAATCTCCCATGGGCGATTGTCGTCCGGCACAGTGCCGCGTAGTTTCACCGTGCCTGCTCCCACATCAAGCACCTCAGCGTGAGTCATATGCGCCCAGACGGTCGCCGGCACCTCGCCCCCAGAGGTGATGTCAGAATCGTAATCCGCTATGACTTCCTCAAGGATGTCGGCTCGCGCAGGGATGGCTCCGGTTTTCAGCAAGCGTAGGAGCCGCTCCCAAGCGAGGACCTCGTCTGGCGGCGAGGCGAGGCGCGACAGGACGTCGGCGAGTTTGAGCCAACTAGCAGAACCAGAGGTGGTATTCGAGGGGGATTTGTGTGCCATTCCTGCCGGTTACCTTGGCGGAAATGCCCTGAAAACCACTTACGAGCCAACGAGCGATATAACCTTCTCGGCCCAGCGCTGCCCGGCCACCGCCTTCTCCAAGCGATAGTCGTAAAGCTGGTATACCGCGACGATGCCCCGCCGCCGACCGGTATGGTTGATTAACGCTTCCGTGTGGTCGATTGGAATGCCGAGGCGCTGACAGCCGGTCGCGGTCGTGCGCCGCAAATCGTGGAATGTCCACGGCGCGACGACACCGACTGATTCAGGCCGCTCTGCAATGTAATTGTCGATACGCTTCTTGGCCTTCGAGAAGCCGCTCACCGGCGTGCGACCATTCGTGGTGAAAACTAGTTCGCTATCTATGCCCCGTGCCTTGATGTCGAGGAGGATGGATCGCGCAAGCTCGCAAAGGGGGAGTAAATGAGGCTGCTTGTTTTTAGTTCGTGCGCCGGGGATGAGCCATTCACGCGCATCCTCGCTGAACTCCTCCCAGCGCATACCGGCAACCTCGCGAAGGCGCTGGCCTGTGAGCAGCAGCAGTTGCGTGAACGGGCCAAACGGATACCCGATCGCCTCGCATGCAAGCCACACCGGACGCAGCTCGCGGTCGTCCAGCGCGCGCTCTCTGCTCTGCTCTTCATGCGGCGGTCGCATGCGGTCCATCGGTGATCCATGAAGGTCGCCTCGCTCGACAGCGAAGTTGAACATCTTCTTGAGCCACTTGTGCGCCTTGTTTGCGGCCGATCCGCTGCGATCGCCGATCTCGTCCAGCGCTTTGGTGATGTCGGAACGCGACAGCGCCTTAATCGATCGATCGCCAAAGCGAGGCTTGAGGTCTCGACGGAACACGGCTTCTATATCCGGGGTGCTCCGCAGCTTCTTCTTGACTGCATGGCGATGGATGAACGTATCAACATAGGTAGCAAATGCGAACTCGTTCTGATCTCGGCGTGCTTCCTCTTCTTGCTGCCGCTTCTCCGCTTTGCTTGCCTTCGGATCAACGCCCTTGCGAACCAGCTCAAGAAGGTCGGCAGCTTGCTCCCGCGCCTTTTCTGCTGTCCACGGGCTTCCATGACGACCAATCGTGATAGTCTGGCTAGGATGTCCCCGCCCACCCATTCGGTATTGCAGAAGATAGGAGCGGACACCCGTATGGGTGACCATCGCTCCGAACCCTTTGAGCGTTTCGTCCCAGAGATGGTTGCGCTTCCCCTTAGCCGGGAGGGCGATTGCCTCCACCGACCGCTTTGTCACTCGTCCGGTAGCCATGCAGCGGTCAATAACGGGGCAAGCACGCCGGGGCAATCCATGGACAAGCACATACTACAAGTCGCGGCGTATTTGTCATCTAAAGACCGCATTCTCAATAGCTTATACGCCCGTGGCGTAGCATGAGCAATCGAGAGCGCATCCTTGGTAAGGCTGAGGTCGTGAGTTCAATCCTCACCGGCAGCACCATTTTTCGAGAGAGCTTGCGCTTCCACGCGGCAATGCGTCCTCAACGCTAAGGCAGACACCGACGCGTTGCTTCGAAAATACGATCGGCACACGATCCCGACACGATTACAGAACAAAGCCTGCTTCAGGCGCCTAAGCGTCGCGCTTCTGATCGAAGCGATCGCAAGCTTCGCTCGCGACGCTGCACCGGTGCATGCAGCGGCATGGTATCCCGCGCTTGCCGGACATCGAGAGCGACAGGCCAAAGCGTCAGCGCTTCAAGCGCTACCCGATCGGCTTCTTCCACATCGATACCGCCGAGGTGCAGACCGCCGAACGCAATCTCTAACGCTTCATCGTCAACCCGATCCACCCGATACCGGGACGGAGCACCCAGGTTGCCGTCTTTCCGATCATCATTGAGCGGCCCCTAGGCGATCGGACTGCCCGAGCCGCCAAGACCTGCACGTGGGACCTTCAACGCGCGGCGACGGACGGAACGCTCGCGCCTACCATCGAAATGTCGAGCAGCGTGGCGATCTCCCCGGCGTCTCCGAGCATCAGTCCAACGCGTTGGTGCAGTCCCGTCGGGGAAATGTCCCGTATCCGCGTCTCGCCATCGGTCGCCGCGCCGCCCGCCTGTTCGATCAGGTAGCTCATCGGATTCGCCTCGTACATCAGGCGGAGCCTGCCCTGACCCGTGCGCTCGTCGCGGGGATAGAGAAAGGTGCCGCCGCGCTTCAGGATGCGGTGGACGTCGGCCACCATCGAACCGGTCCAGCGCATCGTATAGTCGCGCCCGCACGGTCCCTCGGTGCCCGCGACACGGTCGTCGACGAAACGGGCGACGACGTCCGACCATTGCCGACGCCGCGCCACGTTGATCGCGAATTCGGGCGTGCCGTCGGGCATCCGGATCGGGCCGTCGGTCAGGTTCCAGGCCCCGACCTCCCGGTCGAGCGTGAACTCGTAGACGCCGGTGCCGACGGAGAGCATCAGCAGCGTCTGCGGGCCATAGATGGCATATCCCGCCGCCACCTGTTCCGAACCGGGCTGAAGGAAATCCGCCTCGCCGATCTCGCGACCGGCCGCGTCAGCCGGGGCCTTGAGCACCGAGAAGATGGTGCCGACCGACAGGCAGACGTCGATGTTGCTCGACCCGTCGATCGGATCGAACAGGAGGAGGTATTCGCCCTTGGGATAGCGGTTGGGGATGCGGTGGATCGTCTCCATCTCCTCCGACGCCATCGCCGCCAGATGGCCGCCCCATTCGTTGGCATCGAGCAGGAAGTCGTTGGCGATCACGTCCAGCTTCTTCTGGACCTCGCCCTGCACATTCTCGCTGCCGAGCGAGCCCAGCACCTCGCCCAGCGCGCCCTTGGACACGGCATGGCCGACCGTCTTGCAGGCGCGCGCCACCGTCTCGATCAGCAGGCGCAGTTCGGAGGGCAGCTTCGCGGGGCCCCGCTGCTGTTCGATCAGGAAGCGCGTGAGCGACATTCGTGGCATCATGGTCAGGCTCCGGACACGGAAGAGAGGAAAGAGGGCGCAAGCTTGGGGGTGCCGGGCTCGCTGGAGCCGCGGGCGACCAGCCGCCCCGCGAGCACCACCTTGCGGACCGCGGCATCGGCATGGTCGAGCCGGTCCATAAGCATCGCCATGGCGGTGCGGCCGATCTCCTCGACCGGCTGCTCGATCACCGACAGGCCGCCGCCGACCAGGTCCATCCACCCCTCATTGTCGAACCCGGCCAGCGCCATGTCGCCCGGCACCGACAGGCCGAGCCCGTGCAGCGTGCGCAGGATCGCCATCAGGGCCAGGCCGTTGCTGGCGACCAGCGCCTCGGGGCGATCGGGGCGGGCGAGCAGGTCGGTGACGATCCGCGCGACCTCGCCATCGCCATGCGGGACGGCGATGGCCTCGGCCGCGAGGCCCAGACGCTGCGCCGCCGCCTCGAAGCCTGCGCGCCGTTCCTCGCCGGTGCTGCTCGAGGCGCCGAAAAGTCCCGCGATCCGGCGAAAGCCGCGCGCGTGGAGATGCTCGACCAGGGTCGCCGCCATCGCCGCATTGTCGAGCACGACGCAATCATGCGCGATACCCGGCGTGGCGCGGTCGATCAGGATCATGGGATAATCGGGTTTCGTCTTGGCCAGCGTCGCCAGTCCTTGCCGCGTGGGGGCCAGGATGACGCCGGTGACGCGTTCCTCCTGCATCAATTGCAGGTACATCGCCTCGCGCGCGGGATCCTCGTCGGTGTTGCACAGGATCACCCGCAGGCCGTGCGCATAAGCGAGGTTCTCGATCGTGCGGGACACGGCGGTGAAGAAGGGGTTGCGGATGTCCGCGACGATCAGCCCGATCGTGTTGGTATGCCGCGACCGCAGCCGTCGGGCGGCGAGGTTCGGGCGATAGCCGGTCGAGCGCACCGCTGCCAGAACGCGGTCGCGCATCGCCTCATCGACATTGCGGCCGCCGAGCACGCGCGATACCGTGGCGGTGGAGACATTGGCGACGCGCGCCACGTCCTTGATACCGACCGTCATGGAAAACGTTCTCTCCTCTCCCCGGCGCTATTTGGCGGCACCTTTCCTCTGGTAATGCCTGTTTGCTCGATTTCTGGCAAGGGCTATTGACTTCGATCAGAGAAAACGTTTTCTTGCGCCGTAAGCGACGAGCAGAGTCGCGCCGGAGAGGCCCGAGAGACATGTCCACCCACGCCCCATCCTCTGTCATCCGCCCGGAGCTGATCCGGCTCGCGGCCACGGCGACCGACAAGAAGGATGCGATCCGCCAGGCGGGGGAGCTGCTTGTCGCGGCGGGCTGCGTCGCTCCGGGCTATGAGGAGAGCATGATCGCGCGCGAGGGCGTGGCGAACACCTTCCTCGGCTCGGGCGTGGCCATCCCGCATGGGCTGGGCGAGGACAAGGGGCTGGTCCGGCGCGACGGCATCGCGGTCCTGCAATTCGTCGACGGGATCGAGTGGAATCCGGGTCAGGTCGCACATCTGGTCGTCGGTATCGCCGCCAGTTCGGACAGCCATATCGCCATCCTGCGCCGCCTGACCCGCCTGATCCAGGACGAGGCGCGGCTGCGTCAGCTCGCCACCACCGACGATCCCTCGCTGATCGTCGCGGCGCTTCAGGACGATGCGACCGCGCAGGACCGCAGCGGCCTGGCCGCCGACGATCTGGCCGAGCGGGTGACGTGGACCGTCGATTACCCGACCGGCCTGCACGCGCGCCCCGCTGCTGCCTGGGCGGAAGCGGCCAAGGCGCTGCCCGTCGCGCTGCGCGTCCGGCACGGTGCGGAGACTGCCGATCCACGCAGCCTGGTCGCGCTGCTGCAACTCGGGCTGAAGGCCGGGGATGCCATCACCATCTCCGCCTCGGGGCCCGGCGCGCGGGGTGCGCTCGACAGTTTCCATGGCACGATCACGCGGCTGACCCCCCGCGAAAAGGCCGAGGCCGCCCGTGCCGCGCAAAAGGCCGCCGCCGCCGTGCCCGTCCAGGGCTGGAAGCCCGTCGGCACGCCCGCGATGATCGCGGGCGTCGCCGCCAGCCCCGGGCTGGCGATCGGCACGGTCCATGTCCTGGCCTCGGCCGAACTGGAGGTGGTCGACCAGCCGGTCGACCTGGCGACCGGCGGCGCGCTGCTGGAGGGCGCGCTGGTCCGCACCCGGGCGCAGATGCAGGGCCTGATCGACGACACCACCCGCCGCCTGGGTGCGGGCGAGGCCGCGATCTTCAAGGCGCAGGCGGGCCTGCTCGACGATACCGACCTGATCACCCTGACCTGCCAGTTGATGGTCGAGGGGCATGGCGTGGCCTGGGCCTGGCATCAGGCGATCGAACGCATGGCGAGGCAGCTCTCGGCGCTGGGCAATCCGGTGCTCGCCGCGCGCTCGGCCGATCTGCGCGATATCGGGCGGCGTGTGCTGGCGCAGATCGACCCGGGCCTGGGGCTGGGAACGCTCGACGACCTGCCCGATGCGCCGTGCATCCTGGTCGCGAGCGATCTCGCCCCGTCGGATACCGCCGCGCTAGACACGCACCGCGTCGCCGGGATCGCCACCGCGCTGGGCGGCCCGACCTCGCACAGCGCCATCCTCGCGCGCACGCTCGGCCTGCCCTCGGTCGTGGCGGCGGGCGCGGAGCTGTTGTCGCAGGCGGCGGGCACGGTCGCGATCGTCGATGGCGATACCGGCCGGGTGTGGCTCGATCCGTCCGAGGCCGACCTCGCCTCCGCGCGCGACTGGATCGCCGCCATCGCCGCGCGCCGCGCCGCCGAAGAGGCCGAGCGCAGCCGCCCGGCCGTCACCCGCGACGGCCATGGCATCGCGATCGCCGCCAACGTGAACCGCCCCGACCAGGTCGCCGAGGCGCTGGCACAGGGCGGCGAAGGCGTCGGCCTGATGCGCACCGAATTCCTGTTCCTCGAACGCGGCGACAGCCCCGGCGAGGACGAGCAATACGCGGTCTATCGCGCGATGATCGACGCGCTGGACGGCCGCCCGCTGATCGTCCGCACACTCGATATCGGCGGCGACAAGCAGGTGCCGCACCTGCATCTGCCCAAGGAGGAGAACCCGTTCCTCGGCGTGCGCGGCGCACGGCTGTTGCTGCGCCGCCCCGACCTGCTGGAGCCGCAGCTACGCGCGCTCTATCGCGCGGCGAAGGAGGGGGGCGACCTGTCGATCATGTTCCCGATGATCACCTCGGTCGCCGAACTGCTGACCTTGCGCGAACGGTGCGAGGCGGTGCGCGTGGCGCTCGACGCACCGGTGGTGCCGGTCGGCATCATGATCGAGGTGCCCGCCGCGGCCGTGCAGGCGCATGCGCTGGCGAAGCATGCCGATTTCTTCTCGGTCGGCACCAACGACCTGACCCAATATGCGCTGGCCATCGACCGGCAGAATCCCGAACTGGCGAGCGAGGCGGACTCGATGCACCCCGCCGTGCTGCGGCTGATCGCGATGACGGTGGAGGGCGCGCGGCGGCACGATCGCTGGGTCGGGGTGTGCGGCGGGCTGGCGGGCGATCCGTTCGGCGCGGCGCTGCTGACCGGCCTGGGCGTCACCGAATTGTCGATGACCCCGCGCGACCTGCCCGCGGTCAAAGCGCGGCTGCGCGCCAGCGACCTGCCCGCGCTCCGGGCGCTCGCCGCCCGCGCGCTGACCGTGGAGAGCGCGGCCGAGGTGCGTGCGCTCGACGTCGCGCCGGTCGCCACGATGCCCGAGCGGAGCGCCGCGTGATGCGGATCGCCACCGTCACCCTCAACCCCGCGATCGACCAGACGATCACGCTCGACCGGCTGGTCCCCGGCGAAGTTCACCGCGCCCGCGCGATCCGCCAGGATGCGGGCGGCAAGGGCGTCAACGTTGCCAGTTGCCTCGCCGATTGGGGCGCACGCGTCACGGCGTTCGGGCTGCTCGGCCAAGACAACGCGACGCTATTCGAGGCGCTGTTCGAGGCCAAGGCGATCGACGACCGCTTCGTCCGCGTCGCGGGCGACACGCGCGTCAACATGAAGATCGTCGACGACGTCGACACCACCGACATCAACATGAGCGGCCCCGTGGTCGGCGAGGCCGATGTTACGCGGGTCGCGCAGGCGGTGGCGGAGTTCGCGGGCGACGACGCGCTGATCGTCCTGTCGGGCAGCCTGCCGCCGGGATGCGACCCGATCGTTTATGCCGAAATGACCGCGACGCTGACCGCGGGCGGGGCACGCGTGCTGCTCGACACCAGCGGCGCGCCGCTGACTCACGCGCTGCGCGCCGATGTGCTGCCGCAAATCGTCAAGCCCAATCGCCGCGAACTGGCCGCCTGGGCCGACACGCCACTGGATACCATGGCGGATGTCGTCGCCTGCGCGACCGCGCTGCACCGGCGCGGCGTGGCGCTGGTGGTCGTGTCGATGGGCGGGGAGGGTGCACTGTTCGTGTCCGAGGAAGGCGCGCTGGTCGCGCATCTGGCCGCCGGGCCGATCGCCAGCACCGTGGGTGCGGGCGACGCGATGGTTGCGGGGCTGGCCGCCGCAATTGCCGAAGGCGCCGGGCTGGAGCGGATCGCGCGCCTGTCCACCGCCTTCGCCGTCGCCAAGCTGGGGCGGCCGGGTCCGCATCTGCCGGACCTTCCGACCATCGACGCGCTGGCCGCGCACGTCAGGATCAGTGGAGCCGGGATCACCGGCCCGACCATGGTGGGAGAGGACGCATGAAGAGGCTGTTGGCGATCGTCGATGCCGGGGCGGGGGGCGTCACCGGCGTCCTGGCGGGCGAGGCGCTGCGCCGCGCGGCGCGCGAGACAGGCCAGCCGATCGAGATCGAGCTGCGCACCGCGCAGGGCATCGTCAATCCGGTTTCGGCCGGGGAGGGCGACAGGCTGCTTTTCGTCGGCGCCGAGGGCAGCGCCGATGCGGCGACCCGCGCGCGCGCCGACCGGCTGCTGACGCTGGAGGCGGTGCTCGCCGATCCGGCCGCCGCGCTGGACGTGGGCGACAAGACCGCGACCAGGAAGATCGTCGCGATCACCTCCTGCCCCACCGGCATCGCCCATACCTTCATGGCGGCCGAGGGGTTGCAGGAAGGCGCGCGGCAGCTCGGCTATGACATCCATGTCGAGACGCAGGGCTCGGTCGGCGCCGGCAATCCGCTGACGCCCGAACAGATCGCCGAGGCCGATGTGGTGATCATCGCCGCCGACCGCGAGGTCGACCGCGCGCGCTTCGCGGGCAAGCGGGTGCTGGCCAGCAACACCAAGCCCGCCATCACCGGCGGGGCCGCGCTGATCGAAAAGGCGCTGGCCGAGGCCAAGGTGCAGGGCGGAGAGGCGAGCGCGACGCCGGCCGCCGGTGCCGCGACCGAGCGCGCCGGGCCGTACAAGCATCTGATGACGGGGGTGTCGTTCATGCTGCCCTTCGTGGTGGCGGGCGGGTTGCTGATCGCGCTCGCCTTCGCGCTGGGCGGCATCCACGCCAATGACGAGGCGGCCAAGGGCACGCTCGCCTATGCGCTGTTCACCATCGGCGCCAAGGCCGGCTTCGCGCTGATGGTGCCCGCGCTGGCGGGGTATATCGCCTATTCGGTCGCCGACCGGCCCGGCATCGCGCCCGGCATGATCGGGGGCATGCTCGCGAGCAGTCTGGGCGCGGGCTTTCTGGGCGGCATCGTCGCGGGCTTCATCGCGGGCTATGGCGTCGATGCGCTCAACCGCGTCATCCGGCTTCCGAAGAACCTCCAGGGCCTGAAGCCCGTGCTGATCCTGCCGCTGCTCGGCACGCTGCTGACCGGGCTGTTGATGATCTATGCGGTCGGCACGCCGGTGGCGGCGGTGCTGTCGTTCCTGACCGAATGGCTGCGCGGGATGCAGGGATCGAACGCGATGCTGCTCGGCCTGATCCTGGGCGGCATGATGGCGTTCGACATGGGCGGGCCGGTCAACAAGGCCGCCTACGCCTTCTCGGTCGGGCTGGTCGCGAGCCAAGTCTATACGCCGATGGCGGCGACCATGGCGGCGGGCATGACCCCGCCGCTCGCCATCGCGCTGGCGACGCGGCTGTTCGCCAACCGCTTCACCGCCGACGAGCGCGAGGCGGGCGCGGCGGCGGCGGTCCTCGGCCTCGCCTTCATCAGCGAGGGCGCGATCCCGTTCGCGGCGCGCGATCCGTTCCGGGTGATCCCGTCGCTGATGGCGGGATCGGCGATCGCAGGCGCGATCTCGATGGTCGCGGGCGTCGAACTGCGCGTGCCGCATGGCGGCATCTTCGTGCTGCCGATCCCCGGCGCGGTCACGCATCTGGCTGCCTATGTCGGGGCGCTGGTGGCGGGGGTGGTGGTGAGCGCCGTGCTCGTCGGAATTCTGAAGCGCCCGATGGCGCAAGGCTGATCGTCTCGCTCCGCCATCGGGGCGGGGCACTTTTCCGGAAGAGGGAAATGTCATGGCTGGAATGAAGAGCCTCGCGGCGCTCGCCGCGTTGGGCATGGGCATGGTCGCGTCCGGGGCTCGGGCCCAGCACGTGCCGACGGCGGCGGATCCGGCGGCGCCGGAGGTTTCGCAACAGGCGACGAAAACGGTGCCGGCGGTGCTGGGACAGAAAAAGAAGGGCGTCGAGACCTATCAGCCGCTGGCCGATGACGGCATCACCCTCGCGCTGAATTACACCGGCGAGGCTGCCGCCAATGCGACCGGCGGGTTTGCACGGAAAGCGGCCTATACCGGGCAGATTTATGTCGGCGCCGACTTCGACCTCGAGAAGATCGCCGGGATTTCGGGCGGCGGCCTGCATCTGGCGATCACCAACCGCCACGGCCAGAGCCTGTCGCAGATCGCGATCGGCAACAACACCTCGGTGCAGGAGGTCTGGGGCACCCAGAACACCCATCTCGCCATCCTGACCTGGGAACAGAAGCTGCTGGGCGGCGCGCTCGATATCGAGGCGGGCAAGAGCCAGGCGAACATCCATTTCCTGAACTCGCCCTATTATTGCCATTTCCAGACCAACTCGGCCTGCGGCAACCCGACCTTCGTCTTCAAGAACAGCAACTTCACTTACTTCCCGGCATCGAGCTGGATGGCCAGGGCCAAGGTGACAGTCGCCGACCACTGGTTCGCCCATGCGGGCATTTACGAGGTCAATCCCAACCGCAAACGCGCGGACGACGACGGTTTCAGCTTCAGTTTCAAGGGCGGCACCGGCTTCATCGTCCCCTACGAGCTGGGCTACGGCACCGATTACGATACCGATCGCCTGCCGCGTCATTACATTCTGGGTGGCTGGATCGACCGGGGCGACTATGCCGACCCGCTGCGCGACGACCGGGGCGGCGTCGCGATCCTGAGCGGCCGGCCAGCCGCGACGTTGAAGGGCCGCAGCGGCATCTATGCCCGGTTCGACCAGATGCTGACCCGGCCGGACACGAACTCGCATCGTGGCCTCGGCGTGTTCGGCGTCGCCATGACCAACCTGTCGGGACGGGTCGAGGAGCGGCATTTCCTGGAGCTGGGCGTGCTCCAGACCGGCACCTTCGCGGGCCGCGACCAGGACACGATCGGTTTCGTCATCAACCAGCAGAGCTTTTCCGATCTGGCGATGGCGCGGATGCGGGCGGCACGGGTGGCGGCCGGCGGCGACGCGAATATCCGCCGCGACCAGTATATGATGGAGCTGGCCTATGGCGCGCAGATCGGCCCGGCCGTCCGCATCTCGCCGAACGTCCAGTATATCCTCCATCCCGACCAGTCCGGACTGCCTTTCCGCCGGACCAATATCCCCGACGCGCTGGTCTTCGGCTTCAAGTTTACTGTTGATGCGCCGACACTGATCGCCGCCGCCCGCCGCTGAGAAGCGCTACGGCCCGCTGGAGAGCACAGGCAACGCGCGGGATCACAAACAGTATCGCTTATGGATCGTCGGGATTTGCGCGGGTGACGGCCAGATCCGAGGGTAGGGGCTGATCCAAGCCGTCGTCCAACAGGAACAAGGAATGTCGACGATCCATTGGCCAAACAACTGTCTCGCAATCACCAGAGCAACTCGCAACTCGCAACTCGCAACTCGCAACCCGCGTGAACCGGGCCGAATGTCTACTTGCAGGTCCAAGTGGAAGCGACGTTAAGCGGCGATCGCAATCGGCGGAACAGATGATCGGTCGACCATCGCGGCGCGATCGGATCAATCCCGCGTGGTTCAATATCGAACTGCGATGACAGCATGGTCGGAAAAGTGACTCAGGCAAATTTCGGCGCGCGTCGCGGCCTGATGTTTCAAAGCATTGTATATAGGCTGGCATACAGGCTACACTGGCCTGGCGAGTAGGTCGCCGTGCCACACCCAACCCGCATCGGAAAGATATGCCGTCTTGCCGCACCGCCCGTCGGTGCCGGATTGCCCTCCCATCCGATCGTTCGGCGGCCTCCTCGCCCGCCTTTCGTCAAAAGTTCTTGTGCGGCGCACAAAGCTGCGGCAGCTTCTTTTACCTCGGGAGGCGCCATGCACGATCGCCGCATATTCGATGAAACCTACGGGATCGGCGACAGCCCGCGTCCGGAACTGCGCGCGCTGACCGACTGGATCGCGCGGACGCCGATCGCCGACCTGAAGCGGCGGCACGATGCCGCAGAGGCGGCCTTCCGGCAGATCGGCATAACCTTCGCCGTCTATGGCGAAGAGGAAGCGGCGGAACGGATCATCCCCTTCGACATCCTGCCGCGCGTGTTCAGCAGCCGCGAATGGTCCGCACTGACCCGCGGGCTGGAACAGCGCGTCGCCGCGATCAACGCCTTCCTGGTCGACATCTACGGCAAGCGCCGCATCCTCAAGGACGGCATCATTCCTGCCGACCTCATCCTGCGCAATCCGCAATTCGCCGCGCCGATCGCCGACATACGCCCGCCGCGCGACATCTTCGCCCACATCTGCGGGATCGACCTGGTCCGCACCGGGCCGACCGATTTCTACGTCCTGGAAGACAATGCCCGCACCCCGTCGGGCGTCTCGTACATGATCGAAAACCGCGAGGCGATGCTGCGGCTGTGCCCCGAATTGTTCACGCTGTTCCCGGTGCAGGCGGTCGACGGCTATCCCGACGCGCTGCTGTCGACCTTGCGGTCGGTGGCGCCCGATCGCGCCGCGAACGAGCCGGTCTGCGTCCTGCTGACGCCGGGTCCATTCAATTCCGCCTTTTACGAGCACAGTTTCCTGGCCGACAATCTGGGGATCGAACTGGTCGAGGCGGCGGATTTGGAGGTGCGCGACGATATCGTCTGGATGCGCACGATCTCCGGCCTCGTGCGCGTCGATGTCATCTATCGCCGGATCGATGACGACTTCCTCGACCCGCTCGTATTCCGACCCGATTCGCTGCTCGGCGTCCCGGGCCTGATCGCGGCCTATCGCGCGGGCAATGTCGCGCTGGTCAATGCGCCCGGCACGGGTATCGCCGACGACAAGGCGATCTACAGCTACATGCCGGAAATCGTCCGCTATTATTCGGGCGGCGAGGCGCTGCTGCCCAACGTCCAGACGTTCCGCTGCCGCGAGCCGGAGGCGCTTGCCTACACGCTCGACCATCTCGACGAACTCGTCGTCAAGCTGGTCGACGGGTCGGGCGGCTATGGCATGCTCGTCGGACCGACCGCATCGCGGGCGGAGATCGAACGGTTCCGCGCCGCGCTCAAGGCCGAACCGCATCGCTACATCGCGCAGCCGACGCTCGCGCTGTCGACCTGCCCGACGCTGGTCAACGAAGGCCTCGCTCCCCGGCACGTCGATTTCCGGCCTTTCGTGCTGACCAAGGCGGACGGCATCACGATCACGCCGGGCGGCCTCACCCGCGTCGCGCTGCGCGAAGGGTCGCTGGTCGTCAACTCCAGCCAGGGCGGCGGCACCAAGGACAGTTTCGTGCTGGGCGATCCGTTCATGACCCAGTCGCAATCGCTGGAGGGTATGCACCAGAGCCAGATCCTGCCCGACCTGTTCACCGATCCGCCGACCGGAGGGGCCGTCTGATGCTGTCGCGCACCGCCGCCGCGCTCTACTGGCTTGGCCGCTACGTCGAGCGGGCGGAATTCACCGCGCAACTGGTCGAAGCGACGTTGCGGCTGGATCAGCTCGCCGCGCGCCCTGCCGGCAGCGAGGCGTGGTCGAGCGCGCTTGCCGTCGCCACCGCGACGCCCGGCTTCGCCGCGACGGGCGCGCCGCTCAACCCTGCGGAGGTCGCGCGCTACCTGCTGCTCTCTACCGCCAACCCCAGTTCGATCCGCTCGTGCATCGACGCCGCGCGCCACAATGCGCGTGCCGTGCGCACCGCGCTGTCGCGCGAAGCGTGGATGTCGATCAACCGCGCCTGGATCAGCGTGCGCGGGCGCCAGCAGCTCGGCGATACGGAGATGATCCTGAACCTGGCGGAAGAGGTCAAGGCGGATGCGCGCGGGTTCGAAGGCGCGCTCAACCGGATGCTCCATAACGAGGCGCGCGCGCTCATCGCGCTAGGCATGGCGGTAGAACGCGCGAATGGCACCGCGCGCCTGCTCGACGTCAAATACCATCTGCTCCTGCCGCAGGGTGAGCCCGTCGGCGGCGCCGTGGACCGCGACCAATGGACCGGCATCCTTCGTACCGTGTCGGCGGTGACCGCCTACCGCTGGCTCTACCGGCAGGGATTGCGACCTTGGCTGGTCGCCGAGTTCCTGATCCTGCGGGACGAGCTGCCGCGTTCGTTGATGGCGTCGATGGAGCGGATCGTGACGTTGCTCAACCGGATCGGGCAGCGGACGGGCCTGCAGGGTGAGGCGGATCGGCTCGCCCGGCGCCAACGCCAGGCGATGCGCGCGACCAACATCGATGCGCTGTTCCAGGGCGGCCTGCACGAATATCTCGGCCGTTTCCTCGACGAGATCGCGGACCTCGACCGCGCGATCTCGCACCAGTTCCGGTTCACCTGATGCGCCTGTCCATCCGGCATCGCACCAGCTACCGCTTCGCGGCGCCGCAGGTGCGGCTTGTCCAGCTCGCCCGGCTGACCCCGCCGAGCTTTGCGGGACAGACGGTGATCGGTTGGGAGATCGCCGTGGAGTGCGACGCCCGCCTGCGCGCGACGCGGGATGGCTATGGCAATGACGTGACGATGGTCTACGTCGACGGGCCGATTGACGCGCTGACGATCGAGGTGGCGGGAGAGGTGCTGACCGAGGATCGGGCGGGGATCGTGCGCGGAACCAACGAGCCGCTGCCCGCGGCGGTGTTCCTGCGATCCTCGCCGCTGACCAGCGCGGACGCCGGGATCAGGGCTCTCGCGGAAACGGCCGGCGCCGCCGCGGCCGATCCGCTGGGCCGGCTGCATGCGCTCAATCGCCTGATGGCGGAACGGATGCGCTTCGACGCGACGGGCATGGACGTGCGCCGCACCGCGGCCGATGCGCTCGCGATGGGCCATGGTGTTTGCCAGGATTTCACGCACGTCTTCGTCGCCGCCGCCCGCGAAATGGATATCCCCGCACGATACGTGTCCGGCCACCTCTTTCGCCGCGACGGTGCGGACGATCAGCCCGCGGCGCATGCCTGGGCAGAAGCATGTATCGAGGATCTGGGCTGGGTCGGCTTCGACAGCGCCAACGGCATTTCGCCCGACGACGCCTATGTCCGGGTCGCCGTGGGGCTGGACTATCGCGAGGCCGCGCCGATCGCGGGGGCGCGCACCGGCATGGGCGAGGAAAGTCTGGACGTCGCCGTGTCGGTGACGCAGGCAGGCGGGCAGCGACAGAGTTGATGGAGCGTTTCGCGCGGTGACCTACGGTCTCGGCATGCTGGTCGAGGAGGCTTTGGTGATGATCGCGGACACGCGCACCAATGCCGGCGTCGACGATATCTCGACCTATCGCAAGCTTCACTTGGTCGCGAGCGGGCCCGACCGCCTGCTCGTGGCGGCGACCGCGGGCAATCTGTCGGTGACGCAGCTGATCCTCTCCACGCTCGCAGAAGGGCTGCCGCCGATCGAGGAAGGCGGCGTGCCGCGCCGGCTCAGCGACGCGCCGACCATGTTCCGCGCCGCGCAGCTCGTCGGCGAGGCGGTGCTGACCGCACGCAATCAGGTGTCGACCGGGCTGGCGGCGCAGGGGATCGCGAGCGGCGTCTCGCTGCTGCTCGGTGGACGGATCGGTTACGAGCGGCTGCGACTGTACCTGTTTTACGAGGCCGGCAATTTCATCGAATGCCAGCGCGACAAGCCGTTTCTGCAGGTCGGCGACATCAAGTACGGCAAGCCTATCCTCGATCGCTCGCTTCGATACGATATGCCCGCCAGCGAAGCGGTGAAGCTTGGGCTTATCAGCTTCGACTCGACGATGCGATCCAACCTGTCCGTCGGTCGCCCGATCGACCTGATCGTCATCCCCACCGATCACGCCGCGCCGATCGTGTCGCGCCGGATCGAGGAGCGTGACGCCTATTTCGACGATCTGTCGATGCGCTGGTCGATGCTGCTCGACGACGTGCGCGCCACGATCCCGCCGCCGCCCTTCATGACGGACGACTGACGTTCAGAGCACCGCCTCGACGAGGCCGAGCGCGCAGGCTTCGTTCGCATCGACGTACCAATTGCTCGGCGCGCGGCCGATCACCTCGTCGAGCGTGACATGCGACCCGCGCACGAGGTTTTCGAACCCTTCATTCTGGATCGTGATCGACGCCCGCAATTCGTTGAGCTTGGCCTCGACCGTGGCGATGCATTGGGTCAGCGGTCCGTTGATCTGCAACGTCGATCCCATCAGCCGTTCGTGGATCATCAACCGCGTCCCACGGGTCAGATAACGATTGGATCGCGCGAAGAAGCTCATGAGGGTCGCGCCGGCGGAATAGACTGCGGTCTTGCCAAGGAACACCATGCGCCGGCCGGGTGCGACGTCGCTGTGGAAACGGACGTCCTCGCCCATCATCCGCGCGACCTCCGGATCGCCACCGAGCGTCGACAGTCCGATCACGCACAGCCCCTCTGTCGGTGCAATATCGAGCTGTTCGCGGAACCGTGCGTACATGGCTTGGTCGACCGTGCCGGAAAGCAGGATCGCGGGCTTGGCGAAGTCGGCGGGTGAAAGAGGTTCCGTGTCCATGCCGCCATAAGCTGCGGGGTGGGATCGGGTTCCCGCATTATGCCCGTATAAGCCTGCCCCGAACAACGATGGGAACGCGATCAGGCTCGACGCTCCGGTCTGAAGGCGTGTTCCGCGCCGCGCCGAACTGGCTTGGCTCAGGCAATGTGCGGGGTCGGGTCGCCGAACGCGATCGTCGCGGTGCCGGCGGTGCGCACGGGCGCGTCGGGGGTGGACACCGCATCGACGGTGCGGAACGCGCCGCGCCACATTTGCCGGTCGACGTCGCAGAGCAGATAGCCGCGCCGGTCGTTCGTCCAGGCGAGGAAGGGGTTTTCCGCCGCGATCCGGTCGGCGCCCTTGCGCACGTCGGCGCCATCGCCGCCCGAACTGATCGAGGTGCTAACGAATTCGGTGGCGACGCTCTTGCCGCGGCCACCGTCGCGGCGCAGTTCGCCGAGGAAATTCTGGTGCTCGTCGCCGGTCAGCACGACCGCGCCGGGGACGCCGTCGAGCATCGCGAGCACCCGCTCGCGCGGAGCGTCATAGCCCGCCCAGCTGTCCATGTTCCGAATCGGCGCAGGTTCGTCGCCGGTGCGGCGGTCGAGCGGCATCATCATCACCTGCTGCGCCAGCGCCTGCCAGCGGGCGGCGCGCTGGTGCAGCGCATCGGCGAGCCAGCCTTCCTGCTTTACGCCCATCACCTGCGCGTTTCGATCGGCGACGCCGGGGCAGGCGGGCTTGAACCCGTCGCCGCAAGGCTGGTCGGTGCGGAACTGGCGCGTGTCGAGCAGGTGGAGGTCGACGAGATCGCCGACCAGCGCGCGGCGATAGAGCTGGACGCTGCCCGCCACCGGCATGGCCGCGCGGCGCATCGGCATATTCTCGTAATAGGCCTGGAACGCCGCGGCGCGGCGCAGCGCGAACTGTTCGGGCGGGTCATTTTCCTGGTCGACCAAGCCGACCCAGTTGTTTTCCACCTCATGGTCGTCGAACGTCGCGAACCAGGCGGTGGCGGCATGCGCGGCCTGGAGGTCGGGGTCGAGCTTGTACTGCGCATAGCGGCGGCGATAATCGGCGAGATCGTACAATTGCTGGCCGACATGCGCGCGTACGAACCGGCGCGGCCTGCCGTCATATCCGACCGGGACGGGCGACGATCGGCCTTCGTAGATATAGTCGCCGTAATGGAAGACGAAGGCGGGATCGTCGTTCGCGAGATGGCGGTAGGCGGTGAACAGGCCGTCCTCGTAATTCTGGCAGCCCGCGACCGCGAAGCGCAGCCGGTCGAGGCGACTGCCCGCCGCCGGCAGCGTGCGGGCCCGCCCGGCGATCGACCGCTCGCGCCCGACGGTGAAGCGATACCAATAGGGGCGATCGGAAGCGAGGCCGGCGACCTCGACATGCACCGAATGGCCGAGGTCGGGGTGCGCGATCGCGCTGCCGTGCGCGACCACCCGGTCGAAGCGGTCGTCGGACGCGACCTGCCAGTCGACGGCGACGGGCTGCATCGGCATCCCGGCGTGATCGGCGAGCGGATCGGGCGCGAGGCGGGTCCAGATGACGAAGCCGTCGGACGTGGGATCGCCCGCGGCGACGCCGAGGCGGAAGGGGTATTGGGCGAACAATTGTTGCGCGCGCAGGATCGCCGGTGCTGCGAGCAGCAGCGGCGTGCCGGCGATGAGACTGCGACGGGTCAGGCGGGCGAGCGGCGAGCGGGGCGTCATGCCCGCCGCCTGCGCGCCGACTGTTGCAGGCTGATGACCGGCGACGTCCGGCGCGCGGGACGTCGCCGGGACAAGATCAGCCGCCGCCCGCGAGGGCTGCGAGCAGCAGCAGCGCGACGATATTGGTGATCTTGATCATCGGGTTGACCGCGGGGCCTGCGGTATCCTTGTACGGATCGCCGACGGTATCGCCGGTGACCGCGGCCTTGTGCGCTTCCGAGCCCTTGCCGCCGTGGTTGCCGTCCTCGATATATTTCTTGGCATTGTCCCACGCGCCGCCGCCGCTGGTCATCGACAGCGCAACGAACAGGCCCGACACGATGACGCCGAGCAGCATCGCGCCCAGGGCCGCGAAGCCGTTCGACTGCCCCGCCACCGCGCGGACGATGAAATAGACCGCGATCGGGGACAGCACGGGGAGCAGGCTGGGCACGATCATCTCGCGGATCGCGGCGCGGGTGACGAGATCGACGGTGCGGCCATAATTGGGGCGGCTGGTTCCCGCCATGATCCCCGGATTGTCGCGGAACTGGCCGCGCACCTCCTCGACCACCGCGCCCGCCGCGCGGCCGACCGCGGTCATGCCGAACGCGCCGAATAGATAGGGGAGCAGCGCGCCGAGCAGCAGCCCGACGATGACGTAGGGGTTGGACAGGCTGAAATCGACGGTGATATCGGGGAAATAGGTACCGAGGTCCGTGGTGTACGCGCCGAACAGCACCAGCGCGGCGAGCCCCGCAGAGCCGATCGCATAGCCCTTGGTCACCGCCTTGGTCGTGTTGCCGACCGCGTCGAGCGCATCGGTGCGGTGGCGCACGTCGTCGGGCAGACCCGCCATCTCGGCGATGCCGCCGGCATTGTCGGTGACCGGGCCATAGGCGTCGAGTGCGACGACCATGCCGGCGAGCGCGAGCATGCTGGTCGCGGCGAAGGCGATGCCGATGATCCCGGCAAGCTGGTAGGTGGCGATGACCGCGACGACGATGACGAGCGTCGGCAGCGCGGTCGCCTCCAGGCTGATCGCCAGCCCCTGGATGACGTTGGTGCCGTGGCCCGTCTCGCTCGCCCGCGCGATCGAGCGGACCGGGCGATAGGCGGTGCCGGTGTAATATTCGGTGATCCAGACGATGAGACCGGTGACGGCGAGGCCGATCACCATGCACCAGAACAGGTCCATTCCCGTGAAGCTCGCGCCCACCTGCGCCGCGGCGGCCGCAGCGGGCGCGTCATAGCCGTTGGTCAGATCGTCGGTGACCGCGTCGAGGAAGCCCGCGCCGCCGAGCGAGCGGTTGAGATCGCCGAGCACGTAGCGGCAGGCGAGGTAGATCGCCGGGATCGACAGGAGCGCGCTGGTCCAGAACCCCTTGTACAGCGCGCCCATGATCGAGCCGCTGCGGCCGAGGCGCACCATATAGGTGCCGATGATCGAGGTGACGATGCACACGCCGCCGACAAGCAAGGGCAGGCTCATGAGGCGCATCAGTTCGGCGCTGTCGGCTTTGACGAGCAGTGCGATCGACACCATCGTCACGCCCAGCGTCACGACATAGGTTTCGAACAGGTCGGCGGCCATGCCGGCGCAATCGCCGACATTGTCGCCGACGTTATCGGCGATGACCGCGGGATTGCGGGGGTCATCCTCCGGAATCCCCGCCTCGACCTTGCCGACGAGATCGGCGCCGACGTCGGCGGCCTTGGTGAAGATGCCGCCGCCGAGGCGGGCGAAGATCGAGATGAGGCTGGCGCCGAAGGCGAGCGCGGTCAGTGCCTCGACGATGACGCGGTCGCCCGGCGCATGGCCGCCGGGGCCGGTGAGATACCAGAAGAAGCCCGCGATCGCGAGCAGGCCGAGCCCCGCGACAAGCATCCCCGTCACCGCGCCGGAGCGGAAGGCGAGCGTCAGGCCGCCCTGCAGGCTGGTGCGCGCGGCCTCCGCGGTGCGCACGTTGGCGCGGACCGAGATGGTCATGCCGACGAAGCCCGCGACGCCCGACAGGATCGCGCCGATCGCGAAGCCGACCGTCGAGAGCAGGCCCAATGTCGCGAACAGGATGACGGCGACGACGACGCCGACGATCGCGATGGTGGTATACTGGCGGCCGAGATACGCCTTGGCGCCTTCCTGGATGGCGGCGGCGATATCCTGCATCCGGGCATCGCCCGGCGAGGCGCGCAGCACCTGTTGGCTGGTGACGAAGCCATAGACCACGGCGACGAGGCCGCAGAGGATGGCGATAGTGACCGTGGTCATTCGCAGCGATCCTTCTCCTGTGGACGCGCGTCGCCGATGTGCCCCCGGTCTTGCGCGAGGGGGAGAGGCTATGGCGCGCGGGGGCGGAGCGCAAGCGCCGGTCAGGCGGACCTGTGCTGAAAGCCGAGCGACGGCGGCAGCGGCACGGCGTCGCCATCATCCTGAAGCCACAGGCCGGCGCCGCGACGAAAACGGCCGATCCGGGTCGCGGGCACCGCGGGAACGGTGTTGGCGGGCATGGCGAAGAGCAATTCGTAATCGTCGCCCGCCGTCGCGGCGGCGAGGCGCGCGCCGCGATCGTCCCCGCGATGCGCGCGATAGTCCACGGACAGCGGCACGGCGGCCAGATCGATCTCGACGGCGAGGCCGCTCGCCGCGCCCATGCGCGCCGCATCGATCAGCAGGCCGTCGGACACGTCCATCATCGCATGCGCGACGCGCGACAGCACGCGCCCCTCGGCCAGCCGCGGCATCGGGCGGCGATAGCGGTCGGCGAGCGCCGCCGGCCCCGGTTTTCCGCGCGCGATGGCAAGGCCTGCGCCCGCGTCGCCGATCGTGCCGGTCACCCAGAGCGCGTCGTTTTCGCCCGCGCCGCCGCGGGGCGGAGCAGGGGTGTCGCCACCGAACGCGGTGACGGTGAGGATGCGCGGCGCGCCCCTTGGCAGGGTCACGGTGTCGCCGCCGAGCAGTCCGGTGCCGCACGCCGTCAGCACCGCGCCGAGTCCGACGAGGAAGGCGCGGTCCCAGTCCTCGTCCGACAGCGGATAGTTGAGCAGGATCCCTTCCGGCCGCGCGCCCTTGCCCGCGATGTCGGACAGGTTGGTCGCGACCAGCTTCCACGCCACATCGGCAGGCGGGTCGTCGGGCAGGAAATGCACTCCCTCGACCAGCGTATCGGTGGTGACGACGAGCGGCGCGTGGATCAGCCGCGCCACGTCGTCGCGAAGCCCACGCGCGGCGACGTGGATAGGCAGCGCGCGCAGCGCGTCGAGGAAGTCGGCCTCGTTCAGCTGCGCACATCCTTGGCGATGCCGTCGAGCAGGCCGTTGACGAAGCCTGCCTCGCGCCGTTCATAGAAGGCGTGCGCGACGTCGACATATTCGCTGATCGTCGCACCGACGGGCACGTCCTTGCGCGCCATCAGTTCGTAGGTGCCGGCGCGCAGCAGCGCCTTCATCGGCTTGTCGAGCCGGGCGAGCGTCCAGCCGCTGGCGAGCTTCTTCTCGATCGCCATGTCGATCTCGCCGGCACGGGCGTGCGCGCCGGTGACGATGTCATCGAAGAAATCGACGTCGGCGTCGGCATATTCGACGTCCTCGATCGTCGCACCGATACGGTGCTGGTGGAATTCGTGGAGCAGCGCGGGGATGGCGGTGCCCTCCATCTCGTGCTGGTACAGGGCCTGGACGGCGGCGAGACGGGCGGCGGCGCGCGCGGTGGTACGGTCGGAACTACGAGACATCCGGCGCCATGTAGTCGTGCGACACGACGACGTCACCCCTTTGGCATACGACGCAGCGCGAACGCGGCGGCAGGCCGCAAATCTGGCAGGCGTCGGCCGACGGGCATGCCGCCACGTACTGGCTGCGCAGATGCTGCAGCGGCAGATAATTGCCGCGCACCACGGTGAGCGGTGCGATCGGGGTATCGAGCACGATGCCGCATTCCTGCGCCGACTGCCAGACGACCCGCGCCTCGACGGCAAGATTGATCGCCAGAAGCTTGATGCGTTTGCCGACGATCGGGCCGGGTATGCGATCGACGAAGCATAATCGCGCGCCGCGGGCGGATATGTCGGCCACCCTGATGGTCAGCGATCCGCGATCATATTCGATCATCGCGTCGAACCGCGTCGGAAAGCGCTGATGAGCGCGAAGGCGGGCCAGACGAAGTTTCTCCCGGGGCATCTCGTGCGGCATGCAATGCGATCCTTGTGATCTTGATCTCCTGTGCCGACGTGCCGTCAGCTTAATGTCCAAAATCGACAAAGATCGATAAGATCAGGTTACCGCGTCTTCCGAAATCTCCCCCGAACCCGGGCCGCCCCGTTCAGCGGTTGAACCGCAGCCGCAGCGCGACGGACCGCGCGTGCGCCGGCAGCCCTTCCGCCTCGGCCAGCGCGACCGTCGCCGGGCCGAGCTCGGCGAGCGCGCGCTCGTCGAGGCCGAGGAAGCTCGTCCGCTTCATGAAGTCGAGCACCGACAGGCCCGACGCGAATCGCGCCCGGCGGCCCGTCGGCAGGACGTGGTTCGGCCCGGCGACATAATCACCGATCGCCTCGGGCGTGTGGCGGCCGAGAAACACGCTGCCCGCATGGCGGATGCGCGCGAACAGTGCGTCGGGATCCTCGACCGACAGCTGCAGATGCTCTGGCGCGAGCCGGTCGACGAGCGGGCACGCCGCCGCCAGCGAATCGACGACGACGATCGCGCCGTTGGCGTCCCACGCGGCGCGAGCGACCGCGTGCGTCGCGAGTGCGCCCAGTTCCGTCTCCACCGCCGCGGCGACCGCATCGGCGAAGGCGGCGTCGTCGGTGAACAGGATCGATTGCGTGACCGTGTCGTGCTCGGCCTGGCTGAGCAGGTCGGCGGCGGTGATCTGCGGATCGTTGCGGCCGTCGGCGACGACGACGATCTCGCTGGGGCCGGCGACCATGTCGATGCCGACGACGCCATAGACTTGGCGCTTCGCCTCCGCGACCCAGGCGTTGCCGGGGCCGGTGACGACGTCGACGGGCGCGATGCGGCCCGCGCCATAGGCGAGCGCACCGATCGCCTGCGCACCGCCGATCCGCCATACCTCGTCGACGCCCGCCAGATGCGCGGCGGCGAGGACGAGATGGTTGATCCGGCCATCCGGGGTCGGAGTAACCATCACCAAGCGTTCGACGCCCGCGACCTTGGCGGGGATGGCGTTCATCAGCAGCGACGAGGGATAGGCCGCGCGACCGCCGGGAACGTAGAGGCCCGCCGCATCGACCGGCGTCCAGCGCGCGCCGAGCCGCACGCCGGCGGCATCCCGCCAGTCGCTGTCGGCGGGGCGCTGTTTTTCGTGATAGGTGCGGATGCGCCGCGCGGCGAGGTCGAGCGCGGCGCGCAATTCCGGCTCCAGCGCGTCATAGGCCGCGGCACAGGCGGCGGGTTCGATCTGCCAGCCGGTTTCGGCGAGGTCGTGGCGGTCGAGTTTCTGCGTGAAGGCGGCGACCGCAGCCTCGCCCTCGTCGCGGACGGCGCGCAGGATCGTCGCGACGTCGCGCGCGACATCGGTCGCGGTTTCGCGGCGCGCGTCGACGAGCGCGGCGAAGGCGTCGGCGAAACCGGCGTCGCGGGTGTCGAGGCGGATCATCGAAGCCCCTCCCCTTCAGGGGAGGGGTTAGGGGTGGGGGACGCCCTATTGATCAAATCGCTGGCGGCGTTCCCCACCCCAACCCCTCCCCTGAAGGGGAGGGGCTTTACCGCGCGCCGGAACGCCTCGACCAGCGGCACGACCTCGGCGCGCGTCTTCATCGCGGCGCGGTTGACGACGAGGCGGCTGCTGACTTCGGCGATCACCTCCACCTCGACGAGGCCGTTCTCCTTGAGCGTGCGGCCCGAGCTGACGAGGTCGACGATCCGCGGCGCAAGGCCAAGCGTCGGGGCAAGCTCCATCGCGCCGTTGAGCTTGACGCATTCCGCCTGGACGCCGCGGGCCGCGAAATGCGCGGCGGTGATGTGCGGATATTTGGTCGCGACGCGCACGTGGCTCCAGCCGCGCGGGTCGTCGCCCGCGGCCATCGCGGCAGGCTCCGCGACAGAGATGCGGCAATGGCCGATGCCGAGGTCGACGGGCGCGTAGAGTTCGGAATAGCCGAATTCGGCGATGACGTCGGAACCGACGATGCCGAGCTGCGCGGCGCCATGGGCGACGAAGGTCGCGACGTCGAACGCGCGCACGCGGATCAGCTCGATGCCGGGCCGGTCGGTGGCGAAGCGCAGCGCGCGGCTGTCTTCGTCGGAGAAGGCGGGTTCGGGCACGATGCCGGCAGCGGCGAGTAGCGGCACCGCTTCGGCAAGGATGCGCCCCTTGGGCACGGCGATGATCAGCGGCTGGGTCACGCGGCGGGCTTTACGGCGGCGGCGGACGAGGGGCAACACGCCAGCGCGCCCGCGAGTCTTGACAAAGTTGACACCAACTCGCGCAATCTCCTGTCGCGTCGTCGTTCGATCGTTATGCGGATGATCGGGACGGGCAGGGCGGTGCGGGTCACGGGTAGGATATAGGTACGCAGCGACCCGGCGCACAGGGTCGATGCTGTAAGGACGCCGTAAGCCGGCATGCGTTAGCATCGGGCGACATTTGGGGGACCCGTTTTCCGATGAACCGCGCCATGACGCTCGCCACGACGACGTTGCTGACCTTCGCCACGCCCGCGATGGCGCGCGATCGCAGCGCGCCGCCCCAGCCGCTGGGCAGTCCGGCGCAGTGGTTCGGCGCGGACAACTACCCGCCTGCGGCGATGCGTGCCGGCGAGCAGGGGCGCGTGTTCGTGCGGCTGTCGATCGACAACAAGGGATCGGTGACCGACTGCGTCGTGCAGCGCAGCAGCGGCTTTCCCGACCTCGACAATGCGACCTGCGTACTGGCGCACCACCATGGACTGTTCGCGCCCGCCACCGACCGCAAGGGCCGGCCGGTGAAGGGTCAGTACGACCTGCCCGGCGTGATGTGGCGGATCAACCCGGCGGCCGATGTCGTGCCTGCGCCGGACGACGTCGTGCCCCCGCCGCCGGCGGGCTGATCGCGCGTCAGATCCCCCAGCGGCGCATCGCGGCGACGACGGCGTCCGGCTTTTCCCAGGTTACGAAATGGCCCGCGTCGATCTTTTCGACGGTCAGCTTGGGGACGTAGGGGGCAAGATCGTCGACCAGTTCGGGCAGCAGCGCGGTGTCGCGCGTGCCCCAGATCACCAGCGTATCCTGCGTCACCGGCGGGAACGGACGATCGAGGAAGGCGGGGCGGGGCGCATCCTCGCCCGGTGCCGGCACGACGACGGTGGAGGCGCGATACCAGTTCAGCATCGCGGTCATCGCGCCCGGCTGGCTCCATTCGTCGAGATAGGCGGCCTTGTCCGCGCCGGCGATCGCGGTGGCCACGTGATGCGCGAAGGTCGAACCGAAGAAGCGTTCGAGCCCCGCGCCGACCAGCCCCTGGTCGATCGCGGTATCGCGAAAGCGGGTGATATACTGGCTGGCGCGGCGCTGCTCGGGCGAATCGAACAGCGCGCGCTGGAAGAGATAGGGGTGCGGCGCGTTGACGATGACGAGCCGCGCGACGCGATCGGGACGGGTCAGCGCCGCCATCCACGCGACCGCGCCGCCCCAGTCGTGGCCGACGAGCGTGAAGCGGTCGATGCCCAGCGTGTCGGCGAGCGCGATCAGGTCGGCGACGATCTTTTCGGGCGTGTAGGCGTCGACGCCGTCCGGCTTCGACGAGCGCGCATAGCCGCGCTGGTCGGGGGCGACGACGTAATGGTCGCGGGCGAGATCGGGGACGATGCCGCGCCAGGTACGGTGCGATTCGGGAAAGCCGTGGAGCAGGATGACCGGCGGATGCGCGGGGTCGCCGGCGATCCGGACGTCGAGGTCGACGCCGGTGGCGAGGGTAAGGCGTCGCAGGTTGCTGGTCATTCTGATGTCCCTCTCGTCTCGTCGGCCGCCCTCACCCTTTCCGCGCTTTGGGCCTCCCTCCCTCTCCCGTCGGAAGAGGAGTGACGGGTCAACAGCGCCCCGCGCCGTTGAGGTTCTGCCGGGGGCAGAACCGACCCGTCTCTGGGGCCGCCCGGCGAAGCCGGGTGGGAAGGGTGAGGGTGTGTGTTCACGGATAGCTTACCGTCTTCGGCACTTCGGGGATCGGAATCCATTCCTGGTCGTCGCCCGGCACGGTCGGGAATTCGCCCGCCTTCCAGGCGCGCTTCGCCTCGTTGATGCGGTCGCGGCGGGAGGAGACGAAGTTCCACCAGACGTGGCGCGGCGTCGCGAAGGCGTCGCCGCCGCACAGCATCGCGCGCCCGCCCGTGTCGGAGCGCAACGTCGCGGGCACGCCGGGCTTGAGGATGTAGAGCTGCATCGGTTCGAGCGGCACGCCCTCGAGGCTGGCTTCGCCGAATGCGAGATAGAGCGCGCGTTCCTCCGCCGCGGCGTCGATCGGGACGCTGGCGCCCGCGTCGAGCGCGATATCGGCGTAGATCGTGCCGGCATAGGTGGTGGTCGGCGCGCTTGCCCCCCAGAGTTCCCCCATGATGATCCGCGCGCGCGCGCCGTGCGCCTCGACCGTCGGCAGTTCGGCCTTGCCGACATGTTCGAACGCGGGGTCGATCTCTTCCTGCGCGTCGGGCAGCGCGAGCCAGGTCTGGATGCCGGACAGGACGGGGCCGTGCGCGCGCTCGTCGCCCGGCGAGCGTTCCGAATGGACGATGCCGCGGCCCGCGGTCATCAGATTGACCGCACCGGGCTCGATCCGGGCGCAGGTGCCCAGCGAATCGCGATGGTCGATCGCGCCGTCGAACAGATAGGTGACGGTGGCGAGGTTGATGTGCGGATGCGGGCGCACGTCGATGCCGCCGCCCGTCGGCAGATGCGCCGGGCCCATCTGGTCGAAGAACAGGAACGGGCCGACCATCGTGCGGTCCTTCGCCGGCAGGGTGCGGTGGACCTTGAACCCGCCGAGGTCGTGCGTGACGGGGGTCAGGGTGCGTTCGACGAAATCATCGAGCATGAGGTGCCTTTCGTCCGGTCGAGCAGATCGGCCAGATCCTGTGGGTAGATGGTTTCGGGCCAGTCGGCCAGTTCATGGGTCTCGAACCAGCGCCAGCCGGCGAGCACGCGTCGTTCGAGCGGGGTGAGCGCCGCCGCCCGAACCTCGCACGCATCGACGTCGACGCGGAAATAGCGTTCGTCGGCGTTGACCGCGACGCCTTCGAATGTCACGAAATCGACGACGCGGCGCGCGACCTCCGGCCCGCAGTCGATGTCCAGCCCCACCTCTTCCCACAATTCGCGGCGCGCGGCGGCGGCATAGCTTTCGCCCGGATCGACCGCGCCGCCCGGCGTGCACCAGAGCGGCGGCCGGTCGGCGGGGGTGAAGCGCATCAGCAGCACGCGTCCCTGCGCGTCGACGAGCAGGATGCGCGCCGCCGGGCGTGGCACGCGGGTCGGGGCGGGATCAATTCGCATCGAGTTCGGGATAGTGGCGGAAGATGCCGTCGGTGTTGAACGCGATGCGGCGGTCGCTGGCGAGATAGGCAGCGATGCGCGGCAGTTCGGCGACCGCGTCGTGCAGGCGCACAAGGCCGGGATATTCGCCCTCCAGCGACGCCATCCGCCGCGGGAACATATAGCGTAGCCCCGCGACGATCTGGAACAGCGAGGTGTCCGCGTAGGTCCAGCCGGAACCCGTGACGAACGGCCCGCCCGCGCTGGATGCGGCGTCCTCGAAATGGTCGAGGAACTTGGGCAGGCGTTCGTCGCGGAAGGCGCGCGCGGCGCGTGCGGCCTCCGGCTTCTGGTCCTCGTAATAGTCGCCGGTGCCGACCGGGTGATGGACGGCGTGCACCTCCGCGATGAAATCGGCGATCGTCAGCTGCAGCTGGTGCAGCCACAGCCTGTCGGCGGCGGGGGCGAGGTCATGACGCTCGCCGAGATAGAGGAGGATGTTGGCGACCTGCGCGATCGTGCCGTGGGGCGTGTCTAGATAGGGCGGCGCGAACGGGCCGCGACCGCTTTCGCCGCGCGTCTCGAGGTCGTCGAGCAAAGCCTCCGCCCCGCGCAGGCGCGCGCAGTCGCGATAGTCGAGGCCGGCGGCTTCCAGTGCGAGGCGGACGAACTCGCCGCGCCCCTGGATCGAGGGCCAATACCAGAGGTGATAGGTCATGCGTTGGAAGGGTTCCCGGGCGCGCTCGTCCGGATGGCGAGCGCATGGATGCGGCTCTCCAACAGATCCGCGAGCGCCTGGTTCACCAGCCGCTGCTGCTGGACGCGGTTCAGGCCGACGAAGCGTGCGCTCTCCACGACGACGGTGAAATGCGTCTCGCCCGTGCCGTCGTCGCCCATGTGGCCGGCATGGTGGTGGCTGTCGTTGGTGACGGTGAGGCTGGTCGGCGCGAGCGCGTGCGTCAGGCGGGCCGCGATGATGTCGGCGAGGGGGGCGGTGGCGAGGTCGGTCATCGCCCCTATATAGCCGGATTGCGCTGACCAAGGGAGTATTCGTGGCGCAGTTCAAGGACAGGAAGGACCGGCCGAGCACGCGTTTCCACGGCCGGGTGGAAGCGAACGGCCGGGTGTGCGCGGAGCCGGGGTGCGCAGAGCCGGGCGAATTTCGCGGGCCGCCGGTCGACGGCGTGCGCGACGGCGACGGCCCCGGCCCGACGCGCTGGATGTGCCTAGACCATGTCCGCGCCGCCAACAGCCGCTACAATTATTTCAACGGCATGAGCGCGGAGGAAATCCATCATGCGCAGCGGCCGATGGCGGGATGGGAGCGCGAGACGCGCGCCTTCGCGCGCGCCGGATCGGGCGACCAGGGTCCACGCTGGGCCGATTACAGCGATCCGCTCGATGCGATCGCCGCGCGCTTCCGGCGGGAGGCGGCGCCCGAACGCCGCGACGGCAAGCCGCTGAGCGGGCAGGATCGCGCCAGCCTGAAGGTGCTGGGCCTTGCGGCGGACGCGGACCGGATGGCGCTGCGCAAGCGCTATTCGGAGCTGGTGCGCCGCTATCACCCCGATCGCAACGGCGGCGACCGCAGCCACGAGACGATGCTGCAACAGGTGATCGCGGCGTATCAGCAATTGCGCCAGGCGCCGGCGTTCGCCTGAGGGCGGACGCGGGGCGTTCCCATTTCACCATCGCACGGGCTATCCGTTCAGGATCGTTTTCGGGGGTGGAGTTGACCGTTCACAGCAGCTGTGCGATCATGATACCGGACGTGTAAAAGTCACAGCCCGGTCGGTAGTCCGGGTGGCATTTACGCTCGTACGCATCGCCGGTTTTCGTTCGGCGGTCCCGGCACGTCCTTTTCCGACAAAGGGAAAGGTGTGTGTTATGGAAATCGCAAAATTCCTCGTCGCCATCGTGGCGATCTTCAACTTCGGCGGCTTCGTTGCCGACGCGCTGGTCCCTGCGACGTCGAAGCAGCACCTGTGGAACCCGCACTGGCCGCCCCATGCCAAGTTTCACAACGGGCAGACCATGCTGATGGGCTTCTTCGGCGGGGGGCTGTCCTTGACGATCCTGTTCGGGACGCAGACATTGACGTTGCCGACATTCCTGATCGCAGCCGTGGCGGGCGGCAGTTATTTCGTGGCGATGGCACTTGCGACCCTGTTTCCGGGCACGGCGTGGACCGATCCCGAATTCGTTGCGGAGACGCCGCATCCGCTTGGTCTGGCGCCCCAGCAACTTGTCACTTACCTGCTCTGCTTGGTGCTGCTGGCAGCGGTTGCGCTGGCCGTCGCCACAGGTTGAGGGCGCAGCATGACCCGGATCAACGGACCGACGTCTCTTCGTCCGATTGACCCGATCTGCCTTCATCGCCGGTCGGCCCCTTCCTTTTTCCGGCAAAGTCATGACAGGCGTAGTGCTGCTCCCCCTGGTGTTTTGCGCACCGTCGATCGGAGGCGGGAAAGCGGGAATTTCGGCGTAGCTCCGCTGGTGTTCGGCAGGCGGCGCAGGCTGGGAATCGCGGCCTGCGCGCGCCCCTCCTCGACCTGCCGGACGTCAGCGTCCCGCCATTTCCCTCGCGATCGCCTCCAACTGGTCGGTCGCGGCGTTCCAGCCGGCCTCGAAGCCCATGGCGGCGTGGCGGTCGCGCGCTTCGGCCGTCCAGTGGCGCGCGGTCGCGGTGTAGCGCGTGCCGTCGCCCTCCGGCGCGAAATCGTCGATTCGCACCATGAACGGGCCGGCGGGCACCCAGCCGGCGGTGAAGGCATCGGTCGAGACGATGCGGCGTTCCGGCACGACCTCCAGATAGACGCCCTCCAGCCGGTTCTCCTCGCCATTGGGGCCGCGCATGACGATCGTCGAGCGGCCGCCCGCGACGAGTTCCTGCGCCAGGAATTCCGCCTTCCACGGCGCGGGGCAGAACCAGGCACCGGTATCCTCCGTCCACGCGCGCCAGACCGCAGCCGGCGGCGCTTCGATCAGCCGGGTGATCGACAAGTCGTGGGATTCGCTCATGCCGCTTCTCCTCGCATGGCCGCTTCGATTCGGGCGATGTCGATCCGGCGCATCGTCATCATCGCGGCAAAGGCGCGCTTGCCGGCGTCGCCGCCGGCGGACAGCGCCTGCATCAGCGCGCGCGGCGTGATCTGCCACGCATAGCCCCACCGATCGGTGCACCAGCCGCACGCTTTCTCTTCCCCGCCATTGCCGACGATCGCATCCCAGTAACGGTCGGTGGTCGCCTGATCGTCGGTGTAGACCTGGAAACTGACCGCCTGGCTGGGCCGGATGTCCGGCCCGCCGTTGAGGCCGAAGAACGGCTGGCCGAGCAGGGTGAAGGTCACGGTCAGCTCGGCGCCGGCGGATGCGCCCGGCAGGTCGAGCGGCGTTCCGGTCACCTCCTCCACGACCGTGTCGGGAAAGACGCTGGCGTAGAATTCCGCGGCTTTGCGCGCCTCGCCATGATCGAACCACAGGCAGGTGCGCATCATCGGGCGGGTCATGCCGCGTCCCCGGCGACGCGCGGGCCGACGAGGCCGATCTGGCTGCCGTGGGGATCGCGGACATTGGCCGAATAGTCGCCGCCGGGGATCGGATCGGGACCCTGGATCAAGGTGCCGCCGCGCGCGGTCGCGGTGGCGATCGCTGCATCGATGTCGGCGACGTGGACGTACCAGTTCCACCGCGCTGGCGCGCCCGTCGTCGCACTCGACATGATCGCGCCGGGCCGATCTTCGCCGGCGCCGATGAAGGCATAGTCGCCCATCGGCCCCATCGGCATCGCGCCCGCTTTCTCCCAGCCGAACAGCGCGCCGTAGAAGGCGAAGGCACCGTCGGGGTCGGGCGTCGCCAGTTCGATCCACACGCCGCGCCCGACCGTGTCGCCGCGCGCCTGCGAAAAGGCCCGCGAGCCATCCGCGCCGGTCCCCGCCATCAGGCTGAACGCCACCCCCTGCGGATCGGCGACCAGCGCGAAGCGGCCGACGTGCGGGATGTCCATCGGCCCGAACAGGACGCGGCCGCCGAGCGTGCCGACCCGGTCCGCGGCGGCATCGACATCCGCCGTGGCGAGATACAGCGTCCATCCGGCGGTCGCGGGCGCGCCGGGCGGCGGCGCCATGATGCCGGCGACGCCCGTGTCGGCGTCGGGACCGGCGAGCAGATAGCCGCCATGTTCCGCCATCGGCGACCGCGCGATATGCCAGCCCGCCACCGCGGCATAGAAGTCCGCCGCACCCTGCGCATCCGGGGCGGTCAGTTCGAACCACACCGGCGTGCCGTCGCTATGTGCCATGTCTTGCTCTCCCTTCGGGTGTCGTGCTGTTCAGGCGTCGCTGCGGGTCACGCCGCCGCGCCCCCATGTCCGCCGCCCGCTGCCATCGCGGCGGCATGCGCGGCGACGTCCATCGTGAAGGGGCCCCAGCCGTGACCGTCGAGGTCCTCGAACGCGCGGCTGTACATGAAGCCGTGATCCTCCGGCTCGTGCAGTTCGCGACCACCCGCCGCCACCGCGGCCTCGGTGATCGCATCCACGCCCGCGCGATCGTCGAGGCCGAGCGCGAAGATCGCGGTCGTCTGCGTGAAGGGATCGGCGATCGCCTTTTGCGTGAAGCCGGCGAAGAACGGCTTGGCGAGCAGCATGACGCAGATCGTGTCCGACCATTGCATCGCCGCGGCCTGTTCGTTGGAAAATTGCGCGTTCTGCTCGAAGCCCAGTGCGTGGTAGAAATCCGTGGCGCGCGCGACATCGGCGACGGGCAGGTTGACGAAGATCATCTTGGCCATGGCACATTCTCCTGGTTCGACTCGGCACTGGCAAAGGATGGACGCGATAGTTATATAAAGCAACTATGAAGTCAGAAAAAATAACTAATGTGGGTCAGAGGCGCTGGTACGAGGATGCGTGCGGCACGGCACTGGCGCTGGAATTCCTGGGCGAGCGCTGGTCGTTGCTGATCCTGCGCGAGCTGATGTTCGGCCCGCGGCGGTTCGGCGAAATCCGCGCGCACCTGACGGGGATCAGCGCCAACGTGCTGACGCAAAGGCTGGGCGGTCTCGAGGCGGCGGGGCTGGTCGTCCGGCGCAAGCTGCCGCCGCCCGCGTCGGTGCACGCGTACGACCTGACGACATGGGGGCGGGAGGTGGAGCCGGTGATGCAGGCGATGGGCCGATGGGCGACGCGCTCGCCCGATCATGACCCGACGTTGCCCTTCTCGCCCGCGTCCGCGATGCTGTCGCTGCGCACGATGATCGACCGGGAGCGGGCGGGCGAGCTGGCCATGACGATCGGTTTCCGGCTGGGCGACGACCGCTTTCGCGCGACGCTGGACCATGGCGCGCTCGATATCGTGCGCGCGGAGCCCGACGGCGTCGACGTGCTCGTCGAAACCGACCCGACGACGCTGGCGGTGTGGATATACGTCAAGCGCCCGATCGCCGCGGCGGAGGCGGAAGGGACGATGCGCGTCACCGGCGACCGCGCACGCGCCGAACGGTTCGCCGACCTGTTCGTCCTGCCCGACAAGGTTGCACAGCCGCACGCCGGCCGCGACGCGACGCCGGGTTGACGCGACGGCGATAGCTTTCCACTGAAAGACGGTGCGCCTTTCCCCCCGCATCGTGCGTTGGGGAGGGCCTTGCCCGAGACGGTATGCCCAGGATCATGACCGACATTCCCAATACCCAGCCCGACAGCAGAGAGACGACGATCCTCGACGCGCCCGACAAGATGGTCGGCGTGCGCGACCTGTTCGGCATCGACAGCGACATGGAAGTGCCGGCGTTCAGCGAGGCGGACGAGCGCGTTCCCGATCTCGATCCGGCGTACGTCTTCGATCCGGACACGACGCTGGCGGTGCTGGCGGGCTTTGCGCACAATCGTCGCGTGATGGTGCAGGGCTATCACGGCACCGGCAAATCGAGCCACATCGAACAGGTCGCGGCACGGCTCAACTGGCCGTGCATCCGCATCAACCTGGACGCGCATATCAGCCGCATCGACCTGATCGGCCGCGATGCGATCGTGCTGAAGGACGGGCAGCAGGTGACCGAGTTCCGCGAGGGCCTGCTCCCCTGGGCGCTGCAGACGCCGACGGCGCTTGTCTTCGACGAATATGATGCCGGCCGCCCCGACGTGATGTTCGTGATCCAGCGCGTGCTGGAGACGGAGGGCAAGCTGACGTTGCTCGACCAGAACCGCGTGATCCGCCCGAACAAATGGTTCCGCCTGTTCGCGACCGCCAATACCGTGGGCCTCGGCGACACGAGCGGGCTGTATCACGGCACGCAGCAGATCAACCAGGGCCAGATGGACCGGTGGAACATCGTCGTCACGCTCAACTACCTGCCCGCCGCGACCGAGGCGCAGATCGTGCTCGCCAAGTCGGGCGAATATGACAAGCCCGATGGCAAGAAGCAGGTCGAGAACATGGTCCGCGTCGCCGATATGACGCGCAAGGGGTTCGTCAACGGCGACATTTCGACCGTGATGAGCCCGCGCACGGTCATTACCTGGGCGCAGAATACACTGATCTTCGGCGACGTCGGCTTCGCCTTCCGCCTGTCGTTCCTCAACAAGTGCGACGAGAACGAACGGCCGCTGGTCGCGGAATATTACCAGCGCGTGTTCGGCAAGGATTTGCCGGAAAGCGTGGTGGGGCGGGCTTGAGGGCTGGGGTGGACTAAGCTATTTAGTCCACCCGACCGGAGGTGAGCGATGGCAGAGGTCGATCCGCAGAAGACGTTCAACGTCCACGAGGCGAAGACGCAGTTTTCCAAGCTGATCGACCGCGCGCATGCGGGCGAGGAGATCATCGTCGCGAAAGCGGGCGTGCCTTATGCTAAATTGGTGCCGATCGAACCGCCGGCGAAGCGCAGGCGTGTGCCGGGCGGGTGGAAGGACTTGGGACCGATTCCGGATTCCGTGTGGTTCGATCCACTTCCTGAAGACGAACTGGACCTGTGGGAAGGTAAGCGGCTGGATAAATTCGGTCTGTGACGCGATTCCTGCTGGATACGCATGCCGCCTTGTTCTGGTGGCAGGAGTCGGCCGAACTGAGCCCGGCCGCTGAAGCGGCGATCAGTCACGCCGACAATGCGATCTACGTCAGCGCGGCATCCGGTTGGGAGATTGCCACGAAATTTCGGCTCGGAAAGCTGGCTTTCCATGGGAACCCGATGACGGACATGCCGCGACTGATGGTCATGCATGATTTCAATTCACTGGACGTTACGATGGCCCATACGCTGCGCGCCGGCATGCTGCCGGGCGAGCATCGGGATCCTTTTGATCGCCTGATCGCGGCACAAGCGCTGATTGAGGGCATGACGGTCATAACGCGCGATGCGAAGATCGCCGACTTCGGCTGCAAGGTGCTTTGGTAATGGCCAACGAAACCCCGCTCGACCGGTTCAAGGCGGTCCTGACCGGCACGGCGCGCGCGATCGCGGAGGAGCCGGAGGTGGATCTCGCCTTCACGGCCGACGCGCCGGCGCAGTCGGGCAAGCATATCAAGGTGCCGATGCCCGCGCGGGCGCTGCCGCCGGAACAGGTGGCGGAGGCGCGCGGCTTCGCCGACGGCTTCGCGCTGCGCCTGAAGCATCACGACCTCGCGCTGCACCAGCGCGGCGCGCCGAGCGACGCGGTGGCGCGGTCGGTGTTCGACGCGGTCGAGAGCGCGCGGGTCGAGGCGCTGGGCAGCGTCGGTTATGCGGGGATCGCGGACAACCTTGGCCATGCGCTCGACGTGCGGTTGCGCAGCGACCCGATCGCGCGCGCGCGGACGCGCGACGAGGTGCCGTTGTCGACCGCGCTCGGCCTGCTGGCGCGCGAGGCGCTGACCGGGCGGCCCGCGCCGGAGGCGGCGGAACCGGGCCTTGCCCTGGTGCGTGACTGGATCGCGGAGCGGACCGATCTCGCCAGCCTCGCGCTCGCGCTCGACGACCAGCGCGCGTTCCAGAGCCTGGCGATGAAGATGCTCGAGGACCTCGAGCTGGTCGAGGGCGAGGTGACGCCCGACGAGGCGGACGAGGGCGGCGACGAGGACCAGGGCGCCGAGAACGATCAGGACGAGCCCGGCGACGAGGGCGAGGACGAACAGTCCGGCCAGGGCGACGGCGAAGTCGAGGCACGGGGCGAGCAGCGCGAGGCGGGGAATGACGAGGGCGAGGGCGAGGAATTCGGCGAGGACAGCCCCGCCGACCTCGACGGCGAACCCGGCGACGAGGGCGACGACGGTGCACAGCCGTCGCGACCCAATCGCCCGTCGAACGATTTCGCGCCGCACTTCGACTACAAGGCGTGGACGACGCAGTTCGACGAGGTGATCGCGGCGGGCGACCTGTGCGACGCGGAGGAGCTGGCGCGGCTGCGCGGCTATCTCGACCAGCAGCTCGCGCATCTGCAATCGGCGGTGTCGAAGCTCGCCAACCGGCTGCAGCGGCGGCTGATGGCGAAGCAGTCGCGCTCGTGGGATTTCGATCAGGAGGAAGGGCTGCTCGATGCGGCGCGGCTGGCGCGCGTCGTCGTCAATCCGACGCAGTCGCTTTCCTACAAGATCGAGCGCGACACCGATTTCCGCGACACGGTGGTGACGTTGCTGATCGACAATTCGGGGTCGATGCGCGGGCGGCCGATCGGCATCGCGGCGATCAGCGCCGATATCCTCGCCCGCACGCTCGAACGGTGCGGCGTGAAGACCGAGATCCTGGGCTTTACGACGCGCGCGTGGAAGGGCGGGCAGGCGCGCGAGACGTGGCTCGCCGCCGGGCGCCCGCCGCAGCCGGGGCGGCTCAACGACCTGCGCCACATCGTCTACAAGCAGGCGGACGAGCCGTGGCGGCGGGCGCGCGCGAACCTTGGCCTGATGATGCGCGAAGGGCTGCTCAAGGAGAATATCGACGGCGAGGCTTTGCTGTGGGCGCACGCCCGGCTGATCGCGCGGCCGGAGGAACGGCGTATCCTGATGGTGATCAGCGACGGTGCGCCGGTCGACGATTCGACGCTGTCGGTCAATTCCGGCAGCTATCTGGAGCGCCACCTGCGCCAGGTGATCGGCTGGATCGAGACGAAGAGCCCGGTCGAGCTGATCGCGATCGGCATCGGCCACGACGTGACGCGTTACTATGCGCGTGCGGTGACGATCATGGATGCCGAGCAGCTGGGCGGCACGATCATCGAGCAATTGGCGGCGCTGTTCGACACGGATTGATCAGAACAGGATCGCGCCGCCGGTGACGAGGCGCAGGTCGGGGGCGGCGCGGTTGAGGCCGGCGACGGCGAGGATGTCGAGCTGGACGACCTTGGTCGGGCGCCAGGCGGCGGACAGCGCCGCCGAGGCCATGGTGTCGTGCCCGTCGGGATCGTCGTCGCGGCGCAGCGCGAGTTCGGCGGTCGCGGTGATGCTGTCGGTGAACTTGTAGCGCAGGCCGGTGATCTCGCTGTACGCAAGATGGCGCCCGCTGCCCGACTGGTTGGCGGCGGCATCCGCCTCCGTGGTCGAGGCGACCGCGACCTTTTCGGTCAGGTCGTATTGCAGGGGGATGATGACCCCCGTCGACCAGGTGCCCGCGCCGATCGGATAACGGCCGGTCGGCGCGGTGGCGAAGACCTGCACGCCCGCGGAGAACGGCTTGCCCTTCTCGCCCGCAAGATGCTGGCGGACGGCGAAGGTGAGGTCGCCCGTGCCGGTCACCGTGTCGACCGTGCCGCCGGCCTTGTCGCGCGTGCGGTCGCGGCCGTAGCCGACCCATTCGAGCTGAACTTCGGTATCCTTGCCCACGCCGACGCGGGTCAATAGGTCGGCGGTGACGATCCTGTCCTCGCGCTGGTCGGGCTGGTCGTCGCGCTGCCAGTCGAGGCTCGAGAGTTCGACATGGACGCGGCCGGGTTCGGTGGTGCAGCTCGATCCGCCGATGCTCGGCCGCGTCGGGCAGAAGCGCGGATCGTCCTGCGCCAGCGCGGGCGTGGCCGTCGTCGCGACCGTGGCGGCCGCCGCGAGCCCTATCCAGGTCTTCGTCCGTCGCATCGTCATGGTGCTTCCTCCGCTCCCACAGGCTCGCCCAGCCGCTGTTCGGTGAGCACCGCCCAGCCGGTCAGGAACAGCGCGCCGACGAGCGGGCCGACGACGATGCCGCTGAGCCCGAGCGCGTCGATGCCGCCCAGCGTCGTGACCAGCACGAGCCAGTCGGGCAGGCCGGTGTCGCGGCCGACGAGGATCGGGCGCAGGATATTGTCGGCAAGCCCGATGACGAGCACCCCGGAGAGGACGACGACGACCGCCTGCCAGATCGCGCCGGTGGCGAGCAGATAGACCGCGACGGGCGTCCAGATGATCGCCGGGCCGACCGCGGGAAGCAGCGCGGCGATCGCCATCAGCGCGCCCCACAGAAGCGCGGCGGGCAGGCCGACGATCCAGAAGGTGACCGCGCCCAGCGCACCTTGCACCAACGCGACGACGCCCGATCCCTTGATCGTCGCCCGCGTCACCGCGACGAATTTTTCGGCGAGACGCTGGCCGACGCTGCGTTCCAGCGGCAGCGCGCGGACGATCGCGGGGCCGATCCGGTCGCCGTCGCGCAGCAGGAAGAAGGTGACGTACAGGCCGACGCCGAAGGCGAGCAGGAAGGCGGCGGCGTTTGCGCCGATCGAAAAGGCGCGCCGCGTGAGCTGGCTGGCGCTGCTGCCGATCGCCTGGCTGATCCGCGCCTGCGCGCGCTCGAAACTGCCGTAGCCGGCATGGTCGAGCGCGTCGCGCAGCCGGACGGGCAAGGCGTCGAGGACCTGCTGGAAATAGGCGGCGAAGTTGATCTGGCCGCTGCGGATCTGGGCATAGACGCCGGCCGCCTGATCGACGACGAGGCTGGCGAGGATCAGCGCCGGGATGACGACCGCGACGGTGATGATGAGCAACGTCACCATCGCGGCGAGATTGCGCCGCAACGGCCAGCGACGCAGCAGGCGCCGGAACAGCGGCTGGAACAGCAGGGCGGCGAGCGACGCCCACAGCAGCGCACCCGCGAAGCCCGACACGATCAGGATCAGGCCGGCGGAGATCAGCACCAGAAACAGGATGAGGCCGCCGTTTTCGACGTGCCGGCGTTCGATCGTCAACTGTCGTCCCCTTTTCGCGCGTCGGTCGCGCCGATTCGTTGCGTTGGTGTAACGCGGGTCGGCGGTCTTCGGTCCCGCCGGATCGGTGACGCGACGGATGCAGCCGGTGCAGTGCGGTGGACCGAGGGCATGGGCGACCCCCGCGATCGGCGCTACTGGTGCGGTCATGTCTTTGTCACCACCCCCCGGCGGCTTTCATGGGCCGGTCAAGCGCTCGATCACCATCGCCGGACATCAGACGTCGATCAGCCTGGAGCCGATCTTCTGGCAGGCGTTGGAACGGGCGGCGGCGGCACGGCGGCTGCCACTGAGCGCGCTGGTCGCCGAGATCGACGTGCTGCGCATCGCCGACCGCGCGCCCGCCAACCTCGCCAGCGCGCTGCGCAGCTGGCTGTTCGCGGAGACAAATCGCGACGATGGTGAGAATTAATCGCAATAGCATTGACTCTGCGATTTTGTCGCAATAGCAGCACTCCCGATCAGAGTGATTGGGGGATTTCATGTCGCGTACCACCGCATCCTTCCTGGCGCTGTCCTGCGTCGGCTTCATCGCGTCGGCGCCCGCGCTCGCCGAAACGCCGCATGGCGCGCGTGACGGCGACCAGGACGGCCGGCGCCGGATCGAGCGCGACGACATCGTCGTCACCGACAAGGCCGAGAAGGCGCCGGCCGCGGTGGAAAGCCCGAAGGCGACCGCGTCGATCCTCGACACGCCGCAGACGATCACCGTCATGTCCGACCAGGTGCTGCGCAAGCAGAACCTGCAGACGCTGCGCGATGCGCTCCAGACGATCCCCGGCATCACGTTCGGCGCGGGCGAGGGCGGCGGCGGTTATGGCGACAGCATCAACCTTCGCGGCTATTCCGCGAACACCGACATCACCGTCGACGGTATCCGCGACAGCGCGCAATACAGCCGCACCGATCCGTTCAACCTGCAGCAGATCGAGGTCTACAACGGCGCCAATTCGGCGTTCAACGGATCGGGCAGCGTCGGCGGCACGATCAACCTGGTCAGCAAGGAGCCGCGGCCCGAGGATCTGACGATCGCACAAGGCGCGGTCGGCACCGACAATTACTATCGCGCCGCGGTCGATTCGAACCTGCGCGTCGCCGATGGCGTCGCGGCGCGGGTGAATGCGGTCTACCACCACAATGACGTGCCGGGCCGCGACGTCGAGAAATACGAACGCTGGGGCGTCGCGCCCGCGGTGACGATCGGCATCGGCGGGCCGACCAGCCTGACGCTCGCTTATGTGCATCAGGAGGATCGCAACACGCCGCTGTACGGCGTCCCCTATTTCCACAATGCGATCGTCGACGGCTTCGTGCCCGGCGCTCGTCGCAGCGCCTATTATGGCTACAGCAACCTCGACACGCAGCGGATCACCGTCGATCGCTTCACCGCGACGCTGCGCCATCAGGTCGACGATCACGTCTCCGTCCGCAACCTGACGCGGTGGCAGCGGGTGGGGCAATACAGCATCACCAGTGCGCCGCAGGGCACCTTCTGCCTCGCCGCCACCGGGTTGCAGCCGGTGACGACGAGCGCGACGAGCACCACCGGCCTTGCCTGTACCGCGACCATCGCCGGAAGGCCGCTGACCATTCCGGCGGGCCAGTGGCTGCCGTCGGGGCCGCGCGGGCTGGTGCGCGACCAGGAGAATCAGCTGCTCGCGGACCAGGTCGACATCCGGCTGGAACATGGCGTGCGCGGTGGCGTGCGCAACGTCGCCGATATCGGCGCCATCGCGATGGTCGAGGATTATCGGATCACTACGGGCTCGCTGCTGCGCAATGCCGACGGATCCCCGCTTGCGTCGCTGCCTTTGCTGTCGATCGCTGCGCCCGACAGCGTCTGGCGCGGCGCGATCAATTACGTCACCACCGCGCAATCGCGCTCGACGACGCAGAACATCGCCATCTACGCCTTCGACACGCTCGAACTGGGCCGGTATTTCGAACTGAACGGCGGGGTCCGCTGGGAGTATCAGAAGGCCGATTTCCGCAGCCTGCCGATCCCCAACGCCGCGCCGGGCGTGACGCAGCCGGTCCCTGCGCAGCTGGCGCCGCAGGTCAATCGCGAACGCCTGTTCTCGTGGCGGGCGGGCGCGGTGTTCCACCCGGTCCGCGACGTCAGCCTGTACGCCGGATACGGGATCGCCAAGACGCCGTCGTCCGCGACGGTGCGGCTGGGTTGCGTCAGCGTGTCGGGCACCGTCGTCACCGACAGCTGCGGCGTCGCGCCGGAGACGGCGCGCAATTACGAGGTCGGCGTCAAGGCGGGGCTATTCCACCGCCGGCTGGAACTGACCGCGGCGCTGTTCCGCAACGAGCGGACCAATTATCGCGTGCCGTCGAACGACCCCGCGCTGCCGACGCTGCAGGTGCTCGACGGGCGCAGCCGCGTCGACGGAATCGCGATGGGCGTGTCGGGCAACATCACGCGCAACTGGACGATCTTTGCCAATTACACCTATCTCGACGGCAAGGTGCTGCAATCGGTGTCGACCCGCTGCCTCGCCAATCCGGGAACGACGGGGTGCGGCAACAGCGTCGCCTTGCCCGATCCGCAGGCGGGGTCGCCGCTGATCCAGACGCCCCGCCATGCGGGCAGCCTGTTCACCACCTACAAGCTGCCGTTCGGGCTGGAGCTCGGCTATGGCCTGACCTACCAGGGGGCGATCACCACTTATGCCCCGGTGCTCGCCAATACGACCCTGCTGCGCGCGCCGGATTATCTGATTCACCGCGCCTATCTGGCCTATACGTTCGGCGGCGGGCTGACCGCGCAGCTCAACATCCAGAACCTGACCGACGAGAAGTACATCACCAACGTGCGCAACAACATCAACGCCAGCGGCGTGGTGACGGGCGGCTGGGCGATGCCGGGCGACCGGCGGCAGGCGGTGCTCAGCCTCTTCTACAGCTTCTGATAGCATGCGAGCTCTTGCCCGTGCGGGCCGCACCCCTGGCGATCCCCGCACGGGCAAGAGACGAAAAGAACAGGATATTATGCTGATCGCGATCCCCGACGTATTGAGCCCCGATGCAGTGGCGCGGCTGCGCGGCATCATCGATGCGGCGGAATGGATCGACGGCAATGCGACGTCGGGGCCGCAGGCCGCGCTCGCCAAGCGCAACGACCAACTGCCCGAGGACGGCGCTGCCGCGCGCGAGGCGGGGGGGCTGGTGCTCGACGCGCTCGGCCGGTCGCCGCTGTTCGTCGCCGCCGCGCTGCCGCGCAAGGTGTTCCCGCCGCTGTTCAACCGCTACGCCGACGGACAGGATTTCGGGCTGCACGTCGACAATGCGATCCGCATGAAGCGCGGCACCGATTTCCGCATCCGCGCCGATTTGTCGGCGACGCTGTTCCTCGACGACCCGGACGCCTACGACGGCGGCGAACTGGTGATCGAGGACCAGTTCGGGCCGCAGACCGTCAAGCTGCCCGCGGGGCACATGGTGCTCTACCCCGCCTCCAGCCTGCACCGCGTGACGCCGGTGACGCGGGGCGCGCGCACGGCGAGCTTCTTCTGGATCGAATCGATGGTGCGCGACGATGGCGCGCGGCGGCTGCTGTTCGACCTCGACCAGGGGGTGCAGGGGGCGGCGGCGGCGATGGGGCAGGACGCGCCCGCAGTGCTGCGGCTGACCGGCGTCTACCACAATCTGCTGCGCCGCTGGGCGGACAGCTGACGCGATTGACCGTGTATGGGGGGCATGCGACCCCCGCGACCTTCGGGCGGAGACGATGATGAACACCCTGGCATGGCGGCGTACCTGGTTTCAGGTGCACAAATGGATCGGGCTGATCCTGGCGATCCTGATCGTGCCTTTGTGCCTGTCGGGGGCGGCACTGGTGTGGGACGAGCCGCTCGACCGGATCGCCAATCCGGCGCGCTATGCGGTGACGGGCGATACGCTGCTGACCCCGTCCGCCTATGTCGCCGCGGCGGCGCGCGTGCTGAAGCCCGGCGACCGGATCGCGCAGCTGACCCTGCCCGATGGACAGGGGCCGGTCGTCGTCGCCGCGGCGCCCGCCGGGGTGGGGGCCGCGCGCGGCGGGCCGCCGCCGCGGATGATGGTCTATCTCGACCCGCCGACCGCAAAGGTATTGGAGGTCGCGCCGCGCAACGCCGGGCTCGTCCGTTTCCTGCACGTGCTGCACGGCAGTCTGCAGCTGCCGGGCGTCGGGCGGCAGGTGGTCGGCTGGATCGGCGTCGCGATGATGGTGTCGAGCTTCACCGGCCTGTGGCTGTGGTGGCCGACGGTGGGCAAATGGGTGCGCGGCCTGCGCTGGCGGCGGCATCGCAACACCGACACCAACCTGCATTATCTGTTCGGATTCTGGGTGGCGCTGCCGCTGTTCGTGCTGTCGCTGACCGGCGCGTGGATCAGTTTCCCCGCCTTCTTCGGCGCGTTGAGTGGGGAGGCACGGCGCAGCGGCGGGCCCGATCCGCGCGCCGCGGCGCGGGCGGCGCCGGTGGCGCACGCCGCGCTGACGCCCGAGGCGGCGGTGGCGGATGCGGCGGGCACGTTGCGCGGCGCCCTCGTCTCGATCGCCTGGCCGACGGAAAAGACCGCGGACTGGACGCTCGGCTATGCGGGCGGCGCCAGCGTCAAGGTCGCCGACGACAGCGGCGTCGCGGTCGCCGTGCCCGCGCGCGCCTCGGGTGGGATCGCGCGGCTGATGCGCCGCCTCCACGACGGCACCGGCATGGGCGGCGTGTGGCAGACGATCATCTTCCTCGGCGGCCTGCTCCCCGCGGCGCTTGCGGTGACCGGCGTCATCATGTGGTGGCGCGCGCGCGGCTGGAAGGCGGAGCTGGCGGCCAAGCAACGCGCGAAGCGGGCGGCGCGGGGCTGATCCTTCACGCGTCCCGGCCTACGGGCCGAAGAAGTACGGCGCTTCGACAGGCTCAGGGCAAACGGGGGAGGGGGCGGTGTCCCTCATCCCGTTCGTGCCGAGCGTGTCGACGCGCCGTTCTCCTTCGGCTGTCAGCGCCCCAGCAGCACGCGCGCCTGGCCCGCGATCTGCGCCAGCATCGCGGCGCTCGGCTGCGCGGCGTGACGGGCGCGGTCGATCACCGCCTTGAACTGGCCGACGCGCGGCGCATTGGCGGCGAGCCATTCGTCCGCGGCATCCTGCGGCGCCTTGCCGCCGCGCGCGAGGAATTCCAGCCGCAGCTGCTGGAAATCGCGCGCGAGGCCGGCGAGCAGCAGGCGTTCCCACGGATCGCTCGACACGATGCGCGCAGCGACGCCCTGCGCCCAGTCGAGCCCGAGCGCCTGGCCGAGGTGGGTGAAGGCGCGGGTCAGCGCGACCTCGTCGATCCCCTGCCGCTCACCGAGCGCGGCGAGGCCGATGACGCCGTCCATCTCGAACAGGCGCACGACGCGCCGCGCCAGATCGCCGGGCGCGCCCGCCGCCTCCAGTTCCGCGGCGATCCGCGCGCTCTGCGCGCTGGCCTCGTCGAGCAGCAGCGAGGCGGTCTGCGCGCCCAGCTGGTCGACGCGCTTGCCGATCCGGTCGAGCACCGCCTGCGGCAGCGTACCCGGCGCGACCGCGCGCAGCAGGTCGGCGATGTGCGACCGCGTCGCCACCGCGACCTCGTTGAACAGCGCGATCCGCGCGCCTTCGGCCATCGGTGCCCGCTCGATCTCCGCCCAGAGCGCGTCGAGGCCGAACAGCCGCTCCGCGACGACGAACATGCCCGCGATGTCGGCGACGCTTGCGCCTTCCTCCTCGGCCAGCTCGAACGGATAGAGCAGGCCCAGCCGGTTGACGATGCGGTTGGCGAGCTTCGTCGCGACGATTTCCGCGCGCAGGCGGTGCTCGTCGATCGCCTTCGCGAACTTCGCGCGCATCGCGGGCGGGAAGGCGGCATGAAGGTCGGGCGCGAGCTCCGGCGCGACCGCCAGCGGCGCGCGCTCGATCCCGTCCTGCAACGCGAGCTTCGCGGTGGCGAGCAGCACGGCAAGCTCGGGCCGGGTCAGGCCGTGGCCCTCCTGCCCGCGGCGGAGCAAATCGTCGTTGCCCGCCAGCCCCTCGACCGCGCGGTCGAGCCGCCCGGCGCTTTCGAAGATTTCGATGAGGCGGACATAGCTAGGGATCGCCGGCGCGCCGTCTGCTTCGGCGATCGACAGCGCCAGCGTCTGCAGGCGATTGTCCTCCAGCACGAGGTGCGCGACGTCGTCGGTCATGCTGGCGAGCAGCGCGTTGCGATCCTCGAACGCGAGGCGGCCCTCGATCATCTCGCGGTTGAGCGCGATCTTGATGTTGACCTCGTTGTCCGAACAATCGACGCCAGCCGAATTGTCGATGAAGTCGGTGTTGATCCGCCCGCCCCGCGCGGCAAAGGCGATGCGCGCGGCCTGCGTGACACCCAGGTTCGCGCCTTCGCCGACCGCGATGACGCGCAGGTCCTCGGCGTTGACGCGCAGGCGGTCGTTGGCGGGATCGCCGACCGCGGCGTTGTTTTCCGCCGCCGCCTTCACATAGGTGCCGATGCCGCCGAACCAGAGCAGGTCCGCGGGGCTTTTAAGGATCGCGGAGATCAGGCTGGCGGGGTCCATCTCGCTCTGCGTCAGGCCCAGCGCGTCGCGCGCCGCGTCCGACAGCCGGATGCTCTTCTCGCTGCGCGCCCAGACGCCGCCACCCTCGCTGATCAGCGCGGCGTCGTAATCCGCCCAGCTGGAGCGCGGCAGCGCGAACATGCGCGCGCGCTCATCCCAGCTCGTCGCGGGATCGGGATCGGGATCGATGAAGATGTGGCGATGGTCGAAAGCGGCCACCAGCTTGATCGTCTTCGACAGCAGCATGCCGTTACCGAAGACGTCGCCCGACATGTCGCCGCAGCCGACGACGCGGATGCTGTCGGTCTGCACGTCGACACCGCGTTCCGCGAAATGGCGCTGGACGGAGACCCAGGCGCCCTTGGCGGTGATGCCCATCGCCTTGTGGTCGTAGCCGACGCTGCCGCCGCTGGCGAAGGCGTCGCCCAGCCAGAAATCGCGTTCCAGCGCGAGCGCGTTGGCAACGTCGCTGAACGTCGCGGTGCCCTTGTCCGCGGCGACGACGAAATAGGGGTCCTCGCCGTCGAGCACGCGAACGGCGACGGGATGAACCACCTTGCCCTCGACGATATTGTCGGTGATCGACAAGAGCGAGCGGATGAAGATGCGGTAGCTTTCCGTCCCCTCCGCCAGCCACGCGTCGCGATCGGCGGCGGGATTGGGCAGTTGCTTCGGATAGAAGCCGCCCTTGGCGCCCGTCGGCACGATCACCGCATTCTTGACCCGCTGCGCCTTCATCAGGCCGAGGATTTCGGTGCGGAAGTCGTCGCGCCGGTCGGACCAGCGCAGGCCGCCGCGCGCGACGGGTCCGGCACGCAGGTGTATGCCCTCGACGCGCGGGCTGTAGACCCAGATTTCGCGCCACGGCACCGGCGCCGGCAGGCCAGGGATCAGATGGCTGTCGAGCTTGAATGCCAGCGCCTCGTCCGCCGCGGGAGCGAAGGCATTGGTGCGCAGCGTCGCTGCGATCAGATGCCGATACGCGCGCAGGATGCGATCGTCGTCGATCGCCGACACCGCGTCGAGACCGCGCTCGATCGCTTCATCGGCGGCGTGCGGATCGCCCGCGCCGGCCGGGTCGTGCGCCGCGGCGAAGCGCGCGATCAGCGCGTTGGCGACCTTCGGCGCGCGGCGCAGCGCGTCGACGACGGTGGTCAGGCCATAGGTCAGGCCCGCCTGGCGCAGGTAGCGGAACCAGGCGCGCAGCAGCACGACCGCCTGCGGGCTGAGGCCCACATCGACGATCAGCCGGTTGAACGCGTCGTTTTCCGCGCGCCCCTCCAGCACCGCGGCGATCGCGCCTTCCAGCATCGTCGCGTCGCACGACAGCGGGCCGCTCGCCTCGACGAGGAATTCGTGGATCGACGAATGTGCGTCGTCACCGAGCGCGGTCGGCACCTCTTCGATCACGCGGAAGCCGAAATTCTCCAGCACCGGCACCGCGTCGGACAGCGCGAGCGCACCGCCCTGGCGATAGATTTTCAGCCGGGTCGCGTCGCCGCGCCTGGCGAGGCGGACGGCACGGCTGCCCGCCGCGTCGAGTCCCGCCAGCCGTTCGATGTCGGCGGCGGCTTCCTCGGCGGAATTGCTGTTGCGATAGCCTTGCGGGAAGGCGTTGGCGTGGCGCAGCGCGAGGCGCGCGGCACGCGCGGGCCCGACATCGGCGACCAGCGCCGCCTCGACCGCGGGCACCCAGCCGCGTACCATCCGCTCCAGTCGCTCGGCGAGCGGTGCGGCATCGGGCATCCGACCCTGCCCGCGCAGGTCGATCGTGTAGCGAAGCAGCGCGACGACACCGTCGTCGAGGCTGATCGACCAGTTGAGGATCGACCCGTTCGCCGCCTCCGCCAGCATCTGCCCGATCGCGACGCGGCGCGCGGTGGTGAGGTCGTCGCGCGGCAGCCACGCGAAGGCGAACAGGTGGCGGCCGAGCGCGGAGCGGACGAGCACCAGCGCCGGGCGCGGGCGATCCGCGAGGCTCATCGCGGTCAGCACCACCTCTTCGAGCGAGGCGGGGTCGAAGGCGATGACGAGGTCGTGCGGCAGCGCGGTCAGCGCGTGCGTCAGCGCCTTGCCGGCATGGCCCTTGGGGTCGAAGCCGAACTTCGCCTTCAGCGCCGACAGGCGTGCGCGCAGCACGGGGACGTCGCGCGGCGCCGCCTGCATCGCGGCGCTGGTCCACAGGCCGGCGTGGATCGACAGACCGGTGATCTCGCCATTGGCGGTGACCGGCACGACGACGAGGTCGAGCGGCACCGCGCGGTGCACGGTCGAGATCAGGCTGGATTTGAGCAGCAGCGGCGCGTCATTGCCCTGTTCGAACCAGTCGATCGCGAGCGCGCGGCTCGATTCGGCGAGCACGGGGACGTCATGCGCGTGGCGCGCGATGCCCAACGCCTCGCCGGCGCTGCCGTCGCGGTGCCAGATCTGGTGGCCGAGCAGGGTGAAATGGCCGTCGAGGAACCATTGCAGCAGCTGCGCGCCCTCGCCCTGCGGCAGCGCGGCCTCGTCGCGCGCCATCGCGCGTTGCAGCGCGGGCCAGTCGGCTACCGCGGCACGTACGTCGGCGAGCACCATGGTAAGATCGTCGATCAAGCCGCGGCGGTCGCGTGCGTCGGCGCGCTCCATCTCGAGATAGATCATCGATTCGGGCGTGCCGGCGCCGCCGATATCGGTCAGCTTGCCGTCCGCATCGCGCGCGACGCGGACCACCGGGTGGATGATGCGATCAATGTCGATGTCCTGCGCGCCGATCGCCGCGGCGATCGAATCGACCAGGAAGGGCATGTCGTCGTTGACGATCGCGAGTCGCATGCGCCGCCGCGTGTCGTCGGACGCGATCGGTTCGAGCGCGATGCCGGCGGTACCGGCGGGGCGGGCGGCGGCGGTTTGCGCGACGAAGGCGGCCGCGGCGGCGCGCTCGGCGTCCCCGAAACCCTTCAACTCTCCCGGCAACGCACCCTTGGTCAGCCTAGCGGCGAGCGCCGCGGCCATGCTCTTGTCTTGGTCGGCCATGGGCGCGCCTATGCTCCCGTCGGCGACCAACCTCAAGACTTGCCGCGGTGCAATAATTTCGTGTGGCGGAAAGGAACTAACTTGCCGCCGATGCTTTATTTCCCCCTTGTGTTTGTCACGCTGCGGCCTTCTTGAGCGCGGAGGCGACCAGCGACCGATTGTCGACCCGCTTGATGATCTCCACCGTGTCGCCTCCTGCGGCGCGCGCGAGCAGCAGCACGAACTCGTCCGATCCTGCGCCCATCGCGAGCTTGCCCAGCACGGGCAGGGCGCGCAGTTCCGCGGCGGCGCGTTCGAATACGTCGGGCGTGCGCACCGGGCGGCGGGCGGCGCGTTCCGCCGCCACGATCGCCTTGATCCCGCCGTCCGCCGCCTCGAGCATGCGCGGCAGGCCGCCGGCAGGCACGTCGTGGCGACGGGCATGGCCCAGCACCGCGGCATATTCCGCCAGCCGCGTCTTGTCGTAATCGGCGCCGAAGACGAGCTTGACGATCGGCGTCATCGGCGCACGCGGCTGCGCCTTCAGCGCGGCGCCCCGCATCAGGTCGGCGAGGCCGTCGGGATCCTCGTCGCAGGCGAGCGCGAAGTCGTGCGCCCGGCCCAGGGCGCGGTAGAGAGCGGCGCGGCCGCGCGTATCGGCGGCGCGCACGGCGGCCGCGCTTTCGCGCGCCATCATCAGCCGGTCGCCGAGCGTGCCGGTGAGCGGCGGCTCGACGATCGCGGCGGCGGCGTCCGGGGCTGCCGCGTCGGCGATGTGGCTCGGCCCGTCTGCCCAGATCGCGGCGTCGGCAGCGGGGCGGGACGCGGCACGCATCGCGGCGCCCAGCTCGGCATCGAGCGTCGCCTGCGTCGCCTCGTCGACCATCTCCTTCCAGTTGATCACGCCATAGATGAAATCGATCGCCTCGCCATCGGACGAGAAGGGCATCAGGATGCCGCGGTACAAGGTGGTGCGCCCGCGGGTGCCGACGAATTCCGCCTCGAACCCGATCGGCGCGCGATTGGCGATGATCTGCAGATAGTGGTCGGTCAGCCGCGACAGCAGCGAGCGGCCAGGCACGTCGGCGATCCGCGTGATGCTGGTTTCCAGCCCGCATTCCTCGCGCAGCGTCCGGCCCAGATAGGCGATCGTCGGATCTTCCAGCCCGCCGGTGAAATCGAGCAGCACGCTGTGCGGGCCGAAATCGACGATGTTGGCGGGGTCGAGATCGTCGATCGGGGGGTAGGGACGCCCCTTCAGCAGCGAAACCCAGTGGTTGTAGGCGCGCACATGCATGCGCCGCTCGTCGCCGCCCACGTCGAACCCCGAGTCGGCGACGCCGCCCTCGTCGATGTCCGCCTCGACGCCCGGCGCATCGACCGCAGCCGCAGGATCGTCCAGCGCGTCTTCGATCCCCGGCGCATCGTGGCGCGCTGCGGGCAGCGAGGCGGCAAAGCGTGCCTGCTCGATCTCGCTGTCGTCTCGTTCGTGGTCGAAGCCGCCCGTATCCATTCCAAGACCCTTTTGACGCAGGGGTACAAGGAACCCCCCTCGTGACGCCTGCTTGTGCACGGCGCGTGGTAAACGGGGCGTAAAGGCGTCGCGCGATTTCGGCGCGGCGGGATGGCGGCGGCGCGATCGCGCAATCCGCGACTTGTCACGCTGATACGACCCTGCTAAGCGCCCGCCTCACCCGAGCGGCCATCTACGCCGCCCGTGCCGCTTTAGCTCAGTTGGTAGAGCATCGCATTCGTAATGCGGGGGTCACAGGTTCGAGTCCTGTAAGCGGCACCATCCTTGTGACATCCCACCTCATAGACCACCAGGCCGGCACCAGCACGCGGGGCTGTCATGCTTCAGGCTTGATTTTTTGCAGATCGTTCCCTATATGTTCTCGTCGCGATGACGAAAGCGGGGCGGCATGATCGGGTCCTCTGGCGGCAAGCAATCGAGCGCTTTTTTATGGTGGCTGCGAACCGGCAAGCTGCCACCTGCGCTCAGTCCTGACGGTCTCGAAATCAAATTCAATCCGTGGCACGATCCGGAGGACGGCCGGTTCACCTTTGCCGGCGCGGGACGCCGGTATGCTGCGGGCGGGACCGATGCGGTTGGCAGCGAGAAACGTCGGGCTCCGTCTGGTTCCGATCGCGTCCCTGCTTTGGGAGAGCGTAGCAAGTCGCGGCCTTTGACGTTGCCGAAGAGGGGAACGTCACGTGCTGAAACGGCGGCGAGAGATAGCCAGAGGCCGGTCAAGCGTGCATCGCCCAAGGTACAACCCAAGCACGTCGAGGGATCGTGGCCCGGCAGCCGGCCGAACCCTGTCGCCGAATTTGCCGGTGGAGTCGGCGAAGGACTTTACGACGTTGGGACAAGGACGGTGGCAGGAGTCCGCGGTGCGCTGACGACGAATCCGGTGACCACCGTTCGCAACGCCGGTCGCGGTATCGCGGGTATGATCGATGCTGCGATCGCTGCCGAGGATACGCCCGCCCGGATCCAGGCTTCGCGTGCGGCAAGCGCCGTCGCCAATGCGTCGGCACGGGACATCGGTCGTGTAACGGGTAGGGTTGCCGGGAACGTTGCGCTGGCGGCAGCGCCGGGGGCGGCAGTCTCAAAGGCTGCCGCATTGCGCAGACTTCGCGTGGCGAGGCGGCGAACGACCTTCGCGCCCCCGCAGATCGGCTGGGTGAAGGAGACGACCAAGTCGCAAAAGCCCTGAAAGGCTTACAACGACGCTGCCACGGGTGCGCAGCCCGGTCGGGCGCCGACGCTGATGCGAACGATGGCGGACGGTTCGAAGCGGCCAGTCAAGTTCGACGGCATTCAGGGCGATTACGTGATCGACCGGAAATGGAAGGTGATCGATGCTCCCCACGCCCGAGCCCAGCTGTTGTGTCAGTCACAGGTGCTGGCAGAACATCGCCTGATATAGAATTATGGGAGGTTCCTACTCCTGCTCAGAAGACCAAAGCGCTGAAGTTGTTCAAGAAGATGAAAGTCACCAACATCCACGTGAAGGTAGTCAAGCCATGATTGCTATGCAGGTTGCGAGCATTATCGCGGAGTATGTCGTGTTCCTCGAGCTTACCGACGAGGATGAGTTGGACCCCGATACCGCCGTGAAGATGTCGGAGGCTCTCGCCGGTCAGCTCGAAGAACTGGACAAGGGGTTTCTTCGCGAACTGGTGGATGCGTTCCCGATTGTAGCGGAGGAATATAGTGGCGAGGCGCGGGAGGTGGTGCGCAATATCGCCCATGGTTTCTACCTTGAGGAGGTACTGGCCGCTGACGATCCCGTCAGACTGGCCGAGTTGGAAGCGCTGCGCGACGCGAGAGATTGAACGGGGAAGCAGCGGCGAAGGCGGAAGCGCCGTTCGGCGAGGCTTCTGCTTGGGTGCCCTGTGGCGAGGGGCCACGCGCCAATGGCGCCGGGCCGGGGAGCTAACGCGGCTCCGTTCGCCGGTTCCAGACGATCCTGCCGCCTGAGGGGCTGCGACCGTAGTCTCAGCGTGGTGCGGGGGCGGGCGGGCAGCCGGCGCCAGGCGCGGGAGCGGGCGGGCAGCGACGGAGCTGAAAACGCACCTTCTTAGCGCCGAAATCGAGCGAGATGCGGCGAAAGCTGCCCATCAGGTCGGTGCCCAGCATCATCGCCGGCGTATCGGCGAGGCCGAACAGCGCGAAGGGCGGCAGGTCCGCAAAGCCGACGACGACATTATACATCATGATCGTGCCGATGCGCATTTCGGGGACGATCGCCAGCGGTACGACCCGCGTCTCCCCCGTCACGCTGACGAGCGTCGTCGATGTCGTTTCCGGCGGCAGGCGACCGCGGCGGAACAAGGCATCGCGCAGAGCGAGATTGCCGATCGTCAGCTGCGAACCGGTGTCGACGACCGCGCGGATGCCGAGGCTTCCGGCGCGGGCTTGGGTCAGGATCAGCTGTCCGCCGCGGCGGCGCGCGGTGACGACGATGTCGTCCGCCCGCGCCGGCATCGGGCGGCGCGCGTCCTCCACCGTGACGGTGTTGGTTTCGAAATCGAGCATCAGCCGGTGTCCGTGCAGTGCGTCGATCCCGACGAGCCCGCGCGCGCCGAGGGCGGCTTCGGGAATCGTCGGCGCGGCGACGTCCTCGACCACGCCGCCGCCGATCCCCAGCCGCGCGATCCTGGCGGTTTCGCGACGGCTGGACCCCGCCATCCCGTGCAGCATCACCGGTTCGCCCGCGGGGAGCGCGAGGTCGCGCGCCAGGCGCGCGCCGATCACCGACCGGTCCGCGCCGCTATCCACCACGAAGCGATAGGGGCCATGACCATCGACCGTCACGCCGATCGCCATACGCGTGTCGATCTGCTCGGCAGCGATGCTGTCGCCCGCGACGTCGAGCGTATCGTCGATCTGCGCTTCGCCCGGGGTGATCCGTACGGACGACGGCGATGGCGGGGCGTGTTGCGGGACCTGCGCGAGCCCGAGCGACAGCGCGCCGGGGAGCCAGAAAACGCAGCACGGACCCATGACCGATACTAACACCGCCAATGGGGTAAATCCATCGTCAGGACGAGCGATTGTACTGCCGCCGCAGCGATGTAGGGCGGATGGTCAAGCGGGTTGGGCGACCAGCGGCGACGGCCTTCAGCCTCCTCGAGCGGAACGTCGCGTCTTGTGATCAGAGATCGTATTGCCCGTCACCCCGGTGGAGCAACCGGAGTGACGGGACGGCGTGGAGGGCCGAAGGTCGGTCGGGCTTAGAACCGGAACGCTGCGGTGGCGCGCATGCTGTGCCAGCGGAAGATATTGTCCGACCGTGCGATGTCAGTACCACTGGTGTTGGGCGTGAGCACGAACGGGTTGGTCGCCGCGGCGCTACCCTGCGTCACGCGAACGCGGAATTTGTCGTCGTTGTAGCGGTGGTACATATATTCGAGGCCGATCGAGAAGTGCCGGCCGATCTTCTGTTCGATACCGCCGCCGGCAAGGAAGCCGAAGCGCGTATCGTCGCCGCGCAGCGCAAAGGCATTGGCGGTGTTCGTCGTCGTGAAGCTGTGATTGATCTTCGCATAGCCCGCGCCGGTCGTGCCGTAGAAAAGCGTGGTGCCGAAGGCGAGACCGGCGCGGCCCCGGATCGACGCCTCGTAATCCAGGTCGCGGGTCAGAACGTAATTCGCGGGCGTCGTGGAAAAGCCGCTGGTGCTGTCGGTGATCTCCGACTTGCCGAATTCGCCGACGAAGCCGACGACGACGTGGCCGCGTTGCGTGTCCGCGCCGATCCGGCCGTAATAGGCCCAGCCGTCCTTGTCGTTGCGGCAACCGCCCGCCTGCGGCGTCGCGCCGCGTGCGGCGCCGTTGCAGAAGCCCGGCGAGAAAGCGTTGGTGTTGCCGGCGGTGACGACCGTGTCGCCGAAACGCCCGTCGAGGTTGCGGTCGAACAGCAGGCGCGCGCCGACCGGATTGGGCTGGACATCATAGCCGCCGGCGCCGCCGATATAGACGCCGCTGAACGGCTGCGGATCGGCGTCCATGTCCTGCGCCGCTGCGGGTGCAGCGGCGAGGGTGGCGAGGACGAAGGCGGGCGCGAGCCCGATAAGGATATGGCGCATGTCGTATCTCCCTGTGGACAGCGGCGTTGGTTGAGGGTCAGACGCCCGAGCTGGTGCGCACGGTGCCATTGACGCCCGACGGGAAGAACCCGCCGCTCGTCGTCGCCGAGGCGCTGAGATAAACGATATTGAGCACCTGGCCCGGCGTGCGGCTGAACGCGATGCCGTTCGCATCGGCGGGCACGATGTTCGACACCGTGCTGTCGCTGCCGACGATCCCCTGGTCGAGATCGGTCGTCCCGTCGAGGCTATCGCGCGCATCGGAAATCTGGCCCGCGATGGTCCGCAGGCTGGGGGTCGCAAGACCCTTCGCATAGAGGACGGTGCGGACGAGGCCCGCGTGATAGGCTTCGGCGGCAAGAATCCCCGCGGCCGCCTCGAGGTAGGTCTTGTTGGTCACCAGCGGCGATGCGCCCTTGTACGCGGTGACGCCGACGTCCTCGAAGATGAACGCGCCGAGCAGGAAGTTCTCGTCAGAGGCATAAGGGTCGAACGTGCCCGACGCGCCGACCACACCCGCTGCGCGCGCGGCGGCGGTGAAGGCGCCGCTGGCGCCGCCGTCGATGTTGATCGACGGCATCGCTACCGCCGACGATCCGAGCGCGGTGCGCAGGAAGGCGACGTGCGCCGCCTCGTCCGCGGCGATCTCGCGCGCATATTGCGCGACGACGGGATCAGAGAAGTTGACCCTGCGCCCACCCGTCACCGTGCCCTGCGTGCCCGTCCCGCCGAGCTGCGACGAGGGCAAGCCCGCGCCCGTTGCGGCATAGGCGTAGAATTGCGCCTCGAGATATTCGAGGTTGAGCGCGAAGTTGAGCACGTCGGCATCCGACGGCGTCGGCGCGGGGGTGGGGAAGGGCGTGGCAGGATAGTCGTTGTTATGGTCGTCCTTGCAGCCGGCCAGCAAGCCGGCGACGCCGGCCGTGGCGGCGGCGGCGCCGGCGGTGCGCAGGAAGGCGCGGCGTTCATGACGGCGGCGCTCCGCCGCGGCGAGGACTTCGCTCAGGACCTGTGTGGTGTGCATCATCTGTCTCCCTGTGAGGTGCCGGCCGGCTCAGGCCTGGGCCGTGCTGCTGCGGATGGTGCCGTTGACACCTGCGGGGAAGAAGCCGCCCATCGTGACGGCGGCCTTGGTCAGGTAGACGATGTTGAGCACCGCACCGGTCGACCGGCTGTAGGCGATGCCGTTCGCATCGAGCGGCACGATGTTGGACACCAGATTGCCGTTGACCGTGGTCGGCGAAATGCCCTGATCGTCATCGCTGGCGCCGTCCAGACTGTCGCGGGCGTCGGAAATGGCGTCAGCGGCGGTGCGCAGCGACGGCGTCGCAACACCCTTTGCGTAGAGCACCGTGCGCACGATCGCGGCGTGATACGCCTCTACCGCCAGGATGCCGGCGGCGGCCTCGAGGAAGGTCTTGTTGCTGATCAGCGGCGAGGCGCCCTTGTAGGCGGTGACGCCGACATCCTCGAAAATGTAGGAGGCGAGGAGGAAGTTATTGTCGTTGGCATAAGGATCGAACGACTGGCCCGCGCCGATCAGGCCGGCGGCGCGCGCCGCGGAGCTGAACGCGCCATTTGCCGACGTGCCGACGTCAATCGCCGGCTGCGCGACTGCCGCCGATCCCAGCGCGTTACGCAGGAAGGCGACGTGCGCGATCTCGTCCTGCGCGATCTCCTTCGCATAAGCCGCGACGAGCGGGTCGGAGAAGGTGACCTGGCGACCGCCGGTGGCGGCGCCTGCCGTGCCGGTGCCGCTGGTCAGCGAGCCGTTGATCGCAGTGCCGAAGGCGGCGTAGGAATAGAAGTTCGCCTCGAGATATTCGAGGTTGAGGGCGAAGTTCAGCACGTCCGCGTCGGTGGGGGCGGTCTGCGCCGCCGCACTGTCGGCATAGGCGAAGGCACCGCCTACGGCCGCCGCGCCCAGGACCATGCGGAACAACTCGCGCCGGTCGTTGCGGCGGGTAACCCGCGCGTCCAGTGCCTCGATGAACTGCTCGCTTTGGGTCATCCCGCTATCTCCCTTTATGGCGGCGGAGCGTTTCTACGTTCCGCCGGGCGGCCGAAAAGGCGCCGCGCATGGCAGGTACGAAGCAGGCGACGCATCGGACGCATTGTCGGAAAAAAACATTCTGCGCCCCGTGGCTTGCCGACGAAACGGGCAGCAGCTAGCCATCGGTCATGGGTTTCGGCACGCCTCCTTCCGCCGATGATGCGCGCCGCGCATTGGTGGAGGCGTTGGTCGCGACGGGGGATCAGGACCGCGACGCGTTCGTTCGCGTCTATCGCATGACGGCCGCGAAGCTTTTTGGCATATGCCTGCGTATCTGTGGGGACAGACACGCAGCAGAGGAAGTCTTGCAGGACGTATACGCCTTGGTTTGGAAGCGCGCCGGTGGCTTCGAGCCCGGTCGGGCAAGCCCGATCACCTGGCTCGCGATGATTGCGCGCAACCGCGCGATCGACTGGCGGCGCGCCAATCCGCTGCGCGAGACGGCGGGCGTCGAGGAAGCCGCCGACCTGCCCGCGCCTTCACCGTCCGCGTACGATGCGATGCTGTTCGACGAGACGGACCGACGGCTGCACCTGTGCCTCGACCGGTTGCAGGATGTGCAGCGCGACACCATCCGCGCCGCCTTTTTCGGCGGTTTCACCTACGCAGAACTGGCGCAGCAGCGCGACGTGCCGCTGGGCACGGTGAAGAGCTGGATCCGCCGTGGCCTCGGGCGGCTTCGGGACTGTCTCGATGACGGTGACTGACGATCCCGACATGACCGCCGCCGAACTGGCGCTGGGTGTATTGGACGGCGAGGATCGCGCGGCGGCGACCCGCCGGCTGATCGCCGATCCCGCCTTTGCACGCGACGTCGCCCGGTGGCGCGCGCATTTCGCGACGCTGTTCGCGGAGGTGCCGGATGTGGCGCCCCCCGCGCATCTGGAAGGGCGGGTGAGGGCGGCGCTGGACATGCGCCACGATCCGGGAACGCTGACGGCGCTGCGGCGCTGGCGCTGGTTCGGTGGCGGGATGAGCGCTGTCGCCGCGGCACTGCTGATGGCGATCCTGGTGCGCTCCGGCGAGAGCCCGGCCATCATTCCGTCGCCGGCGCACGTGCCCGCCGCGATGGTGGCGACGCTGGCGCCCGAGGGCGGCGCGCCCTTCGCCGCGGTCTACGACCAGGGCGCGGGGCAGGTGCGTACGCTCGGCCGGGTCGCGCTGCCGGCAAACCGCGATGCCGAGCTCTGGGCGATCGGGCGCGACGGCGTGCCGCGCGCGCTGGGCCTGCTGACGCGCGACGGCAAGACGCGGATCGTCGTGCACGACGTGGCGATCGAGCCGGGCACGACGCTCGCCATATCGATCGAGCCGCTGGGCGGATCGCCGCGGCCGTTGCCGAGCGGCCCGGTCGTCGCGACGGGGCAGCTCGATCGCATCTGACCGCGCGCATTGCGTCCAATTCCTGATCCGCACCGTAGCTAGGGCACGCCATTTCCGGCGTGAGGAGAGATGCGATGATCCGATATAGTGGCGCAGCGCTCGCTGCCGTTCTGCTGCTCGGCGCGGGCGGCGCTTATGCGAAGAACAATCCGGTCGTCGGCGGTGCCGCGATGTATCCGACGAAGACGATCGTCGAAAACGCGTCCAAGTCGAAGGACCACACGACGCTGGTCGCGGCGGTCAAGGCGGCGGGGCTGGTCGATACCCTGTCCGGGCCCGGGCCGTTCACCGTCTTCGCGCCCACCAATGCCGCCTTCGCCAAGCTGCCGGCGGGTACGGTCGATACCCTGCTGAAGCCCGAGAACAAGGCGCAGCTGACGTCTGTGCTGACCTATCACGTCGTGCCTGGCCGGATCATGGCCAAGGATATCGCCGCTAACGCCAAGGCGCATGGCGGCACGGCGACCTACACGACGGTGCAGGGCGAGCCGCTGATGTTCCGCAAGGCGGGCAGCGGCTGGGCGATCATGGACGGCAAGGGTGACACCGGCCGCGTGACGATCGCCGACGTCGCGCAGTCGAACGGCGTCGTGCACGTCATCGATACGGTGATGATGCCCTGATCCTGTAGGAGGCGGTGCGCCGGTCCGGCAGCGCCGCCTCCCCCTCACATCATCCGCGCGTGCAGGTTGAAGATCACGACGAGCGTGCCCGCGACCATCAGCGCGATGACGAGCGAGGAGAAGAGCACGAGCAGCAGCGTGATGCGCGAGCCCTGCGTTACGCTGACGTGGAGGAAGCAGCGCAGCTGTACGATGAGCTGGACGAGCGCGAGGCCCATGATGATCGCCAGCGTCGTGCCCGCGCCCGCGATCGGCCAGCGGACGGCGGCGAACGCCGCCAGCGTCAGCACGAGCGCGGCGGCGTAACCGCCAAGGTACGTGGCGGTCAGGCGTCCCCGTTCGGTCATCGCACATGCCCCTGCAGATAGACGATCGTGAGGATCGCGATCCAGATCACGTCGAGGAAATGCCAGAACAGCGCGAGGCGCAGGATGTTGAGCCTGACCCGCGCATCGAAGCCGTAGGCGAGCGCCTGGCCGCCCATCACGAGCATCCAGAAACAGCCCGCCAGCACGTGCAGCCCGTGCAGCGGCACCAGCGCGAAGAAGGCGGACAGAAACGCACTGCGCGTCGGATAGGCGCCGTCGGCGAGCATCGTCGCGAAATCGCGCGCCTCTAGCACCAAGAAGGCGACGCCCAACGCGAAGGTGACGCCCAGCCAGGCGAAGACCGGCCGCCGCGCGGCGTCATATTTCATCGCGAGCACCGACAGGCCGACCGTCAGACTGCTGGTGAGCAGCAGCAGCGTCTCGACGAGCGCGCCGCCGAGCTTGAACTCCTGCGCCGGCGTCGGCCCGCCCGCAGTTGCGGCCACGACGGTGCCGTAGACCGCGAAGAGCAACGCGAAGATCACCGCATCGCTCATCAGGAACATCCAGAAACCGAACAGGCCGCTTTCCGCCTGCGCGTTGCGGTTGCGCGGCGTGCCGCCCAGATCGACGCCGGCGTGGCGTAGCGACGGGTCGCTCATGCCGGGATATCCGCCCGGCCGCTGTTGGCGGTGGTCAGTTCCAGCGCACGCGGGGTGGGCGTCGCGGCGGCGCGCGCGGCGTGCCAGCGATGCTCGATCGCGGCGACCTCGCGCGCGGGCACGACGCGATGCGTGCCGCGCACGAAACTGCGCACGACGACGACGAGGATCAGGGTTTCCAGCGACAGCGCGGCGAGCCACCACATATGCCAGATGAGCCCGAACGACGTGGCGGTCGCGGCGAGGCCGATCAGCGGGCCGGTCATGCTGCCGCGTGGCATCTCGATCGCCGTGTAAGGCGTGCGGTGGGCGTACCAGCCGCCATGGCGCTTGCCCGCGTAGAAAGCGTCACGAGCGTCGACTTCCGGGATCACCGCGAAATTATAGTCCGGCGGCGGCGATGATGTCGCCCATTCCAGGCCGCGGCCATCCCAGGGATCGCCCGCGAAGACGCAGGTGGCGTCGCGCGCGCGGATGCTGACGACCAGTTGCACGACGAGCGCGACGAGCGCCGCGAACAGCACCAGCGCGCCCGCGCCGGCAACGTAGAGCCAGGGCCGGAAATCGGGTTGCAGGATTTCCGCGCTGCGCCGCGCCATGCCGCTCGCGCCGAGCACGTAGAGCGGCATGAAGGCGAGATAGAAGCCGGCGATCCAGCAACCGCACGAAATCCGCCCCCAAAATTCGTCGAGCCGGAAGCCGAAAGCCTTGGGAAACCAGAAGGTGTAGCCGGCCAGCAACGCATAAAGGAGGCCGGGGATCAGCATGTTGTGGAAATGCGCGACGAGGAAGAGCGTATTGTGGAAGACATAGTCGAGCGGCGGGATCGCGAGGATGATGCCGGTGAATCCACCGATGACGAAGGTCACCATGAACGCCAGCGCATAGAGCATCGGCACGCTGAAGCGGACCTCGCCGCGGAACATCGTCCAGATCCAGTCATACAGCTTCACCCCGGTCGGCACGCCGATCGTCATCGTCGCGATGCCGAACACGGCGTTGAGCGCCGCCGATTGCCCCATGGTGAAGAAGTGATGCACCCAGACGGTGAAGCTGAGCACCGCGATCGCCATCGTCGCCATCACCAGCGAGGCATAGCCGTATAATTCCTTCGACGAGAAGGTCGCGACGACTTCGGAATAGATGCCGAAAGCGGGCAGGATCAGGATGTACACCTCTGGATGGCCGAACAGCCAGAACAGGTTGGCATAGTTCATCATGTTGCCGCCGAGGTCGTTGGTGAAGAAATGGAACCCCAGATAGCGGTCGAGCGCGAGCAGCGCGGTCGCGACGGTGAGCGGCGGCATCGCGAACACCATCAGGATGGCGGTGCACAGGCTGGTCCAGCAGAACAGCGGCATCCGCATATACGCCATGCCCGGCGCGCGCAGCATGACGATGGTGCAGGCGATGTTGATCCCCGCCAGCGTCGACCCGATCGACCCCAAGGTCACCGCCCAGATCCAGTAATCCGGCCCGACGTCGGGACTGAAGGCGAGGCCGGTATAGGGCGGATAGCCGCTCCAGCCGCCGGTCGAGAAGCGGCCGATCACCAGGCTGGCCATCATCAGGATCGCGCCGCCGCCGGTCAGCCACAGCGCCACCGAATTGGCCCAGGGAAATGCCATGTCGCGCGCCCCGATCTGCAATGGCATGACGTAATTGATGAGGCCGGTGATGAACGGCATCGCCATGAAGAAGATCATGATCGAGCCGTGCGTCGAGAACAGCTGCGCGAAATGATCGGACGATACGATGCCGGGATGGCCGATCGCGGACGCCTGCTGCATCCGCATCAGCACCGCCTCCGTCAGCGCGCGCGCCAGCATCACCAGCGCAAGGACGATGTACATGATGCCGATCTTCTTGTGGTCGAGGCTGGTCAGCCATTCCGACCATAAACGTCCCCACAAGCGGTAGCGGGTCAGCAGCGCGGCGACGGCGACGGCGCCGACGATGACGAGCAGGCCCGCGCCGGCGCCGATCACCTCGCTGAGCGTCGGGTCCTGCCACGCGCGGACGAACGGCAGGTCGGACCAGGCGAAGCGGCCGAGCAGGTCGGGCCAGACGGGATCGGACCAGAAGGGGGATTGCGCGGTCTGCACGGGGTCAGGACGCCTTTCGGAGGGCGGGGTGGGCGGCGTGGTGGGGCTGCGCGCCGCCGCCGGTCGTCGCGACGATATGGTCGAAGAAGCCGCGCGGAACCGCCGAGAACACGTCGACGTCGCTCGTGCCGCGGCGCGACAGCGCGGCCCAGGCGGCGGCGTCGAGCGGCCGGCGGCGCGATCGTGCGCGCGAAAGCCATGCGGCATAATCATCGGCGGTCAGCGCCAGTATCGCGAACCGTTGCTGCGCGAACCGGTCGCCATTGAATTGCACATTCTCGCCCAGATAGCGCCCCGGCCGATCGGCCGCGAAGTGCAGATGCGTGCGCATGCCGCCCATTGCATAGACCTGGCCGGCGAGTTGCGGCAGCAGCAGCGACTGCATCACCGTGCCGCTGGTCAGTTCGACCGCGACCGGACGACCCGCGGGCACCGCCAGCTGGTTGACCGTCGCGATCCCCTGGTCGGGATAGACGAACACCCATTTCCAATCGAGCGCGATCGCCTGGATGCGGACGGGTGGACCGCGTCCGGGCAGGCGCGCATAGGGATCGTCGCGCACCGTCGCCGGCCATGCCAGGAACGCCAGCAGCACGACGATCGCGACCGGCGGTATCCAGATGAAGCCTTCCAGCACCCACGAGAAGCCCCAGTCGGGGCGGTAGGCGTCGCGGGTGTTTGACCGGCGATAATGCCAGGCGAAGGCGGGGACGAGGAGAACGACCGGCACCCAGACGAACAGCAGGATGCCCGACACGACCAGTAGCAGATGCCGTTCGTCGGCGGCCACCGGGCCTTGTGCGTTGAGGATGCCGTGGTCCAGCGCCGCGCACCCCGACAGCGCCGACAGTATAGCGAGCGCGAACAGCGGCCGGAAGCGCATGCCAAGCCGATGACGCATGCGCGGCCGAACGCGCGGTGGGGCGAGATGGTCGTCGTGCATCGGTCCCCCTCTCTCACCCCCGGCGTACCGCACGACCCATGCCCGCGCATCGCGCACAACGTCCGGCGGACCGATCGGACGCAACCGGATCGTACAATCGTGTCGGGCGCGTTCCGATCCGCGGTCGATGGTAGCCGGGGGTGCATAAATACCAGAACATTCGCGCCGCGTGACGGGTTTCCCTATCCGCTGACAACAGGGTGGAAGAGGATGCGTTGATGCGAAAGATGATCGCGGCGATGGCCGCAACGGCGATGCTCGCGGGCGTGGGCGGGTGCGTCAACCCGTCGGCGCGTATCGCGGGTGCGCTGGAGGGATATGGCTTCGCGCCCGCGCAGTCGCAGTGCGTCGGCGACCGGCTGGAGGCCAATCTGTCGATCGGCCAGCTGCAGCAGCTGGGGCGCGCCGCACGGGCGACGCGCGAGGGCGACACGACGCCGGGCCGCCTGACCGTGAGCGACTTCGTACGCGTGGCGGGGCAGGTGAAGGACCCGAAGGTGCCGATCGAGGTCGCCAAGGCGGCGGCCGGATGCGGCGTGGTCGCGGACGTCGTCACCGCGCCGTAACCGGTATGCGTCCCATCTCGCGCCGCGTTGCACAATAATGACGCGGTAGAGGGAGCAGGACGCAAGGTGGAACGTTCATACTGCCGATCCCCGGGCGCGCATGCGGCGCGCCACGATGGATCGGATGGCTGGCGGCAGCGCCGTCAACGCCGACTTCAACAAGGGAGACGATCGATGAACACCGATACGCTGACCGGTTCCGCCACCAACATCGGCGGCAAGATCAAGGATGGCCTGGGCGACGCGCTGGGCGACAACTCGCTGAAGGCAGAGGGCAAGGCCGACCAGCTGAGCGGCACCGCGCAAAAGGCCTATGGCGAGGCGAAGGACGCGGTGCGTCCCGCGATCGATTACGTCCGCCAGTTCGCGCGTGAGCGGCCGTTCGCGGCGGCGGCGCTGGGCGGCGTGCTCGGCATCGCGCTGATCAACACGCTGCGCGGCAAGTAAGCGGCGCGTCCTTCGGGACGGCGGCCTGTGCGGTCCACCCGATGGGGTGGCCGCGCAGGCCGTTTTCGTATCCGTCGCGCACGCCTATGCAGCGATGGCCGGGATGCGGCGGTTAGGCAGGAGGCGGGATGGGCCGGGTCGATCTGAGGCCGTATGAACCAGGCGATCGCGACGCGGTGCTCGCGATTTTCGACGGCAATGCCGATACCTTTTTTGGCGCCGGCGACCGTGGCTGGCTTGCGGAGACGCTGGATGAACCGGACGGGCCGGCGTTCGTCGTGACGGTCGACGGCCGCGTCGCGGCGTTCGGCGGCTACGAAATATGGGACCATTACAACAAGGCCTTGCTGTATTGGGGCATGGCGGACCGTAGGTATCACGGCGCGGGGCTGGGCCGGCTCCTGCTGTTCGCGCGGTTGCTGCACGTCGCCGAGCATGGCGATCCGCCGACGCGCTACGTCACCGTCGACACATCGCCGATGATCGCGCCCTTCTTCCTGGCCTGCGGGTTCGAACGGACCGCGGTGTGGCCGGAGGGGTATCGATCCGGGATGGAGATGCACGAGCTGCGCTTCGACCTTTCCGCGACCGATCGTGCGGCGCTGCGCGCGCGGGTGTCGGACGCGCTGCGCCGGGCGGAAGCCGCGGTGGCGGCGGGCGCGGCGGAAAAATTCCCCGCGGCGTAAGGCGACTGTCAGCTTGGCGCGATACGCTGCCGCAGCGCGCAGCCGGGCCCATCGCGGACGGCGGGGCAATCGGCGCGGGGACGGGGGCTGACGATGAAGCGGACGGGCATCTTGCTGGCAGGCGCGGCGGTGATGATCGCGGCGGCCCCGGCCGCGGCGGAAACCTGCGGGATCGGCAAGATCGCCGAGTTGGCGGTGACGATGCAGGGGCTGCGCCCGGTCGTGCAGACGACGATCAACGGCAGGCCCGCGCCCTTCATCCTCGATAGCGGCGCCTTTTTCAGCAACATCTCGCCGCCTGTCGCCAAGACGCTGGACCTGCCGCAGCGCCCCTATCCGGGCCTGCGCATCAACGGCATCGGCGGCAGCAGCGACGCGAACGTCGCCACCGTCCGCCATTTCGGCCTGGCGGGCGTCGACATACCCAATGTCGAATTCGTCGTGAGCGGCAGCGACATCGGCCAGACCGGCCTGCTTGGTCAGAACGTGCTGGGGCTGGCGGACGTCGAATACGACCTGCCCGACGGCATGGTGCGACTGTTCCGGCCGAAGGGCTGTAGTAAGACCGCGCTTGCCTATTGGACGGCGGGCAAGCCGTTCTTCACGCTGCCGATCGAGACGAAGGAGGCGGCGCACAACCACACGGTCGGCACGGTCGAACTGGACGGCGCGAAGCTGCGCGCGACGTTCGACACCGGTGCCGCCGAAACCGTCGTGACGCTGCGTGCGGCGGCGCGCGCCGGCGTGCACCCCGGCGATCCGGGTGTCGAGCGGGCGGGGTGGGAAACCGGGCTGGGCAGCCATGTCGTGCAAGGGTGGATCGGCCGGTTCGCGCTGCTCAAGATCGGCGACGAGGAACTGCACAACGTGCGGCTGCGCATCGCCGATCTGGGGCCGCTCGACACCGACATGCTGCTCGGCGCCGACTATTTCGTGTCGCACCGCGTGTACGTGTCGAACGCGCAGCATCGGTTGTATTTCACCTACACCGGCGGACGGTTGTTCGGCACGGGCGCGCATGTCGATGCGACCACCAACGTCGTCGCGCAGGGCGGCGCGGCGGAGGCGGCGACGCCGACCGATGCCGACGGCTACAGCCGGCGCGGCGCGATGATGCAGACGCAGCGCGACCTGCCGGGCGCGATCGACGCATTCACGCATGCGATGACGCTGGCGCCGAAGGACCCGCGCTATCCGTTGCAGCGCGCGCTCGCCTATCTCGCCGAGCGGCGGCCGGTGCTGGCGATGGACGACCTCGACACGGTGCTGACGCTCGATCCGGCCGACACGCGCGCGCGGATGCTGCGCGCCGAGGTGCGGCTGCGCGCGGGCAATCCGGCGGGTGCGATCCTCGACCTCGATGTGCTGGGCGACCGGTTGCCGCGTGAGGATATGGAGCGGCTGCACCTTGCGCAGCTTTATGCCGGGGCAGATGCCTTCGACGCGGCGATCGGCCAGTACGATATCTGGCTGGCGACGCACCGTGACGACAGCAAGCGAGGCATCGCGCAGAACGGGCGATGCTGGGCGCGTGCACTCGCGAACAAGGACCTCGACAAGGCGCGCGGCGATTGCGACGCGGCGGTGCGGGCGGTGAAGGGCAATGCCGCCTTTCTCGACACGCGCGGGCTGCTCGATTTCCGGCGCGGCGACGATGCCGCGGCGATCACGGACCTGACCGCGGCGCTGGCGATTGACCCGAAGCGCGGCTGGGCACTGTATGTGCGATCGCTCGCCGAACGGCGCCAGGGCGATACCGCGGCGGCGGATCGCGACCGGGCCGCCGCGCTCGCGCTCGACAAGCGCCTTGCCGAGCGCGCGAAGCGTTACGGCCTGGGCTGATCCGTCACCAGCGCGGCCCGAGCAGCAGCGGGCTCGCCGCAACGTAGCGCGGTTGCTCGACGAACGGGACGGTGCGCGTGTCGACGTCGATCACCTGGCGCATGATGGCGCCCGGATCGACGGCGGCGCGCGGCCACGCCGGCAGGCCGGGGCCGCCCGGATCGCCGGTCTTGATGAAATCGGCGAAATAGCCGCTCATCGTCGCCGACACGCGCCGGTCTTCGTCGGTCCAGGCATAGAGCGGGTTCACGTCGAGATTGCCGAACGCATATTCGATCTCCGCGCTGTGCACCGCGCCCCAGGCGGGTGGCGCGCCCGACGTGTCGGCGAGCGCGCGCGGCCGGACGCGGGCATATTGGTAAAGGTAGGTGGGCGCGCCGCCGCGGCGGCTGAGATCGAACCACATCCAGGTCGGCATCGCGAGGAAGGCGTCGCTCGCCAGCGCGGTCGCGGCGGCGACGACATCCGCGTCGCGCGCCGCCGGATAGAGCGCGAAGACCGCATCGGCGCGCGCGCCGTAGCGGGCGGCGAGCGCGGCGCGATAGGCCGCCATTGTCGGCGCGGCATTGCCGAGCAGCGCCGCGGCGGGCGCCTCCTGCGTGTTGGTGCCGACGAGCAGCGGCACGCGCGCGGCGCGGCCCGCAGCGAAGCTCGCCTCCGGCGTTTCGGTCAGCGCGTCGCCGTCTACGATGGGGCGCAGCATCAGATCGCGCGCGCCGCCCTGCGCGGCGAGCAGGCGATCGGCGGGTAGCGCGCGCATCGCAGCGGCGGCTGCGGCATCCGATCCGGTGATGCCCAGCCCCGCGACGAACGACGCGCCCGTCGCCTCCGCCTGCGCGCGCGGGACGGGGGCGAGGCTGTGCATCACCGCGCCGCTTTCGCCGATCGCGCCCGCGATCGACCCGCGCGACAGCGGCGAGGTCATCAGCGCGCTGACCGACATCGATCCCGCCGATTCGCCGCCGATCGTGATGCGCCGCGGATCGCCGCCGAACGCGGCGACATTGCGGCGGACCCAGGCGAGCGCGGCGGCCTGGTCGAGCAGGCCGTAATTGCCCGAGGCGTGGCGGGGCGACGCGGCGGTGAGCGCGGGATGCGCGAGCCAGCCGAACACCCCGAGCCGATAGTTGAGCGTGACGACGACGATGCCGCGTCGCGCCAGCGCCGCGCCATCGTAGCGCTTCTCCGACGAATCCCCCGCGACGAACCCGCCGCCATAGATGTAGACGAGCACCGGCAGCGCCGCGGCCGGACGCCGGTCGAGCGCGGCGGGGGTCCAGACGTTGAGGTAGAGGCAATCCTCGCTGATTCCGGGCGAGCGGAACATCATGTCGGAAAACAGCGGCTGCTGCATGCAGCGCGCGCCGAATTGCGTCGCTGTACGGATCCCGGACCACGATGGCGCGGGCCGAGGCGCGCGCCAGCGCAGATCGCCGACCGGGGCGGCGGCAAAGGGCACGCCGCGGAAGACCGCGATCGCTTCCTGCCCGGCGGGTCCCGCGTCGCGCGCGCCCTGCAACCGGCCGCCCTCGACACGCACCACCGGCGCCTGCTGCGCCAAGGCCGGCGTGTCGAGCAGCAGCAGCGCCCATGCCGCGATCCATCGCCTGATCGTCATCCCCACGCACCCCTGGTCGCTTAGTATTGCGCCGGGTATCCGCAGCGCGCCGCGGGGTGTCAACGAGGGAAGATCAGGGCGTTATGAGCAGGACCGAGCGCGTCCGCTGCGGCGCGGCCATGCGCAGGAAGAAATAACCCGTGCCCGCGATGCCGAGCATCAGGCTGGGCGATTCGCCCGCACCGGCGACGCCGCACGGCCAGCGTGCCCCCGATTGCGCATAGGTCGAAAGGCCATGCAGCGCGACCGTCGCCGCCAGCTGCGCCGCCTCGCCATCGCCGAGCAGCGACGCGGCGAGCAGGAACAGCTCCGCATCCCCCGCGACGCCGTGGCACAGCGAATAATTGTGCACGCCGGCCAGCGCCGACAGCACCACCTGCGCGGCGAGGCGCATCGCCTCCACCGCCGCGGCGCGATAGGCGGGCGCACCGGTCAGCTGCCACGCGCGCAGCCGCGTCAAGCCGATGCCGGCGGCGCCATGGCACCAGGCGGACGGCGCGCAGCCGCTATGGTCGGTATGGCGTAGGTCGGGCCAGCCGCGCTGCGGCGTGAACCAGCTGTCTTCATAGGCGAAGGCGCGCGCTGCGGCGTCGGCGAAGCGCCGCTCGCCCGTCGCGTGCGCCAGCTCGAACAGCGCAAGGCCGATGCCCGCCGCACCGTGCGAATGGCCGGTCAGGTGCGGGCGCTCCTCGTCGAACCAGCGTGCGACGTCGTCGGTCAGCCCCGCAGTCTCCGCCAGCGCGCGCATATCGCCGGTCGTGTCCCACGACAGGCCGCGCGCGCTGTCGTGCGCACGGGCGAGCAGCGCATCGCCGCAGGCGATCGCCGTGGCGCGTCCCTGTGGCGTGCCGAGTTGCAGCAGCGCAGGAATCGCGCCGGCATGCCCCGACATGACGTCGAGCGGCGCGGCGGCGATGTCGACCGCCTCGATCGCCCGCGTGACGAGCGCTTCGCCGCGCGCGACGATATCGGCGCGGCACAGGTCGCGCCCGGCGAGGATCGCGGCATAGCCGATACCGAGCCAGCCGGTGTACAGACCGATCTGCAAGCCGTCGGGCACGTCCTCGACCCGCGACAGCGCATGTTCGATCGCGCCCGCGGCGGTTCCCGCGACGACGGGATCGCGGCTGTCGCGTTGCAGGGCGGCGAGGAACAGCGCGATCCCCGCGGTGCCATCGTACAGCGTCGGGCCGAGCGTGCCGAAGCCGAGCTGCTGGCCCGCGCCGAAATCGTCGAACGCCGGGCCGAACCAGTTGCAGCGGATGCCGTCCCACATCGCATCGCGGGCGAGGCGATAGCCGATGTCGGTGGCCGCGGCGAGGCAGGCGGCGGGCAGGTCGGTTGCGGACAGGCCGGTGAAAGGCAGGCCGGAGACGGGCGCGACGGTCACGCGGCGGTCGTGGCGAGGGGCGGGCGCGTGAATGGGTAATCCTCCTTGGAACCGGGGTTGCGCCAGAGCGCGTCGAGATCGAGCCCCGCGGTGGCGGCGATTTGGGCAAAGCGGGTGGCGAAGGTGTCGGGATCAAACCGATCGCCGCGCCGCGCGCCGAGCAAGGCGGCGGCGACCAGGGCGCAGCGCGCGCTGCCGAAACTCTCGCCGTTGCCGGGATCCTCGGCAAAGCCGACGCCGGGCGCGACCTTTAGCGCGAATAGCGGAACGTCGGCATTCAGCGTCGGGCGGAGCGCGGGCATCGCCGCCGACAGCGCGAGCCACGCGACGGCAAGCGCATCCTGCGCCAGATAGAGGACGGCATTGTCGCGCCGCGCGAAATCGCCGCGCGCGGTGGTGATCTTGAGATCGAAGGGGATGGCGTAGCGATTGAGCACCGCGGTCACGATTCCCACGAACACGGCGCCGCCGGCGGCGTGCACGTTCCAGTAGAGCCGGACGATCGGGCTGAGGTCGTTCGCGTCGCGAAACCCGTGCGAGAAGGCGTAATAGAAGCCCGGCTGCAGCGTCTTCGATCCCGCCGCATGCTGGACGGCGAGCGCGGTGCCGGGCGGCGGTGGCGCGGCGCCGTCGAGCGCGACATACTGGCCCGGCGCGAAACGGCGCGTGCGACCGTGGCGGGTCGCGACGACGCTGCCGCCCGGCGCGCTCGCGAAGACGGTCCAGCCGAGTTCACCATAGGCGCGCGTGGTGTTCGCGGCGACGAGCGCAGGGGTGAGGTCGCCCGGCCCGGTGGCATCGGCGGCGGCGTCCGCGGGCGGGGGCGGATAGGGGCGCGTATAGGCGTGGGTATAGACCGCCATCGTCAGCGCCTGCGCCAGCGCGGCCTCGTCGTTGCCGCGCGCTTGCGCCACGGGGCGGCCCGCGATCGTGATCGCCCCGGCGGCATCGAGACGGAGCGCCGCGACGAGCGCTTGCAGCGGATCGAGCACGCTCATGCCGCTGCGACCAGCGGGGGTGCGATATGAATGCCGAGCAGATCGCGCGCGGCATCCTCGGGCCGGGCAAGCACGTTGAGCGCGACCTGCACCATCAGCCCGATCTGCGCGTCGAGCGCGGTCCGCCAGGCGCTCATCTCGAACGCTGTGACCAGCATGCGCGCGCCCATCATCGCGACGGTGCGGGCGAGAAACGCGGCCGGCGTGTCGCGATCGAGAACGGTCGTCGCGAGATAGCCCTCCCACAGTGCGCCGATCGCGGGCTGGACGGTGTCGAGCGGGTGGCGCGCCGCCGCCATCTGCGCCGCCGGGTCGCTGCCCGCGGTCGCCGGGATCGAGGCGAGCCAGTGATTGAGATAGGATTGCAGCATGCCGGCGAGGTCCCAGGCGGCATCGCCGATATCCGCCAGTTCCCAGTCGACGACATACAGCCGGCGATCCGGCAGCGGCGCGCGGCGCGGCGCGAGCAGCACGTTTTCCCAGCGCATGTCGGTGTGGATCAGCGTGTCGCGCCGCCAGTCATCGCGCAGCCGGCCGAGCCGATCGCCGAGGTCGGGCGTCGCGAGCAGCAGGTCGATCAGCGCGGAAGCGGCGGCACTGCGCCGCAGCGTCGACAGATCGGGCTCGCGATGCAGCTTGAGGATCCAGGGCGGGTCCTGCGGAAACAGCGCCGCCTGCGGCCGTCCCTCGGCGAAGCGGATCGCGTGATAGCCGGCGAGCGCGGCGCCGATCCGGCGCGCGAGATCGGGCGGGCAGGCGCCCATCGTCTTGTGACAGGAGGCCAGCGTCTCGGCATCGGCGACCATGTCGGTGACCAGCATGCCCTGTGCGGGATCGTGGAGATGAAAGACGGGGAGCAGATCGCGTAGCGCGGCGAGCCGGTCATCGGCGAACGCGCCGCGGTAGACCTCAGCCTCGCGCGCGACGGTCTGCGCGGTCATCGCCTCCGTCTCCAGCGCCTGCTTGACGAACAGGCCGCCGCCATGGCGCCGCTTTATGAGGATGTGGCGATTGCGGCTGCGCCCCATCGCCATGGTCAGGCCGCCGTCGACCAGATCGGCCCGGCTCAGCAGGCCGCGCTGCATCAGGAACCGCGCGAGATTGCGGTAGATCGTCTCCACGTGCGTGTCGGCCCCCCAGCCTACGGATCGTCGTCGTATCGATAACGGTCGGGCCGCCGTCGCTGGGTGAGCGACGACGGCCGTTCCGGTCGGTGGCTTCGCGATCAGCTCGCGAAGGTGCAGCCCGCCGTCCACATGACGTGCTTGCAGTCGTCGTCGCGCGTGCTCGGCTGCGGCTGGGCTGCGAAGGTGCAGCCCGCGGTCCACAGCACATGCTTGCAGTCGTTCGCTTCGGCGCCGGTATTCTGTGCGCCCTCTTCCGGCATCGCGACCAGCGTACAGGCGAGCGTCGTCAGCACGTCGCCGCAGCGTTCGCCCGCCTCGGCGGCGGCGAAGGTACAGCCTGCGGTCCACAGCACATGCTTGCAATCCGCGGCGGCGACGTTCTGCGCCTCTGCGGTCAGCGTGCAGGCGAGCGTCGTCAATACCTCGCCGCAGTCGGCGCGGTTCGCCGTCGCACCCTGCGCTCCGGCAAAGGTGCAGCCTGCGGTCCACATGACATGCTTGCAGTCGTTCGCGCTGTTGCCGGTCGTCGGCGAGCACCAGGTCGGCGTCAGCGTGAACAGCGTCGCGCACATCGTATTGTCCGCCTCTGCGCCGGCGGGCTTGACCAGGGTGCAGGCGAGGGTGGTGAGCACCTCGCCGCAGTCCGCACGTGCGGCGGCCTGCGGCTGCGCCCCTGCGAAGGTGCAGCCGGCGGTCCACATCACGTGCTTGCAGTCGTTCGCCGCCGGACCCTGCACCTGCTGACCGATCGTGCAGACGAAGGTCTTCAGCACCTCGCCGCAATTCGCGGCAGCCGCCTGCGGCTGGGCGCCGGCGAAGGTGCAGCCCGCCGTCCACATGACGTGCTTGCAATCCGCCATCGCCTGCTGCGGCATGCCCGGCGTCTGCGGCAGGTTGGGCTGGCAGCCGAGATAGCCCGTGGGACCGACAGGCCCGCCGTGGGGAGGACAGCCGAGATACGCGGTCGGGCCGATCGGCGGGGGACAGCCCAGATAGGCGGTCGGGCCGATCGGGCCGCCGTGGTGCGGCGGACAGCCGAAATAGGCGGTCGGGCCGAACGGGCCATGATGCGGCGGGCAGCCGAGATACGCGGTCGGGCCGATCGGGCCGCCATGCTGCGGCTGACAGCCGAGATAGGCGGTCGGGCCATAAGGACCATGATGCGGCGGGCAACCGAGGTACGCGGTCGGACCGATCGGGCCGCCATGCTGCGGCTGGCAACCGAAATAGCCGGTCGGGCCAAACGGACCGGGCTGCGGCTGGCAGCCGAGATAAGCCGTCGGGCCGAACGGGCCGCTCTGGCCGCCGCTACCCTGGTTCTGGAACATGCCGCCGCCAAGAAAGGCTGCTGCGGGATTGCCGTTCATGCCGTGATCCTCCTTGTTAGACTTTGCGCATGGGCGCGCAGGTTCGTACGCGCGCCGATGATGGCACGCGTAGGAGTCATGAAAACTATACGATTACGCTCACGGCCCGCGTCGCCATCATCGATATCTATCGACGCCGCGGTCCGATCTCTGTTTCAGTTGAGTGACTGAATTTTCATCCGAATCTAAGGTTCGATACGTCTAAACGCGAACTGCGGACGATCTGCGCCTATCCGAAAAGCGCGTCAACGAAATCTCGTCGCGGGTGACGATCAATCGTCTTCACTTTGGTGCTAGTCTGGACGCATTCGACGATTTAGGGTGATTATGGAGTAATCGATCGGCGGCCGCTTCGCATCGCGCGTCGCGATCAGACGATTTTCCGACGGGCACGTTAAATGGGAGCTTGATCCGCACCCGGATAGTTTCTGTAGGGATGTGGCAGGGTCGCACGATAGGAGCGGCCGGTTCGAGGGACGAGGCGTGTCGATGAATAATCTGGTTGACGATGCGTCCCTTGCCGTTCCCGCCCCCGACCAGCAGCCCACCGTGTTCGCCCCGATCGTCCCGACGCCGGCGCTGCGCGAGGAAGAGCCGTACGCGCGTGATGAACTGCTGCACGAGATGTTCGAGGCCGCGGCGGCGCGATTCGGCCGCAACCGCGCGGCACGGATGCTCGTCGACGACCCGGAAAGCGAGCGCCGCACCGCGCTGAGCTACACCGAATTGCGCGACCGCGCCGTGCGGTTCGCGCGGCACCTGCGCGCGATGGGCGTGGCGCGCGGCGACCGCGTCGTGCTGTGCCTGCCGCGCGGGCTGGACCAGTATATGGCGATCCTCGGCACCCTGTGGGCGGGCGCCTGCTACGTGCCGGTCGACTGGACCTATCCGCAGGACCGTATCGATTTCATCGCCGAGGACAGCGGCGCGGTGCTGATCGTCACCGACAGCGAACGTGCGGGCGCGATGCCGGGCCGGACGCTGGTGGTCGATCGCGCGCTGGGCGACCTTGCCGCGCTCGACGCGACGCCGCTGACGCGTGCGGACACGGGCAGCGTGCCGGGCGACCTTGCCTATATCATCTACACCTCCGGCACGACGGGGCGGCCGAAGGGGGTGATGATCACCCATGCCAACGCCTGCCACCTCGTCCGCTCCGAAAGCGCGATCCTGGCGCTGGACGAGGGCGACAAGGTGTTCGGCGGGTTCAGCCTGGCGTTCGACATGTCGGTGGAGACGATGTGGAGCGCGTTCTTCGTCGGCGCCGAACTGCTCGTCGCGGACGAGGCGCTGGCCAAGGCGGGCCCCGACATGGCCGACGTGCTGGCGCGCGAGGGCGTGACGATCTGGCACGTCGTGCCGTCGCTGCTCACCCTGGTCGAAACGCCGATGCCGGCGCTCCGCTTGCTCAACCTGGGTGGTGAGGCGTGCCCGCCCGACCTCGTCGACCGCTGGGCGCGGCCGGGCCTGCGCATCCTCAACACCTATGGCCCGACCGAGACCACGGTGACCGCGACCTGGACGGAGGTGCAGCCGGGCCGCCGCGTCACGATCGGCCGGCCGCTGCCCGGCTATACCGCGTGGATCGTCGACGAGCGGCTGTGGCCGGTCGATGCGGGGGCGGAGGGCGAGCTGGTGATCGGCGGACCAGGTGTCGGCGCGGGCTACGTCAACCGGCCCGATCTCACCGCCGACAAGTTCGTGACGACGCCGTTCCTCGGCACCGACGGCAAGCCCGCGCTCGTCTATCGCTCCGGCGACCTCGTGCGGCTGGATGCGGTCGGCGACATCGATTTCATCGGCCGCATCGACACGCAGGTGAAGATCCGCGGCTTCCGCGTCGAGCTGGGCGAGATCGAGGCGGTGATCGCCGACGATCCCGCGGTCGCGCAGGCGGTCGTCCACCTGTTCAAGGACGAGGATGGGGCCGAATTCCTTGCCGCCTTCCTCGTCGCGCGCGGCGAGGCTTCGATCGACATGGATGCGGTGCGCGCGCGCGTGCGCGACCGGTTGCCCGCCTATATGCGGCCTGCGGCCTATCAGCGGCTCGACGTGCTGCCGACGCTGCCCGCGTCGGGCAAGGTCGATCGCAAGGCCTTGATCCGCCCTGTGGTCGTCGCGGACGAAAGCCGTGAAACTGCGGCGCCCGAGACGGCGCTGGAGCAAACGTTGCAGGCGATCTGGGCGGAGGCGTTCGCGCCGCAGAAGGTCGGGGTGACCGACGACCTGTTCGAGGACCTCGGCGGCCATTCGCTGAAGGCCGCACGGCTCGTCTCGGCGATCCGCAAGGCGCCGGGGCTTGCCGGCGTGTCGATCCAGGACCTGTACGCCGCGCCGAACATCCGCGACCTCGCCGCGCGGCTGGAAAGCGCGGGGCTGGCGCAGGCGGGGGTCGAGGAGCCGTTCCACCGGATATCGGATGTGCGGCGCTGGCTCTGCTATGCCGCGCAGACATTGCTGCTGCTGCCCATCTACGCGGTCGCGGGGCTGCAATGGTTCTTCCCCTATATCGCCTATACCCGGCTCGCCGATCAGGTGGATCGCGTGCCCGCGCTGCTGCTCAGCGGCATCAGTTTCGTATTCATCCCGCCGCTGGCTATGTGCGCGTCGATCCTGATCAAATGGCTGGTGATCGGGCGGTTCCGCGCGGGCGACTATCCATTGTGGGGCGGTTACTATCTGCGCTGGTGGTTCGTCCGCCGCTTTTCGGAGGTGATCGCGACGCCGTATCTGGCCGGTACGCCGATGATCCGCACCTATTACCGGCTGCTCGGCGCGAAGGTGGGCCAAGACGCGTTCATCGGGCGCGGCAATATCGATGCCGCCGATCTGGTGACGATCGGTGCGGGCGCGATCGTCAGCGACTATGCGATGCTGGCGACATCGTCGGTTGAGCGCGGGCTGCTGCGCCTCGGCACCGCGCACATCGGCGACAATGCCTTCGTCGGATCGATGGCGGTGGTGGGGCGCGACTGCACGATCGGTGCGGGCGCACAGCTGGAGGATCTGTCCGCGCTGCCGGTCGGCACCACCATCCCGGCGGGCGAATGCTGGAGCGGATCGCCCGCGACGCCGCACGGCCCGGCGGATGCGCGGGTCTCACCGCCCGCCGGCGGTGCGCGGCGGCTCGCGGTCGGGCTGGCGCTCGCCTTTGGCGCGCTGCTGCTGCCGCTCGTCGCGATCCTGCCGATCGCGCCCGGCCTCGTCGCGCTGATCGAGCTCGACTGGCGGAGCGAAGGCTACACCTATCTGCTGCTCGCGCCCGCGTTGGCGATCACCTACGTCATCCTGATGTGCGTGCTGACGGTCGCAGCGAAGCGGCTGTTCCTCGGCCGGGTGCGGCCGGGGCGCTATGCGATCCACAGCTGGTTCTACGTCCGCTTCTGGTTCGTGCAGCAGGTCAACGACCTCGCGCTGCGGCTGCTCCACCCGATCTATGCGACGCTCTACGTTGTCCCCTGGTATCGCGCACTGGGCGTGAAGGTGGGCAAGCGCGCCGAGATTTCGACCGCGGCGGCGATCGTCCCCGACCTGGTCGACATCGGCGCGGAGAGCTTCATCGCCGATGCGGTGCTGTTCGGATCGGCGCGGGTCGAGCCCGGCGCGATCCGCCTTGCGCATACGCGAATCGGGCGGCGCAGCTTCATCGGCAATTCGGCGCTGCTGCCGACGGGCGCGAGCGTCGGCGACGGCGTGCTGATCGGCGTGCTGTCGAAACCGCCCGCGGACGGCGGCGCGGAGAAACCCGACGGCACGTGGTTCGGGTCGCCGCCGATCTCGCTGCCCGTACGCCAGACGGTGGGGTTGTTCGACGAGGGCGCGCGGTTCAACCCGGGGCGCCGGTTGGTCGCGACGCGACTGGGAATCGAATATGTCCGCGTCACCTTGTCGCTGACGCTGTTCCTCGCCTTCTTCAGCCTGTTGCTGTCCGCGGTGGGGACGATCGACGATCTCAGCAACGGCCCGTGGCTGGTGCCGCTGACCTTCCCGTTCCTGTACGTCGGGTTCGCGCTGGCGTGCGGGCTGTCGGTGGTGCTGCTCAAATGGCTGGTCGTTGGCCGTTACCGCCAGACGACCGCGCCGTTGTGGAGCACGTTCGTGTGGCGGACCGAACTGGTCACCGCGACCTACGAGAATCTGGCGGTGCCCAACCTGCTCGAGCCGCTGCGCGGTACGCCGTGGCTGCCCGCCTATCTGCGCCTGCTCGGCTGCCGGATCGGCAAGCGCTGTTACATCGATACGACCGACGTCACCGAACAGGATCTGGTCGACATCGGCGACGACGTCGCGCTCAACGACTTCGCCGGGCTGCAGACGCATCTGTTCGAGGATCGCGTGATGAAGGTCAGCGGGGTCAGCGTGCGCGATCGCGCGACGATCGGCTCGTACGCGATCGTGCTCTACGATGCGGAGATCGGCGCGGATGCGCAGCTCGGCGACCTGTCGGTGGTGATGAAGGGCGAGACGCTGCCGCCAGGCACGTCGTGGGAGGGTTCGCCCGCCCGCCTCGTCCGCACCGGATGATGCCGCCCGTATGGGCGACGGGCGCGCTCGCGGGCGTGCCGCGCGGCGACGGCGCGCTAGTATGGCGGGTGCGGCTCGACGACCCGCAGACAATGGTCGATGCCGGCCGCGCGACCCTGTCGGCGGAGGACCTTGCCGATCTGGCGACCCGGCCGGATGCGACGATGCGGGGGATGCGGCGGCGGCTGGCACGGGCGTTGCTCGCGCAGCTGTCGGGCGTGCATCCCGACCGCGTGTCGTTCGGTCGCAGCAGCGCGGGCGCGCCGGTCGTCATTGCGCCCGCGGGCTGGCGCGTCAGCGTCGCCGGGCGCTGGCCCCACGCACTGATCGGGGTGGCGCGCGGGCCGATCGGCGTGGACATCGAACCCGCGGGTGCCGCTCCGCCGCCGCGCGATGCCTTTACCACCGCGGAGCGTGCGGTGATGCGCGACGACGAGGCGCTCGCCCGCTGGGTGGCCAAGGAAGCGCATGCCAAATGCCTGGGCATCGCATCGCGGATCGCAGCGGAGGCGATCGAGACGCGGCTGGACGGCGCTGGCTTTACCGCGTCGTCGGCAGATGGCGCGAGCCGGGGGTGGTTTGCCTCTTTCGAGGATTCGGTAGCGGCAGTGGCGCTGGCGGGGTGATCCGTTCGACGCAACGGTCTTGGACGGCGTCACCCTCACCCTTCCCACCCGGCTGCGCCGGGCGGGCCCCTTCCCTCTCCCATCGGGAGAGGGAGGGAGCGGCGAAGCCTGCGGAAGGGTGAGGGTGAGGCGGTCTTGGCCCCCGCCTCAGCTGGTCGGCAGCACCATCAGGCTGGCGTTGCCGCCCGCGGCGGTGGTGTTGATCGAGGTCGACACCTCCTCGACCAGCCAGTCGAGGCGATAGCCGCTGCCCGACGCCTGCGGCAGCACGATCGGGCCGGGCAGGTCCGCGAGCGCGGCCAGCGCGTCCGCCACCGTCGCCGCGTCGCCCTCGATCAAAGCGCCGGCATAGGGCCCCTCACGCCGCCAGTCGGCCGCCCAGTGCAGCCGGTGCGCGACGCCTTCGGGCAGGCCGGCGAGCGAGGCCGCGAGCCCTGCCGGGGCGGCGATCACCGGATCGTTGCCGCCCGCGAGCGCCGCGCCGAGCTGTTCGACCAGCCCGTCGCGCGTCCGCGGCATCAGCAGCACACGGCCGCGCGGATGAAGCGCGTAGACGTTGGTTTCGCCGACCGGGCCCGCGAGCTCGGTCTGCGCGCCGAGCAAAGACGTCGCGATCGCCGTTCGTACCCGGTTCGCGCCGGCGGTATCGCCCTGATCCTCCAGCCAGACCGCGAGATCGCGCGCGGCGGCGTCGGCATGGTCCGACGCGATCGGCGGCGGCACCGGCGTGCCCGCGACCAGCCGGCCGAGGTAGAGCGGGCCGCCCGCCTTAGGGCCCGTGCCCGACAGGCCGCGACCGCCGAACGGCTGCACGCCGACGACCGCGCCGATGACGTTGCGGTTGATGTAGAGGTTGCCCGCCTTCACCCGGCTGGTGACGTGCGCGATCGTCTCGTCGAGGCGCGTGTGCAGGCCGAAGGTGAGGCCGTAACCGGTGCCGTTGATCCGGTCGATCAGCCGGTCGAGTTCGGCGCGGCGGAAGCGGACGACGTGGAGGACGGGGCCGAACACCTCGCGCTCCAGCTCGCCGATGTCGGTCAGCTCGACGATCGTCGGCGCGACGAAGGTACCGTTGGCGGTGTCGCCGGCAAGCGTCAGCTGCTCGACGCGATGGCCGCTCTTGCGCATCTTATCGACGTGCGCCTCGATATTCGCCTTCGCCTCTGCGGTGATGACCGGGCCGATGTCGACCTTCAGCGCATCGGTGCGGCCGATCGACAGCTCGTGCAGCGCGCCCTTGATCATCGCCAGCGTGCGATCGGCGACCTCTTCCTGCAGGCACAGCACGCGCAGCGCCGAGCAGCGCTGGCCCGCGCTGTCGAAGGCGGAGGCGATGACGTCGGCCACCACCTGTTCGGCGAGCGCGCTCGAATCGACGATCATCGCATTCTGCCCGCCCGTCTCCGCGATCAGCGGGATCGGCGCGCCGGCGGGCGACAGGCGCTTGGCCAGTTCCTTCTGGATCAGGCGTGCGACCTCGGTCGATCCGGTGAACATCACCGCCGCGGTTTCCGGCGCCGCGACCAGCGCCGCGCCGATCGCGCCGTCGCCCGGAACGAAGTGCAGCACGTCGATCGGCACGCCCGCCTGGTGCAGCAGGTCGATGCCCTGCGCGGCGATCAGCGGCGTCTCCTCCGCCGGCTTGGCAAGCACGGCATTGCCCGCGACGAGCGCGGCGGCGACCTGGCCGATGAAGATCGCGAGTGGGAAGTTCCACGGGCTGATGCAGGTGACGACGCCGAGCGGCGCGGGCGCGGCGGCGAGCGTCGTGCGCGCCTGTTCGGCGTAATAGCGCAGGAAATCGATCGCCTCGCGCACCTCGGCGATGGCATTGGGCAGCGACTTGCCCGCCTCGCGCACGATCAGCGCGAGCAGCTCGGGCATCTTCGCCTGCATCGCATCGGCCGCGCGATCGAGGATCGCGGCACGCGCCGTCGGTGCGGTCGCGGCCCAGCCGGGCGCGGCGGCGGCGGCGACATGCGCGGCATCGCGCGCCTGATCGACCGACAGTTCGCGCACCACGCCGACGCGGTCGCGATGGTCGGCGGGGTTGAGCACGTCGCGCGGCGCACCTTCGACGCCCGCCTCCCACGGTCCGGCGGCGGCCATCGCCTGCGCGAGCATCGCCAGCATATGCTCGTCGCTGAGGTCGAGGCCCGCCGAATTGGCGCGCGCGCCGTACAGGTCGCGGGGCAAGGCGATATGCGGGTTCTTCTGGCCGGGCCCGACGGCCGATGACGCCATCGCGCGGACCGCGTCGACCGGATCGGCGACGAGATCGGTGATCGGCACTTCGGGGTCTGCGATACGGTTGACGAACGACGAGTTGGCGCCGTTTTCGAGCAGGCGGCGGACGAGGTACGCCAGCAACGTCTCGTGCGTGCCGACCGGCGCGTAGATGCGGCACGGCCGGTTCAGCTTTTCCGGGCCGACGACCTCGTCGTACAGCGGCTCGCCCATGCCGTGCAGGCACTGGAACTCATAGTCGCCGACCGCGAAATCCGTGCCCGCCAGCTCGTAGATGGTGGCGAGAGTCTGCGCATTGTGCGTCGCGAACTGGGGAAAGACCGCGTCCTTTGCGCCAAGCAATTTGCGCGCGCAGGCGATGTAGGCGACGTCGGTGTGGATCTTGCGCGTATAGACGGGGAAGTCGGCGAGGCCGTCGACCTGCGCGCGCTTGATCTCCGCGTCCCAATAGGCGCCCTTGACGAGGCGGACCATGATCCGCCGGTGCGAACGGCGGGCGAGGTCGACGATCCAGTCGATGACGAACGGGCAACGCTTGCCATAGGCCTGGACGACGAAGCCGAGGCCGTCCCAATGTGCAAGGTCGGGATCGGTCGCGAGGCTTTCGAGCAGGTCGAGCGACAGTTCGAGACGGTCGGCTTCCTCCGCGTCGATATTGAAACCGATGTCGTACTGGCGCGCGAGCAGTGCCAGCGCCTTCACGCGCGGCAGCAATTCGCCCATCACGCGGTCCGCCTGCGCGCGGACGTAGCGCGGGTGGAGCGCGGACAGCTTGATGGAAATGCCAGGGCCGGCATAGACGCCGCGGCCCGCCGCCGCCTCGCCGATCGCGCGCACGGCATTCTCGTAATCGCGATAATAACGCTCCGCATCCGCCGCGGTGGTCGCCGCCTCGCCGAGCATGTCGTAGCTGTAGCGGAAGCCGCGCGCCTCGAGCGGGCGGGCGCGCTTCAGCGCCTCCGCGATCGTCTCGCCGGTGACGAACTGCTCGCCCATCATGCGCATCGCCATGTCGACACCGCGGCGGATGACGGGCTCGCCCGCGCGCGCGATCAGCCGGGTGAGCGCGGCGCCGAGGCCGCTGTCGTTGACGCTGCCGGCGAGCTTGCCGGTGACGACGAGGCCCCAGGTCGCGGCATTGACGAACAGCGAGCGGCCGTCGCCGACGTGGGCACGCCAGTCGCCGCCGGCGATCTTGTCGCGGATCAGCGCGTCGCGCGTCGCGGTGTCGGGGATGCGCAGCAACGCCTCGGCGAGGCACATCAGCGCGACGCCTTCCTGGCTGGACAGCGCATATTCCTGGACGAGCCCTTCGACGCCGGTGCCCTTGTGCTTGGCACGCAGCGCGGTGACGAGGCCGGTTGCGGTCTGCGCCGCGGCGGTGCGGACCGCGTCGGGCAATGTCGCCTGGTCAAGCAGCGGCGCGAGGCATTCGGGCTCGGGCCGGCGATAGGCGGCGGTGAGCGCATCGCGCAGCGGCGTGGCCGGGCGGATGGGGGGCGCGAAATCGGCGAAGGGCGGCGTCGTCATGGCGTGGGATCGATCCTCTGGGGTCATCCGCCCATAAGCCTTTCCGGTCTGGCGATCCGACCGGATTTCGACCAGTATCGCGCCGAAAGCATCGATTTGAGGGTTCATGACGGATCAATCGCCTGCCAAACCCGCCGGTGTCGCGCCGATCGACGTGTTCGACCGCAAGATCATCGATGTGTTGCGCGCGGAGGGGCGCATCTCCGTCACCGAACTGGCGAAGCGGGTGGGACTGTCGAAGACGCCGTGCCAGGTGCGGATGCGGCGCCTGATCGACCAGGGCTATATTCTGGGCTTTCGCGCGATCGTCGATCCGGCGCGGCTCGGGCTCGACCATATCGCCTTTACCGAGGTGAAGCTGTCCGACACGCGCGAGGCGGCGCTCGACGAGTTCCGCCGCGCGGTGTTGCGGATTCCCGAGGTCGAGGAATGCCACATGATCGCGAGCAGCTTCGACTATCTGCTCAAGGTGCGCACCGCGGACATTCGGCGGTACCGCGAGGTGCTGGGCGAGCGCATCTCGGCCTTGCCGCACGTCGCGAACACGTCGACCTTCGTCGCGATGGAAACGATCCGCGACGCGGGCGTGTGACCTCACCGTTGTCTTCCTTTCACCGATCCTGTCGCCGGGCCGGCAGAACCCAGGGCGGTCCCTCTCGCAGGCGGCAGACGAGAAGAGTCGTGGTCGAGAACCGCGTTTCGTCTTCGGTCCCGCGACCAGGATGACGATGCCAGTCGCGATCCCGCGCGGGCTGGTCTATCCTGTCGCGATGACCATCACCGGTATCGGCCAGACGATCTTGCCCCGGACACAGGGGCGTCTCTCTTACGGCGGCGCGGGCGGTCCGATAGGCGCGAGCTTGATCGGGCGGGCGATCAGCGCGCTCGTGCAAGACCGGCGGGCAAACTGATGGCGGGGGACGATCCGCGCCCCGATCCCGACGCCCTGTTGCGCGCCGCCGCGCAGGAGGGGCGTGGCCGTCTGAAGATCTTCCTCGGCGCGGCCCCCGGCGTCGGCAAGACGTTCGAGATGCTGTCGGAAGGCACGGCGCGGCGGCGCGACGGCGTCGACGTCGTCGTCGCGGTGGTCGAGACGCACGGGCGCGTCGAAACCGAGGCCCTGGTGCGCGGGCAGGAGATCGTGCCGCGCCGTGCCGTCGCCTACGAAGGGCGCACGCTGCACGAAATGGACATCGACGCGGTGCTCGCGCGCAGCCCCCGGCTCGCGCTGGTGGACGAACTCGCGCACACCAACGCGCCAGGCAGCCGGCACCCCAAGCGCTACCAGGACGTCGAGGAGCTGCTCGCGGCGGGCATCGACGTCTATACGACAGTCAACATCCAGCACGTCGAGAGCCTGAACGACGTCGTCGCCAGCTTCACCCGCGTCCGCGTGCGCGAGACGGTGCCCGACCGTATCCTGGAGGCGGCCGAAATCGAAGTCGTCGACATCCCGCCCGACGAGCTGATCGAGCGGCTGAAGGCGGGCAAGGTCTATCTGCCGCAGGAGGCGACGCGCGCGCTGTCGCACTTCTTCTCGAAATCCAACCTGTCGGCGTTGCGCGAACTGGCGCTGCGCCGCGCGGCGCAGGCGGTCGATGCGCAGATGCTCGACCATGTCCGCTCGCTGGGCGTTGGCGGCACCTGGGCGGGCGGCGAGCGTCTTGTCGTCGCGGTCAGCGAATTTCCGGGGGCTGACGAGCTGGTCCGCGCGGCGAAGCGCGCCGCCGACGCGCTGCATGCGCCGTGGACCGCCCTGTTCATCGATACGCCGCGCACCGCGCAATTCGGCGAGGCGCAGCACCGCCGGCTGGCGGCGACGATGACGCTGGCGACGCAATTGGGGGCGGCGGTCGCGACCGTGCCCGCGCCGACCGTGGTCGAGGGTATCCGCGATTTCCTGGCGGATGCGCGTGCGACCCAGCTCGTGGTCGGCAAGTCGAAACGTTCGCGCTGGTTCGAATTGCGCCACGGTTCGGTGGTCGACCAACTGGTGCGCGAGACACCGGGCGTCACCGTCCATGTCCTGCCGGTCGAGGGCTCCGCCACCGGCGATGCGTCGCGTCGTGAGCGGATGGTGCGACCGCGCGGCAGCTGGGGCTCGCCGACGGGTTACGCGGTGACGCTGGCCGGCGTCGCGCTGGTGACGATGCTGGCGAGCGCGCTGTTCCATGTCCTCAACCTCGGCAACGTCGCGCTCCTCTATCTGCTGCCGGTCATGGCGGCGGCAAGCCTCTATGGCCTGCGCACCGGCCTGTTCGCCGGCCTCGCCTCCAGCCTCGCCTACAACTTCTTCTTCCTGCCCCCGGTCGGCACGCTCAGCGTCAGCAATCCCGAAAACGTCGTCTCGATCTTCGTGCTGCTCGGCGTCGCCATCGCGACCAGCCAGCTGACCGCACGCGTCAGGGCGCAAGCGGACCTCGCCGCCGCCAGCGCGCGCGCCAATGCGACGCTGGCGGGTTTCCTCCATCGCCTCGGCGGCATCAACGACCCGGCGGAGGCGGGGCGCGTCATCTGCGACGACATACGTCGGTTGTTCGACGTGCAGGTCGTGCTGCTGACCCCGGCGCCGGGGGGCGGTGGCCTCGCGGTCGCGGCGGCGACCAGCGCCGACTACCGCCTCGAGACGATGGATATGGCCGCGGCGAACTGGGCGTTCGACACCGGCACCCCCGCGGGCAAGGGATCGGCGACGCTCGCGGCGTCGGAATGGCTGTTCCAGCCGCTCAAGGCGGGCGAGCGGACGCTCGCCGTGCTCGGCCTCGCCAGCGACAGCGGCGGTGAGCCGGTGCGCGCGGACCGGCTGCCGCTGCTCACCGGCCTGATCGACCAGGCCGCGCTGGTGCTGGAGCGGCTGCGGCTGGAGGCGGAGATCAGGGACGTCGATGCGGTGCGCACGCGCGACCGGCTGCGCGCGGCGCTGCTCTCGTCGGTCAGCCACGACCTGCGCACGCCGCTGACCGCGGTAATGGCGGCCGCGGCACAGCTTCGCCAGGGCGTCGCGCGCGACGAGGCGCCGGCTTTGGTCGCGACGATCGAGGGAGAGGCAGCGCGGCTCAACCGCTTCGTCGCCAATCTGCTCGACATGGCGCGGGTGGAAGCGGGCGCGCTCAAGCTGCGCGTCGAGCCGATCGACCTGGGCGATGCGGTGACGGGCGCGGCGCATGACGCCCGCCGCGCGCTGGAGGGGCATAACGTCCGCCTCGACGTGCCGCCCGACCTGCCGCTCGTCCGCGCCGATCCGCAATTGCTCCACCATTGCCTGCTCAACCTGCTCGACAATGCCGGGCGCTATGCCGATCCGGGGACGGAGATCGTCGTCGAGGGGCGCCACAGCTACGGGGTGCTGCGCCTGGCGGTGCTCGATCATGGGCCCGGCCTGCCGCCGGGGCACGAGGCGGAGGTGTTCGAGACGTTCCGCCGGCTGGAAGGGTCCGACCGCGCAATCGGCGGCACCGGCCTTGGCCTTGCCATCGTCAAGGCGTTTGCGGAAGCGATGGGGATGGGCGTCGAGGCGGGCAACCGCACGGACGGTACGGGGGCGGCGTTCGCGCTCGTCTTTCCCCATCCGCTGATCGTGCGCGACGTGCCCCTCGAGGATATCTGACATGCCCGCCACCGTCCTGGTCGTCGACGATGAGGTCGCGATCCGCCGCCTGCTCCACAATACGCTCGCTCAGGCGGGGTATCGCGTCGTCGAGGCGCGTGACGGGCGAGACGCACTGGCGGTCGCCGCGGCGGAGCATCCGGACGCGGTGTTGCTCGACCTCGGTCTGCCCGACCGCGACGGGCTCGGCCTCGTGCCCTTGCTGCGCGGCAAGGAGGGGCGCGTGCTGCTCGTCGTGTCCGCGCGCGATGCGACCGAGGAAAAGGTCGCCGCGCTCGACCTCGGCGCGGACGATTACGTCACCAAGCCGTTCGACACCGACGAGCTGCTCGCCCGCCTGCGCGTCGCGCTGCGCCACCGCGGCGGGGCGGGGCGGGCGCCGCAGGTGGTGCGGACGGCGACGTTGACGATCGACCTCGACCGCCGTCTGGTGATGCGCGCAGAGGAGGAGGTGCACCTGACGCGCAAGGAATATGACGTCCTAGCGCAGCTCGCGCAGCATATCGGCCGGGTTGTCACGCACGACCGGATCATCGCCGCCGCCTGGAGCGGCGATGAGGACCCGCGTATCGAATACCTCCGCATCGTCGTGCGCAACCTGCGCCAGAAGCTGGAGGCGCCGCAGCCGGTGGGTAGCGTCATCGCCAACGAACTGGGCGTCGGTTATCGCCTGCGCGCCGAGTGAGCAGGGACATCCGTAAGACAGTCGGGCCGCCGGATGTCGATCGGCTGCGGCGTCAGCGATCCGTCCGGGTGGCGGCGATGCTGCTCCATGCATAAAGCGCGCAGGCGGTCCAGATCAGCGCGAAGGATGCGAGCTGCACCGGGCGGACGGGCTCGCCGAACAGCAGCACGGCCTCGAGGAACTGGAGCGTCGGCGCGATATACTGGAGCAGGCCCATCGTCGTGTAGCGCAGCCGCCGCGCGCCGGCCGCGAACATCAGCAGCGGCGCGGCGGTGATCGGGCCGGCGAGGATCAGCAGCCAGTCGGTCGCCGCGCCATAGCCGGAGGCGGTCGTGCCCCCGTGCCCGAAGGCGGCGGCGCCGCCGTGCGCGGCATGCACCAGCACGCCGATCGCGAACGGCGCGAGCAATGCGGTTTCGACGGTCAGCCCGCCGAGCGCGTCGATCGCCGCAACCTTGCGGATCAGACCGTACAGGCCGAAGCTGAGCGCGAGCACCAGGCTGATCCAGATCGCGCCGCCGCCGGCGATCGCAAGGATCGCGACCCCGACGACCGCGAGCACGATCGCGGCGACCTGCATCCGGCCCAGCCGCTCGCCCAGCACGACAAGGCCCAGCGCGACGTTGACCAGCGGATTGATGAAATACCCCAGGCTCGCCTCGACCAGATGCGCGCTGTCGACCGCCCATATATAGACGAACCAGTTGACCGCGATCAGCGTGGCGCTCGCCGCGAGCGCGAGCAAGGTACGTCCGCGCGCGACCGCCAGGATCGACCGCGACCGGCCGAGCAGCATGACGATGCCGACGAGCAGGATCAACGACCAGACGACGCGATGCGACAGCATCTGGATCGGCGGCACGCCGTCCAGCAGGTGGAAATAGATCGGCAACAGCCCCCAGGCCGCATAGGCGCCGATGCCCAGCATCAGCCCGCCGCGGGTGGTCGATCGGTCCGTGGTTTCGGTCATGACGGGGGCGATGGCGCCTCGCGGCGACGGACACAAGCCGCTCCGGGTGCCGATCGTGACGCGCGGCGGGGTGACAATGTGCGATCACGCCCTATGTCGCGCAGCGATGACCAGCGGCGAGCTTAAAGACCTGTTCCTGTCCACCCTGGTGCGCGAGGCGGGTGGCACGCGCCGCCACTGGCGACTCGTGGTAGGAGACCTGAAAATCTACTCGCTCGACACGCATCCGCATTGCAACTGGAGCGTGACACCGTCGGGATCGTCGGCGGCGACGGGCGAGGTGGAACGGGTCGCGGACGCGCTGCGCGCCCGCCATCCCGTCATACGCGACTGACGGATCGTCCGGGGGAGGGTGGACCGGAAACCGGTCAGCCCAGCGCCTCGGGCTTTGCCAGCGGCAGCGCGACGATATCGGCGAGCCATTCGCGCAAGGCCTTGCGGCCCGCCGGCGTCAGGCCGAGCATCGTGACGCGCCGGTCGCTGGCATCATCGCTGCCCTCCACCAGTCCGCGTTCCTGCAACAGCTTGATCCAGCGCAGGGCCGTGGTGCGCGGCACCCCGGCGGCGGCGCAGCAGGCGTTGGTCGTGACGGTTGCGCCGTTTATGCCCTCGGCGAACAGGAAGAGCAGGATGTCCATGCCGGGATTGGCGAACAGCGCGGGATCGAGCCGGTCGCTCAGCTTGCGGCGCGAAATCACGATGCTGCGCGCCAGATCGGTGAGCGCTGCATCCGCGCCCGCCATATCCGCCAGGACCATGGACGCGGCCCCGTCCGTCGGGCCGCCGTCATTCACGGACGTCAGTTCCCCCGCCGCGCGATAGCGGTGCTCGCTCATGCCCATCGAAGTCCTCCCATATCCGCGAGTGAATAGGGATGGAGGCCGTTAAATCAAGCGCCCTCGGGGACTTGCAGGCGGAGAAGGGTCAGTTTTGATCCGAAACGGGGACGTTGCGATAGCCGTGAAGCTTGGTCGCGAGATCCTGAGCCAGTCCGTCGAGCGTGATCGCGGCGAGTCGCGCCTCGCTGCTGTCTGCGGAGCGCAGCACCTCGGCCATTGCCAGCTGCGCCTGCGTGATGCGGTCGACGGCCTGAAGGCCGTGCATGTGCCGGCGCAACGTAGCGGGATCCGAGGCGAGGTCGAAGGCGAGATCGGAGAGCATACGGGTCAGTTCGACCATCCCGTCCGCCAGCGCGAAGGCCAGCGCGGGTTCGATGCCGCCGCTATGGACGGGATTCGTCTCTTCGCCACGCGCCATGGGCGTCCTCACCGCGAGCATAGTTTCAGGATATTGGCGGACAGCTTGTCCAGCGGAACCGGCTGCGTCGCGAGCTTGCGTTGCAGCGTGAAGCCCTCGGCGCGGTTTTCCGCGGGCACGATGCTGTAGCTGCCGCCGGCCTGGAGCGCGCGCACGCCGGCGTCGCCATCCTCGCCATCGGCACCGAGCAGCAGGCCGATCGCCTCCGTCCCGCACGCCTTCGCGACCGAGGCGAACAGGATCGAGATCGACGGCCGCTCGCCCGCCACCGGATCGCGTGGCAGCATGCGCAGCCTGCCGTTCGGCCAGGCATCGACGACGACGTGCGCGTCACCCGGCGCGGCGAGGTAGATCGTCCCCTGTTCAACCGGCATGCCATCCTCGGCGAGCACGATCCGGGGCGCGATCTCGGCAGCCATCTTGTCGATCAACGTCGCAGCGAGGCCGCCGCCCAGATGCTGGACGACGATCGTCGGCGGACAATTGGCGGGGAAGGTCGCGAACAGGTCGAACATCGTGTTGGTGCTCGCGGCTTCGCCGCCGATCGCGAGCAGGCGCCCGTTCCAGTCGAGCGGCGGCGCCACCGGCGCCTTTACCTTCGCGCCGGACCGGACCATCGCCCCCTTCGCCGCCTTGATCCGCTTGCCCAGCTTGGCGAGGATCTTGTCGAACTCGGCGGCGACCGCGACCTTGGGTTTGGGGAAGCAGTCGATCGCGCCGAGGCGCAGCGCCTCGATCGACGCTTCCGCCCCCGCCTCGGTGCGGGTGGAGAACATGATGACCGGCATCGGCCGCTTTTCCATGATCTCCGCCAGATATTCGAGCCCGCTCATCCCCGGCATCTCGACGTCGAGCGTCATGACGTCGGGGCGAAGGCTCTCGACCATCGCGCGCGCCTCGTCCGCGCCGTCCGCCGAGCCGACGACGACGACGTTCGGGATACGCTCCAGCGCGCCGGAAAGAAGGGCGCGCATCGTCAGGGAATCATCGACGACGAGAACCTTGGTGGCGGCGGCCATGAACTGGATTCCTTACGAGAACGGGTGGAACGGAACGGGTGGTCAGGCGGCTTCGGCGAGTCCGGTGGTGCCCTCTGCCAGGCGCTCGAGCGCGAGGATGAGGATCAACCGCTGGTCGATCGTCGCCAGCCCTTCGAGGAAGCCGGCGGCGGGCGCGTCGCCGATGTCGGGCAACGCCTGCATACCGTCGTCGGGAACCGTGACGATGTCGTTAACCGCATCGACGATCAGGCCCTGCAACTGCTCGCCGATCCTCACGACGATGATGACGTGGCGCGCCGACGGGTCGGTCATCCCCCAGCCCAGGCGGTGCGACAGGTCGAGCACGGGCAGCACGACACCGCGCAGATTGACGACACCGCGCACGTGCGGGGGCACGTTGGGCAGCGGTGTCGCCGGCGACCAGGCGCGGATCTCGCGGATCGCCATGATGTCGACGCCGAGGACCTGGTCGCCGATCTGGAAGGTGATGAGCTGACGGGGCATGGGAGGCTCCTTGGAAGAAAGAGGTGAAGATCAGTGCAAGACGCGGCGGATCGCCGCGGCGAGCTTTTCGGGGTGGAAGGGCTTGACGATCCAGCCGGTCGCGCCCGCGCTGCGCGCACGCTGCTTCTTCTCGTCGGAGCTTTCCGTGGTGAGCACGAGGATCGGCAGGTTGCGATGCCGGTCCTGCTCGCGCACCTTTTCGATCAGGCCGAACCCGTCGAGGCGCGGCATGTTGATGTCGGTGATGAGCAGGTCGGGCGCCGCGCCATCGAGGCGCTCCAGCGCGTGGACGCCGTCCTCGGCCTCCAGCACCTGATAGCCAAGATCGGTGAGCGCGGCGCGCAGCAGCATGCGCATGCTGGGCGAATCGTCCACGGTCATGATGGTGCTGGTCACAGCGGGTCCTTTGCTGGGGAAGGGGGTCGTCATCAGAAGAATTCCACGTCGCCGACGGAGGCCGGCGGTGCTGCGGGTTTGGGCAGGACGATCGGCGTGCGTTCGACCGGCCGCTCGCTGGCGATGCGGCAGCGGGCAAGGCCGAGCGTCGGGCGGAATTCGACGCGGCGCGCGCCGTGCCCGCCGACGTCCTCGCCGACCAGCGCGATACGTTCGTCGCGCAGGAAGCGGCGTGCGAACAGCGCATTGGCGGCGCCGATGTCGCGAAAGCCGTCACGCAGGTTGGCGCCGCCGTACAGGCGCGCCTTGAGATTCGACCGAAGCGCGCCCATCGCCAGCATCGCGTTGATCAGCACTTCCATCGCATAGACGCCGTAACGCTGCATCGATTGCGGATCGGTATCCCCGCTACCCGGTTCGGCGAGCAGGAAGTGGTTGATACCCCCGACCTTGACGACCGGATCGTAGAGGCAGGCCGCGATGCAGCTGCCCAGAACGGTGGTCAGCACCGCCTGCGGATCGTCCGAGACGCGCGTCTCGCCCTGGAGCACGTTGATCCGGACGAGGCCGTCGGCAGCGCGGGGCAGCGGGCTCATGCGCGGCATTCCGTCAGCGCGCGCGCGGCGATGCGCGACAGCGGCAGCTGCGTCTCCACCGCGCCGATCTGCCACGCGACCTGCGGCATGCCATAGACGACACAGCTGTCCTGGTCCTGGCCGATGGTACGCGCGCCGGCGGCGCGCATCGCGTTCAGCCCTTCCGCGCCGTCGGAGCCCATGCCGGTCAGGATGATGCCGACGACATCGCGGTTGGCGGTGCGCGCGATCGAATGGAACAGGCGGTCGACCGACGGGCGATGGCCGCTGACCTTGTCGCCGTCGACCAGCCGGCAGCGGGGCATCGATCCGCCGGTGATCTCCATATGCTGGCCGCCGCCCGGCGCGATGTAGACGTGGCCAGGCGCGAGCGGCGCGCCCGAGCGCGCGACCGAGACGGTCGGCGCGGACAGCCGGTCGAGCCGCGCGGCGAAGGTGGGCACGTAGAGTTCGGGCATGTGCTGGACGATGACGGTCGGCGGGCAGTTCGCCGGAAAGCCGCCGAGCAGCTCGATCAGCGTCTCGACGCCGCCCGTCGACGATCCGATCGCGATCAGCGTGCCGGCGCGCGGGCTATAATCGGCCGGCGCGCTCGGCCTGGCCGGCTCGGCGATACGGGCGCGGCGGCGGCTGCGCGCGGCGGCCTTGACCAGCGCGTTCAGTCCTTCGCCCAGTTCCCCGCCGAAGGCGCGGGTCGGCTTCTGATAGCAATCGAACGCGCCCAGCTCGAGCGCGCGGATCGACGCCTCGGCCCCCTGGCCGGTCAGCGTCGACAGCATCACCACCGGCATGGGGCGCAGGCGCATGATCTTGTCGAGAAAATCGAGGCCGTTCATCCCCGGCATCTCGACGTCGAGCGTGATGACGTCGGGATTGAGCTGCTTGATCATCTCGCGCGCGGCCATCGGGCCGTCGGCGGTGCCGATCACCTCGATCTCGTCGTCCTGCGACAGGCTGTGCGCGATCATCGCGCGCATCGTCGGCGAATCATCGACGATGAGGGTACGGACCGGGGCACGGTTCATGCGCTGACTTTCTGGAACGTGGTGCGGCCGACGCAGGCGAAGCGCGGCGCGACGCTGGCGCTCAGGCGTTCCGAATGGCCGATGTAGAGGAAACCGCCGGGTGCGAGCCGGTCGGCGAGGCGCGACTGCAACCGTTCCTTGGTCGCTTCGTCGAAATAGATCATGACGTTGCGGCAGAAGATCGCGTCGAACGTGCCGCGCATCGGCCAGTCCTCGAGCAGGTTGAGCTTGCGATAGGCGATGCGCTCGCGCAGCAGGGGATCGACCTCCACCTCGCGGTCGACCGGCGTCATCCACAGGCGACGCAGCTCTGCAGGCACGCCCTTGGCGGTATCCTGCGTATAGCGTCCGCGCGCCGCGGTCGCGAGAATCTCGGTCGAAAGGTCGGTCGCGAGGATGCGCAGGTCCGACCGCGCCAGCCGCTGCGCGACGCCGCGCTGGGTACCGCAGATCGCCATCAGCAGCGAATAGGGTTCCTCGCCGCTCGAACAGGCCGCCGACCAGATGCGTACGCGACCGCGGTCGGCGAGCCGCGTCTCGAGCGTCGGCCAGGCGTGTTCGAGGAAATGATCGAAATGGTGCGACTCGCGAAAGAAGCTGGTGTGGTTGGTGGTGAGCGCATCGATCGCGCGCTGCCGCTCCGCCGGATCGACCTCGATCCGCGCGATATAGTCGGTGAAGGTTTGGAGGCCGCACGCCCTGACGCGCGGGGCGAGGCGGCCGTAAACCAGCTGCGCCTTGCCCGGCGGCATCAGGATGCCCGCCTCGGCATAAACGAAGTCCGCGATATGGCGGTGGTCGTCGGGGCCGAAGGCGAATTCGGTCGGGCGCGACGGCGCCGGGGCCGACGGCAGGATGCGCCGCTGCGCGGCCCCGCTCATGCCGCGAGTTCCAGCGTGTGCGCGCCGTGGCGCGGGTCGCGGCGCCAGCGCGACATCAGCGCGTCGACGTCCAGGATCAGCGCCACGCGCCCGTCGCCCAGGATGGTCGCGCCGGCAAGGCCGTGGATCGCCTCGTAATTCGCCTCGAGGCTCTTCACGACGACCTGACGCTGATCCTGGATGGAATCGACCATCAACACCGCCTGGCCATGGTCGGATTCGACCACGATCAGCACCGCCTCGGTCGGGTCCTTGATCGCGCCGCCGATGCCGAGCTGTTCGGCGATGCGGTGGACGGGGACGTAGGCGCCGCGCACGTCGAGCAGCGACGCGGTCGGGCCGAGCACCTTCACCGCCTCGTCGTCGGGACGCAGGCTCTCGACGATATGGCCGAGCGGGATGACGAACGTCTGTTCGCCGACTGTCACGATCATGCCGTCAAGCACCGCCAGCGTCAGCGGCAGCGACAGCGCGAAACTGGACCCCGAGCCGAGCTGCGAGCTGATGCCGATGCGGCCACCCAGCGCCTGGACGTTCTTGCGCACCACATCCATGCCGACGCCGCGGCCGGAAATGTTGGACACGGTCGCCGCGGTCGAGAAGCCGGGCGCGAAGATCAGATTGTCGATCTCTTCCTCGGTCAGGATCGCGTCGGCGGCGATGATGCCGCGCTCGACCGCCTTGGCGCGGACGCGCTTGCGGTCGATGCCGCGGCCGTCGTCGGCGACGGTGATGACGATGCGGCCCGAATGATGCGCGGCCGACAGCGTCACGACGCCCTCCTCGGGCTTGCCCGCTTCCAGCCGTTCCGCCGGGGTTTCGAGCCCGTGGTCGACCGCGTTGCGGATGAGGTGGGTCAGCGGCTCGCCGATCCGCTCGACGACGGTCTTGTCGACCTCGGTCATCTCGCCCTCGATATCCAGGCGGACGCGCTTGCCGGTTTCCACCTCGAGCTCGCGGATGATGCGCGGCACGCGGCTGAACACGGTCTTCATCGGCTGCGCACGGATCGCCATTGTCGATTCCTGCAGCTCGCGCGTCAGGTGATCGAGATCGGTGAGTTCGGAGATACCGCCGAGCTGATGCTCGGACAGGCGCTGCGCCAGCATCGCCTGGGTGATGACCAGTTCGCCGACGAGGTTGACGAGACGGTCGAGCTTGTCGAGGTCGACACGGATCGTCTGCACCGCCGCGGCGGCGGTGCGCGGAGCGGGGCCTTCCGCCGGCAGGACTGTGGCCTGAACCGGCTCGGCGACCGGCACCGCGGCAAGCGGGACCTTGGGCGCGGCCGATGCGGAGGGGGCAGGCGCCGGCGTCGTCGGGGGCGGGGGCGTGGCTGCGACGGGCGCCGCCTCTGCCGCCGCTGCCTCGCTGGCGGGGGTGATGGTCAGCGTGACGTCGGCCATGAACTCGAACACGGCGCGGATATCGTCTTCCGCAACGCTGGCAGGCGCCGTCAGCGTCCAGCCAAGATAGGCGCGTTCGGGGTGAAGCTCGGCGATCGGCGGCAGTGCGGAGAGGTCGCATACGACGACCTCGGCACCGAGCGCGGCGACCTCGCGCAGCAGCAGCAGCGGCTCGCCGCCATGGTCGAGCGCATTGGGGCCCGGCACCAGCGTGATGCGCCAGCCATCCTCCGTCGTGGTATCGCCGGCGGGCGTCGTGCACATCGCGAACAGGTCGTCGAATCCGTCGCCGACCGCCGTGCCGGTGTGGGCAACGATCGCGTCGCCCGTGTCCGCGGTGGGCGACGCGCAAATTTCGAACAGATCGTCGAAATCGCTATCGGCGGCCGGGGCTGCGGGAACGGGTTCGACCGGCGCGGGCGATGCGGCGGCGGTTTCGGGGGCGGGTTCGGGCGCGTGCGCCGCCTCGATCAGGCGGGCGAGCATCGCGGCATCGACGGGCGGCGTGCCGCCTTCGCGTGCCGCGGCGACGTGGTCGGCGAGCATGTCGAACGCGGAAACGATCGTGCCGAGCAGCGCTGGCGTCAGGATCAACGTGCCGTTGCGCACCAGGTCGAGCAACGTTTCATATTCGTGCGTGAACGCCTGCAGCCGCTCATGGCCGAACGCGCCCGCCCCGCCCTTGATCGAATGGACCGAGCGGAAGATCGTGTTGATCGTTTCGGTGTCGTAAGCCCCCTGGCGCACGGCGGCGAAATTGCTCTCCATCGTCGCGAGGCCCTCCTCGCACTCCTGGAAGAAGATCTGCTGGATCTCGTCGAAGTTCATGATCCTCGAATCCTTCAGGCGGAGGGGCAGGCGGTGGGGGCAAGCGCGGCGTCGAGCCGGGCGAGCGCGATCATCCGGGCGAGCGCGTCGCTGGGGTCATCGATGGCAAAGCCGAGGCCGCGCGCCACCGCCGCCGCGCGCGCGGCGGCCAGCACCTGGAGACAGGCCTGGCCGACGCGGGTGACGTCGCTGCCGTCGAGCCGGATCGCCTCGCCCCGGTCGAGGCTGGCGATCAATTGGTGGCGGAGCGGCGAGGCCGCGGAGGTATCGAGCGTGGCGGGAAGCGGATGCGCGGGCATGAGGGGATTCGCTCTTCGGTCTTGAGGGTCAGGCCGCCAGCCGGGTGCCGTTCGCCACCGCGACCTTCGCGGGGCGACGGGCGGCGCCATGACCGGCGGCTGCGGCGGGGCGCCATACATGCCGGATGGCGCGAGGGGTCCCGTCATCGCTCGCCCTGACATCGCGGCGCGTCGGCGCCGTTCGAAGCTTTTGCGATGCGTCATTCATTTGAGGCCCCCCTCGTACATCGTATGTCTGTATCGGACCGGCTTACCTTACAGTGGTTAAAGCGGCCTTAAGGGTGCCGACTGATGCGAACGGCGCCGGCCGGGTCAGAATTCCGACCAGTCGTCCTGTGCCAAGGCGACGGCGGCGTTGCCGTGACGGCGTGTCGGCGTCGCGCGGGCGATGCGGCGACCGGCTTCCGCGGCGCGCTGCTGCAAGTCGTGAACCGGGCTCGCCGACATGGCGGCCGGACGTTCGTTGCCGATCTTGAAGCAGGCGACGTGACGCGCGAGTTCGTCGGCTTCGGCGGAGAGCGATCGCGCGGCGGCGGTCGCCTCCTCGACCATCGCGGCATTCTGCTGCGTCACGCCGTCCATCTCGCTGACTGCGGTGTTGACCTGTTGCAGGCCTGAGGCCTGATTCTCGGCGGCCTTGGCGATTTCGCCGACCAGAGCGCTGATCTCGCCGATGCGGCCGATGATGCGGTTGAGCGCCGCACCCGTCTCGCTGACCAGCTGGACCCCTGCTTCGACCTGCTGTGTCGATGCGGTGATCTTGGTCTTGACGTCCTTCGCCGCATCGGCGGAACGCTGCGCCAGCGCGCGGACTTCGCTGGCGACGACCGCGAATCCCTTGCCCGCGTCTCCGGCACGCGCCGCTTCGACGCCCGCGTTGAGCGCGAGCAGGTTGGTCTGGAACGCGATGCCGTCGATGACGGAGATGATTTCGCCGATCTCGTTCGATGCGCGCTCGATACCGCCCATCGCCTCGACCGCGCGGCGCACGACGTCGCCCGAATGCTCGGCCTCGACACGCGCGTCCTCGACGGCGCTGTTCGCCTTGACGGCGCCTGCGGCGGTCTGGCGTACCGTCGTGGTGATCTCGTCCATCGCGGCGGCGGTTTCCTCGAGGCTCGCGGCCTGCTGCTCGGTGCGCTGCGACAGATCGTCGGAGGCGGCGCGTACGTCGCTGGCGCCGCTGTTGATGCCACTGGTCGCCGCGGCGACCGCGGCCATCGCCTGCGCGACGCCGTCCATCGCACGGTTGTAGTCGACGCGCAGCTGCTCGTAATCGGCCGGATAGGTCGCGGTGATACGATGGGTAAGATCGTTGGCGGCAAGGCGATCGAGCCCCTCGCCAAGCGAGCGGACGACGATCGCCTGGGCCGCACTGGCGGCGCGGACCCGCTCGGCATTGTCGCGGAACACCGCCATCGCCTTGGTCATGCGGCCGACGCAGTCGCCGTTGTCGGTATAGGCGATCGGCGCGTCGAGATCGCCCGCCGCCATCGCCTCCATCCGCACGACCGTATCGACATAAGGGGTGCAGATCAGTCGGCCGGCAAGGATGGTCGTCGCGACGATGGCGACGACCGCCAGCGCGCCCGCCCCGATGAGCAGCGGCGATACGGTGACGCCTACGTTCAGGACCAGGTCCGCACCGATCGCCAGCGCGGCGGCGGCGAGTACCGCTTGCGCGCCGGCGAGCACGCGAAATTTGAGGCGGATCGGCGCCTGTCGTGCGAACCACTGCAACATCATATCCTCCATCCGCGGTCGTGAAGACGACCGTCTGTGGCGCCGATATATCGATTATGGATTTAATATTGCTTACGCCGTCAACTCGTTATGGCGGATGCGGGTGGTGCGTCCGCGCAGCGATGCAGCGTCCCCACGTTTCACGTCGTGACGCGCAGATGACGGTCCTTGCCGGGGCGGCGGTGGGACCGATCATCGTACGGACGAGGGGAAGCGTCAGAATTCCGACCAGTCGTCCTGTGCCAAGGCGACGGCGGCGTTGCCGTGACGGCGCGTCGGCGTCGCGCGGACGATGCGGCGGCCGGCTTCCGCGGCGCGCTGCTGCAGGTCGTGGACCGGGCTCGCCGGCGTGAGTGCAGCAGGCCGCTCGTGCGACACCTTGAAGCGCGTCACCTGCCGGGCGAGCTCGTCCGCCTCGGCCGACAGCGAGCGCGCGGCGGCGGTCGCCTCCTCGACCATCGCGGCATTCTGCTGCGTCACGCCGTCCATTTCGCTGACCGCGGTGTTGACCTGTTGCAGACCCGTCGCCTGGCTTTCCGCGGCCCTGGCGATTTCGCCGACCAGCGCGCTGATCTCGCCGATGCGGCCGATGATCCGGTTGAGCGCCGCACCCGTCTCGCTGACCAGCTGGACGCCGACCTCGACCTGCTGTGTCGACGCGGTGATCTTGGTCTTGACGTCCTTGGCCGCATCGGCGGAGCGCTGCGCGAGCGCGCGCACTTCGCTCGCGACGACGGCAAAGCCCTTGCCCGCGTCGCCTGCGCGCGCCGCCTCGACGCCCGCGTTGAGCGCGAGCAGGTTGGTCTGGAACGCGATGCCGTCGATGACGGAGATTATCTCCGAAATCTCGTTCGATGCGCGTTCGATGCCGCCCATCGCGTCGACTGCGCGGCTGACGATGCCGCCCGATTGTTCCGCCTCGACGCGTGCGTCCTCGACGGCGCTGTTCGCCTTGACCGCCCCTGCGGCGGTCTGGCGCACCGTCGTGGTGATCTCGTCCATCGCGGCCGCCGTCTCCTCCAGGCTCGCGGCCTGCTGCTCGGTACGCTGCGACAGGTCGTCCGACGCATGGCGGATGTCCGCCGAACCGTCGTGGATGTTAGACGCTGCAGCGCTCACTGCGCAGACGGTGTCGTGGATTGCCGCCATCGCGGCGTTGAAATCGGTACGCAGCGTCTCGAACGTCGACGGGAACGGCGCATCGATCCGATAGGCCAGATTGCCCCGCGCCAGTTCGCGCAGGCCGCTGGCGAGCGCTTCGGCCATGATCCGCTGCGCCTCCGCGGTATTCGCCTCTTCCATGTTGCGACGAAATATGCCCATCGCCTGGGTCATGCGGCCGACGCAGTCGCGATTGTCGCTATGCGCGATCGGCGAATCGAGATCGCCGGCTGCCATCGCCTCCATGCGCACGACCGTGTCGACATAGGGCGTGCAGATGCGCCGGCTGGCGAGCATCGTCGTGGCGACCATTGCGGCGACGAGCAGTGCGGCGACCGACGTCGTCATCATCGGCGATAACGCAAAATAGCCCGTCGTCGCGCCGGCGACGGTCGCGACGACGGCAAGGCCCGTGACCCCCTGCGCGCTCGCCAGAACGCGAAATTTGAGACGGATCGGCGCCCGCTTTTCAAACCATTGCAACATCACAGCCTCCTCTTGCTGTGGCCCGCGACAGATCGTCGCGGGGCCGTGCAGCGCGAAGTGCTACAGAATGTTGCTTAATTTCTGGTTGTGGCGGGATTTACCCGTTTTGTGCGGACGGTCCGGGGCGGCGGAGGAAACGCCGTTGCCCGTTTCGCACCGCCTAGAATTCGGACCAATCCTCCTGTGCAATGGCAAGGGCGGCGTTACCCTGATGTCGCGGCGAGCCGGTGCGTGCGATCCGCCGGCCGGCCTCCGCCGCTTGGCGTTGCAGGCCGTGAACCGGGTTCGTCGCAGCCGGAGCGGCGTGATCGCCCTCGATCCTGAAGCGGGCGACCTGGCGCGCGAGCTGGTCCGCCTCGGCCGACAGCGAGCGGGCGGCGGCGGTCGCCTCCTCGACCATCGCGGCATTCTGCTGCGTCACGCCGTCCATCTCGTTGACCGCGGTGTTGACCTGCTGGAGGCCGGTCGCCTGGCTTTCGGCGTTGGTCGCGATGTGTGCGACGAGCGTGCTGATCTCGCCGATCCGGCCGATGATGCGGTTCAGCGCCGCGCCGGTTTCGTTAACCAGTTGCACGCCGGCCTCGACCTGCTCGGTGGAGGCGGTGATCTTGGTCTTCACGTCCTTGGCCGCATCGGCGGAACGCTGCGCGAGGGCGCGGACTTCGCTGGCGACCACCGCGAAGCCCTTGCCGGCGTCCCCGGCGCGCGCCGCCTCGACGCCCGCATTAAGCGCGAGCAGGTTGGTCTGAAACGCGATGCCATCGATGACGGAGATGATCTCGCCGATCTCGTTCGATGCGCGCTGGATGCCGCCCATCGCGTCGACCGCGCGGCTTACGACGTCGCCGGAATGCTCGGCATCGACGCGCGCCTCGGCGACGACGGTGTTCGCCTTGACGGCGCCTGCCGCGGTCTGGCGCACGGTCGCCGTGATCTCGTCCATCGCGGCGGCGGTTTCCTCCAGACTCGCTGCCTGCTGCTCGGTGCGCTGCGACAGATCGTCGGAGGCGGAGCGCACGTCGCTGGCGCCATGATTGATACCGTTCGTGGCGGCCGCGACGGTGAGGATCGCGGTCGACAGGCCGTCCATCGCGCGATTGAAATCGACGCGCAGCTGTTCGTATTCGGCCGGCAGCGCCGTCGTGATCCGATAGGTGAGGTCCCGTGCAGCGAGGCGGTCGAGCCCTTCGCCCAGCGACTGGACGACCTGCTGCTGCGCGACGCTGCCCGCCCGAACCCGTTCGGCATTGTCACGAAACACCACCATCGCGCGCGACATCCGTCCGACACAGTCGCGATGATCCGAATAGCGGATCGCAGTTTCGATATCGCCCGCCGCCAGTCCTTCCATGCGAACCACCGTGTTGACGTAGGGCGCGCAGATCAAATGGCCGCTGACGAGCACGGTCGCGATCGTCAGCGCGATCAGCAGCGCCTGGATCGCGGCGAATGTCAGCCCGTTGCCGGGGGCAGTCGACAGCGCGGCATAGGTCGTCGCGGCGCCGCCCAGCGCGATCGCGGTATGTGTGACCAGCAGGGCACGAAACTTCACCCGGATCGGCGCGTGTTTTTCGAACCAGGACAACATGCGGCGGATACTCCGTATAGGGTCGGGGCAGCGTTTTCTGACGAGAATTCGGCTCTCGTCAGCATTGCCGACCTCGTGTCCGATTTCGACGAATAGTCTGAATATCTCGTTAAACATGCCCATAATGGTTCGATTTCGTACGCGGTTGGCGAGCCCGATGGTTGCGGGCATAGACACCGGCGGGAGACGCGACGATGACCATCATGATGCTAAACGGTATCACCCCCGTGGTGGGACAGGGCGGCTTCGTCGCTCCGGGGGCGCAGGTGATCGGCAACGTGACGCTGGGGGATGAGGCGTCGATCTGGTTCAACGCGGTCGTGCGCGGCGACAACGATCCGATCGTCATCGGCGCGCGGAGCAACGTGCAGGACGCCGCGGTCATCCACGCCGATCCCGGTGTCCCGGCGACGATCGGGCGCGGCGTGACGATCGGCCACCGCGCGATCGTGCATGGCGCGACGATAGGCGACCACAGCCTGATCGGCATGGGTGCGATCGTGCTCAACCGGGCGGAGATCGGTGCTGAAAGCCTGGTCGGCGCCGGCGCGCTGGTCACCGAGGGCAAGGTATTTCCGCCACGCTCGTTGATCGTCGGGTCGCCGGCGCGCGTGGTCCGTACCCTCACCGACGCGGAGGTCGCCGGCCTGCACCTCTCTGCCGCGACCTATGTCGCGAATGCACGGCGTTACGCTGCGGAGCTGGCGGTCCGGGACGCCTAGCGTTCACGGACGTGGAAGCGGGCAGGTACCGCCCCTGTCCAGTTTCGCCGGATCAGACTCTAGCGCCGGATGCGCATTGCGGCGGCGTGGACGAAGGCGGCGGTAGCGTCGGGCTGCGTCACGGGCAGCATGTGGCCACCCGCGACCAGTTGCAGCCGAGCGTCGGGGATGGCGGCGGCGGTCGTTTCGCCGTGCAGCGCCGGCGACAGGATCGCATCGTCGCGGCCGAACAGGATCGATACGGGCAACGCGAGCGTACGATAGCGCGCGACGAAGGCGGGCATGTCGGTGCTCGCGGCGGCGAGATCGGCCGCCGCGGCGGCGATATTGCCCGGCCGCTGCGCCAGCGCGCCGCCACCGCGGGTCGCGAAATCGTCCGGCGCAGGTTCGGGCGAGAAGACTTCCGCCAGCGTCTGTTCGGCGCCGATCCGGCTGAGCGGCGTACCGATCGTCTGTGCCATCAGCCGGCGAAGGCCCGCTGGCATGGCGGCGAGCGCGCGGAAGGCGGCGGGCACCTCTTCCTGATGCTGGGTCAGCGGTGCGATCAGCGCGAGGCCGCCGACCAGTTCGGGTTGCGCGACCGCGAGCGCCAGCGCGACCGCGCCGCCCAAAGAATGGCCGACGACGAGCGGGCGTTCGAGCCCGAGAAAGGCGATCAGCTGGCCGATCATCGCCGCCTGGGCCGCGATATCGGGCTGTATCGCGCCATGCGCGACCGAATAGCCCGACCCCGGTCGGTCGACCAGGATGACGCGGAAGTCGTCGGCGAGCTTCTGCGCCATGGCATAGGAGAAATTGCGCAGCTGGCCGCCAAGGCCGTGGATCATGACGATCGCCGGCTTTCCCGGTGTGCCCAGCGAGACATAGTGGAGCCGGGCACCCTCGACCTCGCGGAACACGCCGTCAGGCGGCACCAGCCGCTCCGCCTCGCGCGCGATCCATTCGGAATAGCCGGCAAGGCCGAACCCCGATGCGGCGACGACCCCGCCGAACAGCGCGCCCAGATTCAGTCGGTCACCACTTGGCATCGCTTGCTCCCGCAACGGTCGAATGCGCAGTGTATACGCGATGCTGCAATTGCGAAAGCGGTCGCCGGCCCGTGCTGGGAGACGGCTCAGGCGGTGGTGACGAAGCCGTCGACCACGGTGACGGGCCATGGCGTCAGCGCCTGACCCACGCACGGACCGCCGACGCAGGCGCCGTCACCGATGCGGAACAGCGCGCCATGCCAGCTACATGCGATGAGATCGCCCGAGGGGCTGAGATAATCGTCGAGCGTCTGCGCCAGCGGGACGCCCGCGTGGGGGCAGCGATCGACATAGCCGACCACCTCCGCACCGCGTCGTACGACGAAGCCGTGAAAGCGCCCGGCCTTCATCTGCAGCACGAAATTGCGCGCCGTGCCATCCGCGAGGTCGGCGAACGGCGCGAGACGCACGCCGGCCGGCGTCGCGGACAGGCGCAGCGTCGCGGTCACGCCGGATCGGCGTCGGGTTGTACGGACGGGTGCGCCGCCTGTACCGCGGGCAGGGCCGCCGCCCGCTCGCCTGCCGCGACGAGCGCGGGGAAGCCGGCGACGTCGACGCCGAAGCGATGCGCGGAATAGAGGGCGGGGACGGTGTAGCAATCGGCGATCGTCGGTGTGCCGCCATAAGCGAAGCCGCGTCCACCCTGCGCGACCATCGCCTCGACCGCGGCGAGGCCGGTCGCGATCCAGTGGCGGTTCCAGTCGGTCACCGCCGCCTCGTCCGCGCCGAATTGCTCGCGCAAGCTCTTATGGACGCGCAGATTGTGGAGCGGATGCGTATCGCCCGCGATCGTCGCGACCAGCGCCCGCACGCGCGCCCTGCCGAAGGCGTCGGCGGGGAGCAGGGGCGGGTCGGGACAGGTTTCGTCGAGCCATTCGATGATCGCGCTCGACTGCGTCAGGATGCGGCCATCGGTCTCCAGCGCGGGCACCAGCTTGGCCGGGTTGAGCGCGGCATAGTCCGCCGATCCTTGCGCGCCGGTGCGCAGGTCGTAATTGACTTGGTCGTATGCCACGCCCTTCAGCGCGAGCGCGATGCGGACGCGATAGGCGGCGCCGGAGCGCCAATAGCCGTGCAGGATCATGGCAGCCTGGCCTTCGGAAAGTCCTTCCACACGGCGTCGTAATCGAGCTGGGCATGGCCGAGCGCGTGGCTCGTCGGCGCGTAGGGCCAGCAGCTTTCGAGCATGAACGCCATCGTCCCGTCGATCTTGTGCGGTTTCAGGTCGGCAGTCGACGCGCCCTGCCAGCTGGCGAGGTCGGGCCCGTGGCCGGCCATCATGTTGTGCAGGCTGATCCCGCCAGGCCGGAAGCCTTCGGCCTTGGCGTCATAGGCGCCGGTGATGAGGCCCATCGCCTCCGACATCACGTTGCGGTGGAACCAGGGCGGGCGGAACGTATTCTCGGCGACCATCCAGCGCGGCGGGAAGATGACGAAATCGGCGTTGGCGCGGCCCGGCACGTCGGATGGCGAGGTCAGCACGGTGAAGATCGACGGATCGGGATGGTCGAAGCTGACCGTATTGATCGTGTTGAACCTCGACAGGTCGTAGCGCCACGGCGCAAGGTTGCCGTGCCACGCGACGACATCGAGCGGGCTGTGGTCGAGCGTCGTCGTCCACAGCGATCCCATGAACTTCTGGATCACCTCGGTCGGTTCGTCGCGATCCTCGAACCAGGCGACGGGCGTCTCGAAGTCGCGCGGATTGGCCAGGCCGTTCGCACCGATCGGCCCGAGATCGGGCAGGCGGAAGAGCGCGCCGTGGTTTTCGGCCAGATAGCCGCGCGCCGCGCCGTCGGGCAGCATGACGCGAAACCGCACGCCGCGCGGCACCAGCGCGATCTGGCTCGGCGCGACGTCGATCCGGCCGAGCTCGGTGTGGAGCGTGATGCGGCCATGTTCGGGGATGAACAGCAATTCGCCGTCGGCATCCATGAAGACGCGGTCGGTCATGTCGCGGTTGGCGGCATAGACGTGGAGCGCGACACCCTCCAGCTCGACCGGATCGCGGTTCGCCATCATGGTGACGAGACCATCGACGAAATCGGTCGGCGCCTCGGGCAGCGGCGCCGGGTCCCAGCGCAGGCGGTTGGGCGCGAGCGGGGCGTCGTCGGTACCGGGGGCGAACAGCTTTGCGCCCGTGTAGCGCCGGTAGGGCGGATGTTCCGCGGTCGGCCGCATCCGGTACAGCCACGACCGGCGGTTCTCATGCCGCGGTGCGGTGAAGGCGGTGCCGGACAGTTGCTCAGCATAGAGGCCGAAGGCGGGCCGCTGTGGAGAATTGCGGCCGATCGGCAGCGCGCCGGGAACGGCCTCCGTCGCGACGTGGTTGCCGAAGCCGGGGATATAGTCGGTCATGGGCTCGTCCTCCTAATCCCCTCTCTCGTTGGGAGAGGGGCAAGCCGCGTCAGCGGCGCGGGGTGAGGGTGGGGGCGGAACGCTGGCGGTTCCTACGGTGGCTCTCACCCCGCCGTGACGTCGGACCCGGCAAAGCCGGGCCCTATGTCCCGGCTCGCCGTGCCGGCCGGTCGCGGCCCGGCGCCTACGCGCCGGCATCCGGCCGACGCTTACGCGTCGACCGTGATGACGCCGCGACGAATCTGATCCAGCTCGATGCTTTCATACAACGCCTGGAAATTGCCGTTGCCGAAGCCCTCATTGCCCTTGCGCTGGATGATCTCGAAGAAGATCGGCCCGACCATCGTCTCGGTGAAAATCTGGAGCAGCAGCCCCTCCTCGCCGACGTTGCCGTCGATCAGGATGCGGTTGCGGCGCAGCCGTTCAAGGTCCTCGCCATGGTTAGGCACGCGCTTGTCGACGAGCTCGTAATAGGTCTCGATCGTGTCCTGAAGCTTGACGCCGCGTGCGCGCAGTTTCTCGACCGTGTCGTAGATATTGTCGGTGGTCAGCGCGAGATGCTGGATGCCCTCGCCGTTGTAATCGCGGATGAACTCCTCGATCTGGCTCTTATCGTCCTGGCTTTCGTTCAGCGGGATGCGGATCGCGCGGTCGGGGGCGATCATCGCCTGGCTGAACAGGCCGGTTGCCTTGCCCTTGATGTCGAAATACTTCTGCTCTTCGAAGCCGAAGATCTGCCCGTAGAATTGCGACCAGACGCGCATCTGACCGCGGCGTACGTTGTGGGTGAGGTGGTCGAGCAGGTCGAGGCCGACGTTGTTCTGCGCTTCCGCCTCGGCGGCGCCGGGCACCTGGTCCCAGGCATCGTAGATCGTGCCGGCCGCGCCATGACGGTCGACGAGGTACAAGAGCGAGCCGCCGATCCCCTCCAGCGCGGGAATGTCGTCCAGCGCCTGGCCGGCGGGGGCGGGCTTCGCACCGCGCGCGATCGCCGCGTCATAGGCCTCGCGCGCATTCTGGACGCGGAACGCCATCGCACTCGCCGACGGGCCGTGCGCCGCGCGGAAATCGGCGGCGTGGCCGCTCTCCTCGCGGTTGATCAGCAGGTTGATCCGCCCCTGCTTGTAGCGGGTGATCGCGCGGGTCGGATGCGTCGAGGCCGCGACGAAGCCCATCGCCTCGAACTGCGCAGCCAGCGTGTCGGGGTCGGGCGAGGTGAATTCGCAGAATTCGAACCCGTCGAGGCCCATCGGATTGACGTCGATATGGTCCATGGAAACCACTCCTGTCGCGAGTCCAAACTGGTATCGCTTGTTACCACTTTCCTGCGCCATTGCCAAAAAGGTGTCAACTGATACCAGTTGCGGGCATGGCTGAACCGCGCCTCGTTCTCGACGAATTCCTGCCGTTTCGACTGTCTGTCACCTCGAACCTCGTCAGCGGGCTGATCGCGCGTGCCTATCAGTCGCTGTTCGGCCTTTCGATCCCCGAATGGCGGCTGATCACCGTCGTCGCCGAAAGCGGCGCGATCACGCAGCAGGCGATCGGCGCACGGACGCGGATGGACAAGGTGACCGTGAGCCGCGCCGCGATCGCGCTGGTCGAGCGCGGCCTTCTGGCGCGACAGGGCAATCCCGAAGACCGGCGCAGCCACCTGCTCGACCTGACCGGTGCGGGACGCGACCTGTATGCCGCGGTCGCGCCCAAGGCGCTCGACCTCGAGGCGCGGATATTCTCGCGTTTCCCGCCCGCCGAGGTCGCCGCGTTCAGTGCGATGCTCCACCGGATCGAGGCGTTTGCGCTGGAGCAGGAGAAAATCGCCTGAGCCGACACAATCGTGCGACAATTGCCCCCTAGGCGCGCTCTTCCGGCGTTGGGTCGGATCGGTTCGGGTACGGAGTGGCGGCATGCGCATGGGGCTGGCGATGACGATGGCGGCGGTGAGCTGGCCGGCGATGGCGGCGGCGCAGCAGGCGCAGACCAGCGCGCCCGCCCAGAAGGCGCCCGCCAAGGCGGCGGCACCGGCCGCGCAGGCGGACGAGAACAGCGACGAGCCCGACATCATCGTGCGCGGCACGCGCAATCTGCCCGGTTCGGTGATCGGCGACATCCCGCCCGAACAGCAGTTGGACCCGGCGGACATCCGCGCTTATGGCGTCAGCTCCGTCTCCGACCTGCTCACCGAATTGTCGCCGCAGACGACGAGCGGCGTCGGCGGGCCACCCGTCGTGCTGCTCGACGGCAAGCGGATCGCGGGCTTCCAGGAAATCCGCGACATCCCGACCGAGGCGATCGCACGCGTCGACATCCTGCCCGAAGAGGTCGCGCTGAAATACGGCTACACCGCCGACCAGAAGGTGGTGAACATCGTGCTGCGCCGCCGTTTCCGCGCGACCAGCGTCGAGCTGTCGGACAAGGCGGCGACAGCAGGCGGCAACAACACGCCGCAGGTCCAGCTGGGCATCCTGTCGATCCGCAACGGCGGGCGGCTCAACATCAACACCAATTACCAGCAAAGTTCCGCACTGACCGAATCGGAGCGCAACATCGCCGCAGCGGCGACCGAGGGCGCGACGACGGGGTTCGACCAGCGGCCCTACCGCACGTTGCTGCCGTTCACGCGCACCGTGTCGACCAACGCGGTCTACGCCCGGCCGATCGGCGGCGTGTCGGCGACGATCAACGGCGAGGTCGCGACCAGCGACAGCATCGGCCAGTACGGCCTGCCGACCGCGACGTTCGCGGTGCCGGCGGGCAATCCGTTCGCGCCCAACGGCGCGACCACCGTCACCAACGTGCTGTCGGGCGGTGACTTTCTGCCGCTGGCGCAGCGCAGCCAGGGCATCACCGCGCATCTGGGCACCTCGCTCAACGGCCGGCTGAGTTCGAAATGGCTGTGGACAGTTACGGGCACCTACGACCGGGCAGACACGCACACCTTCACCGAAACGGGCGTCGACACATCGGCCTATCAGGCGCGGATCAACGCCAACGACCCAACCGCCAATCCCAGTGCGCGGCTAACCCCCGCCGACGTCGCCGCGGGCATCGCCAACCGCGGCCGGTCGCTGTCGAACAGCGGGCAGATCCAGGCGCTGGTCAACGGCCCGATCGTCGACCTGCCCGCCGGCCCCATCTCCACCTCGCTGCGCGTCGGCGCGCAGTCGAGCAGCCTCGACAGCAGCGCGTTCCGCATCGGCCAGAACGGCGTCGGCATCACCAGTGCGGGGCAGGTGTCGCGCGACATCGTCAACGGCCGCGTCAACATCGACGTGCCGATCGCCAGCCGCGTCAAGAACGTGCTGGGCGCGATCGGAAGCCTGTCGCTCAACGCCAATGCCGCGGTCGATCACCTGTCGGACTTCGGCACGCTCTATACCTATGGCTACGGGTTCAACTGGTCGCCGTTGAACGGCGTGCGCGTGATCGGGTCGGTGAGCCAGCAGGACGAGGCGCCGAGCGCGGCGCAGCTCGGCAATCCGCAGATCGTGACCCCCAACGTGCGCGTATTCGATTACATCAAGGGCGCGACCGCGACGGTGACGACGATCAGCGGCGGCAACGCCGCGCTGACCGAGGACAACCGCCGCGTGCTGCGCTTCGGCCTCAACCTCAAGCCGTGGGACGACAAGGACCTGACGCTGATCGCGGGCTATACCGACACGCGCGTCAACAACCCGATCGCGAGCTTCCCCACACCGACCGCCGCGATCGAGGCGGCCTATCCCGTCCGCTTCACGCGCGATGCGGACGGCAATCTGCTGCGCCTCGATACGCGTCCGATCAATTATGCGCGGACCGAGGATTCGTCGCTGCGCTGGGGGATCAACTTCTCGAAGCCGATCAAGTCGCGCATCCAGAAGGAGATCGAGGCGTTCCGCGCGGGCACCGGACCCAATCCGTTCGCCGGCCTGCGCATCCCCGGCTTCCCGGGTGGCGGCGGTGGCCGGCGCGAGGGCGGGAGCGAACGCGCCGATGCGGGCGCGCCGCCACCGCCGAGCGCGGGTGACGCCCCACCGCCACCCCCTGCCGGCGACGCGCCACCGCCGCCCGGCGAAGGCGGCGGTCGCGGTCCCGGTGGCTTCGGCGGCGGGCGCGGCGGCTATGGCGGCGGCTTCGGCGGCGGCGGTCGTGGCGGTGGCCAGGGCGGCGGGCGCATCCAGTTCGCTTTCTACCACACCTGGCACCTCACCGATCGCGTGCTCGTGACGCCGGGCGGCCCTGCGCTCGACCTGCTCAACGGCGATGCGATCGGCCAGACCGGCGGCCAGCCGCGGCACGAGTTCGAGGTGCAGACCGGCTATTCGAACAACGGCATCGGCGTGCGCCTGTCGGGCGATTACCAGACGGGAACGCGCGTCAACGGCGGCACCGCCGCGCAGCCGCAGTCGCTGACCTTCTCCGGCCTCGCGACCGCGAACCTGCGCATCTTCGCCGACCTTCAGCAGCAATTGCCACTGCTGAAGGCGCATCCCTGGGTGCGCGGGCTGCGGCTGACGCTGGGCGTCGACAATATCCTCGACAGCCGCCAGCGCGTGCGCGACGCCAACGGCATCACACCGATCAGCTACCAGCCGGATTATCTCAACCCGCTCGGCCGTACGATCCGGCTGAGCATCCGCAAGCTGTTCAGCCCGCCGCCGCAGTTCCGTCCGCCGTCGCAGGCGTCTTAGGCTACAGCCCGACCCGCGCCGCCAGCCAGCGGGCGGCGGCGTCGGGGCTCTGCTTGTCCGCCTCGCGGTCGACGCGATAGTTCGCTTCGCGCATCGCGGCGACGGGAATCCGCCCGACCAGCGGGCGCAGCGCGGCGAGGAAGCGCGTATCCTTCGCCCGCCCAGGCGCGGCGAGCAGCAGCGCGTCGTAGCTGGGGATGGCGTGGCGCGGATCGGCGAGCACGGTCAGCCCGTCCGCCGCGATCCGCCCGTCGGAGGAAAAGGCGGAGATGACGTCCGCCTCGCCGCTCGCCAGCGCGCGATACATGAAGGTCGGGCTGTACGGCGTCGCGGCAGCGAAGCGGAAACCATAGGCGCGGCGCACCGCCGCCCATTCGGGCCGCGACAGGAATTCGAGGTCGCTGCCGAGCCGGAGCGTCGGTGCCACCCGCGCGAGCGCGTCGAGGTCGGCGATCCCCTTTGCGCGCGCGTCCTGCCCGCGCATCGCAAAGGCATAAGCGTTCTCGAAGCCGAGCGGGCCGATCATCGTCACGCCGTCGACCCGGCGCGTCCACTCGCCGATCGCGCGCACCATCTCGGGCCGCGGCGGTACGTCGCTGCGCTGCATGACGCCGTTCCACAGCGTGCCCGCGTAATCGACATAGACGTCGACATCCCCGCCCGCGAGCGCGCGGTAGACGACCGCGGAACCGAGCCCGTCGCGATAGCGCACGGTGTAGCCCGCGCGGGTCAGCCGGTCACCGATCAGGCGGGCCAGGATGTATTGCTCCGAAAAGTTCTTCGCGCCGATCGTCACGAGGCGGCCGGTGCCGCGGACAAGTAGCGGCGCGGTGGCCGCGCCCAGCCCCGCGAGTAGCAGCGCGAGCGCCCCCGCCCATAGCATCGGCCGGCGCGTCGCCAGCCCGCGCTCGACGAGGCCGATCAGCGCATCGACCGCGAGCGCGAGCACGGCGGCCGCAACGCAGCCCGCAAGCACCAGCGCCCAGTTTTGTGTCTGCAGCCCGGCGAAGATCATGTCGCCCAGGCTGGGGCAGCCGACCGTCGTCGACAGCGTCGCCGCGCCGATCGTCCACACCGCGGCGGTGCGGATGCCCGCGATGACGATCGGGAGCGCCAGCGGCGCCTCGACCAGCCGCAATTTCTGCGTCCGCGTCATGCCGACCGCGTCCGCCGCCTGGAGCACCGCGCGATCGATGCCCGTCAGTCCGGCGACGCCGTTGCGGATTATCGGCAGCAACGCATAGAGGGTCAGCGCGAGCAGAGAAGGCAGAAAGCCGAGCGCGGGCAGGCCGCCGCCGACGAGCGCGGACAGGGACAGCAGCAGTGGGTAGAAGAGCGCGAGCAGCGCGAGGCTGGGGATCGTCTGGACCAGGCTGGCAAAGCCGGTGATCCAGCGGCCGATCGCAGGGCGCCGCGCGGCGAGGATGGCGAGCGGCAGGCTGATCGCGATGCCGAGTGCAAGCGCCGCGCCCGCGAGGCGGACGTGGCTGGCGAGCAGCGGCGGGACCCCGGCGAGCGCGTCGGCGAGGCCGCTCATGCGTCGAGCGCCGCCAGCCGACTCGCCTGGTCGCGCGGCACCGCGACCAGCGCCTGCGCCGCATCGCCGCCCGCGCCATGCAACAGCGCGGCCGGCGTCTCGTCGGCGACGATCCGCCCCGCGTGCATCACCAGCACGCGATCCGCGAGCAACAAAGCCTCCGCCATGTCGTGCGTGACGAGGATCGTCGTCAGGCCGAGCCGGTCGTGCAGCCCGCGTATCTCCTGCCCCAGCGCATCGCGCGTGACGGGGTCGAGCGCGCCGAACGCCTCGTCGAGCAGCAGCAGCTTCGCGCCGGGCGCGAGCGCGCGGGCGATCGCGACGCGCTGGCGCTGGCCACCCGACAGCGCATGGGGCATCCGCGTCGCGACGGCGCGGGGCAAAGCGACGAGATCCAGCAACGCGCCGACGTCCGCCGCCGCCTGGCCGGCGATGCGCGGGCCGATCGCGATATTCTGCGCGACGCTCAGGTGCGGGAACAGGCCGATCCCCTGAAAGACGTAGCCGATCCGGCGGCGCAGCGCGGGAGCGGAACCGCTGGCGACATCGACACCGTCGATCAGCACGCGCCCCGCATCGGGTTCGACCAGCCGGTTGATCGTCTGCAGCAGGGTCGACTTGCCCGATCCCGATGCGCCGACGAGCGCCACAAAGGTGCCGGCGGGAATATCGACGCAGACGTCCTCGACCGCCGACGTATCGCCGAACCGCTTGGAAACGTGATCGAAGCAAAGCGATTCTGCTGGCATCGTAGCCAAGGATGCGGGATGCCTTGGCCAAAGGCAAATCATGGGAGAGGACGGTTGAGCGAGGTGCGCGCGATCTTCATCACCGGCGGCGCGTCGGGCATCGGCCGTGCGGTCGCCCGGCTGTTCGCCAGCCGCGGCTGGCGCGTCGGCATCGCCGACGTCAATGCGGGCCTGCTGACGGAAATCGCGGCGCAGCTGCCCGCCGGTCTGACCGAACATTATGTCATGGACGTCCGCGACCGCGACGCGTGGCGCGCGAGCCTGGACGATTTCACCAAGAAGAGCGGCGGGCGGCTCGACGTGTTGTTCAACAACGCCGGGATCGGCACCGGCGGACCGCTGGCGGACGCCAGTTTCGAGGATATCGACCGCACCGTCGCGATCAATTTCACCGGCGTGCTCAACGGCGCGCGGATCGGCCACGCCTATCTGGCGAAAACGCCGGGGTCGGTGCTGCTCAACACGTCCTCCGCGTCGGGCATCTACGGCTCGTCGGGGCTCGCCACCTATTCGGCGACCAAGTTCGCGGTCCGCGGGCTGACCGAGGCGCTGGACGGCGAATGGCATCGCGAGGGCATCAAGGTCCGCGACCTGTTGCCGAGCTTCATCGAGACGCCTTTGCTCGACGGGGTCGCAGCGGGCACCAACCGCACGATTCGCGAGAGCGTGACGGGGGCGGGCCTGGAACTGACCCCGGTGGACCGCGTCGCGGAGGCCGCCTGGGCAGCGGTACACGGCGATGCGGTGCACACCTATGTCGGCAAGACCGCCGAGAGGCTGCGCTTCGCGGCGCGCTGGATGCCGGGGCAGCTCAGGAAGCGGATGCGCAAGTCGTTGCGCTGATCCGCTCCTGACCGCGATGGATGCGTCATTCGTCGACGATCGCGTCGATCGCCTCGGCCATCTCGATGTCCCGGCCCGACAGGCCGCCTGCGTCGTGCGTGGTGAGCAGGATTTCGACGCGGTTGTAGACGTTGCTCCATTCGGGATGGTGGTTCGCCTTTTCCGCCATGAGCGCGACCTGCGTCATGAAGCCGAACGCCTCGACGAAATCGGCGAAGACCAGGCTGCGCGTGATCGCGTCGCGCGCCTCGTCGTAATCCCATTCGGGCAAGCCATCGAGCGCGTCGGCACGTTCGGCTTCGCTCAGCGCTTCGATCGGGGCGTCGCTCACGGTCTCTTCCTTGCTGCGGTGGAGCGACACGGGGTATGGCGCGGATGATGAACGGGCAAGAGGGTCTGGGTACCGCACCCGATGCGGCGGCTATCGAGGGGATCGCGCGCGACACGATCGCGCGGCTGCCCGCGCAATTCCGCGCGCATCTGGGTGACGTGGTGCTGATCGTCGAGGAGGTCGCCGACGACGAGACGCTCGCCGCGCTCGGCATCGAGCATCCGCTCGACCTGACCGGCCTGTACCACGGCCGCCCGGTCGGCGAGAAATCGTCGCTCGATTCGGGTGCGCTGCCCGATCGCATCCACCTCTACCGCCGCGCGATCCTCGACGAATGGGTGGAGACGGATGTGCGGCTCGACGACCTTGTCCGGCATGTGACGATCCACGAGATCGGCCACCATTTCGGCCTGTCCGACGACGACATGCACGCGCTCGAAGACGCGTTGGCGGATTGACCGCGCTGACGCTGTCGGGGGTGGCGGGCGCGCGCGGCGGACGGGTGCTGTTCGAGGGCGTCGACGTCGCGCTAACGGCGGGCGGCGCCGCGCTGGTGACCGGGCCGAATGGCGTGGGAAAGTCGAGCCTGGTGCGGATCATGGCGGGCCTGCTGCGCGCCTCCGCGGGACGGGTGACGCGTGACGGGGCCGCGGCCTTGCTGACCGAGGCGCATGCGCTCGACCCGGAATTGCCGCTGGTGCGCGCGTTGCGGTTCTGGATCGCCGCGCCGATGCCGGCGATCGACGCGCTGGGGCTGGCGGAGGTCGCGGACGTGCCGGTGCGGATGCTGTCGACCGGGCAGCGGCGGCGCGCCGGCCTTGCCCGCATCCTCGGCAGCGGCGCGCCGATCTGGCTGCTCGACGAACCCGCCAACGGCCTCGACGGGGATGGCGCGGCGCGGCTCGACCGGCTGATCGCGGATCACCGCGCGGCGGGCGGCATCGTCGTCGTCGCGAGCCACGTCGCCGTCGCGCTGCCCGACGCGCAGCCGCTGGTGCTGGGGCGATGATCGCGGGCCGGCTGATCCTGCGCGACCTGCGGCGTGCCTGGGCGAGCGGGGGGCTGTCGTGGCCGATCGCGTTTTTCCTGCTGGTCGCGACACTGTTCCCGTTCGCGGTCGGTCCCGATGCGGCGCTGCTCGGGCGGATCGGCGGCGGCGTGATCTGGGCGGCGGCGCTGCTCGCCGCGCTGCTCCCCGCCGAGCGGCTCGTGGCGCCCGATCTGGAAAGCGGCGTGATCGATCAGCTGGCGGTGCGCGACGTGCCGCTGGCGCTGGTCGCGGCGGCGAAGCTGGTGGCGCACTGGCTGGGCTTCGCGCCGGCGTTGATGCTGGCCGCGGTGGTCGCGGCGGGACTGCTGGACCTGTCCGCAGCGGCGCTGTGGCGGGTCGAGATCGGGTTGCTGCTCGGCACGCCGGGCCTTGCCGCGCTGGGCGTCGCGACGGGCGCGCTGGTCGCGGGGCTGCGCGGTGCCGGCGCGGTGGCGGGGCTGGTGATGCTGCCGCTCGCCGTGCCGCTCTTGATCTTCGGTGTCGGGGACGGCGAGGGGGCGTTCAAGCTGCTCGGTGCGACCAGCCTGCTGCTCGTCGCAGGCGCGCCGTTCGTCGCCGCCGCGGGGATGCGTGCCGGGATGGAATAGTCTACAATTTCAATGATTTAGCGAGACCATCGCGCCCAGATCGCGGTGGGGAGGGCAAGGCCGCGCGCTTCCTCGCGCACACCCAGTTCGCCCGCCTCGACGCTGCCGGGCAGGTCGGCGAAGACCTGGCGGAGCAGCTCGCCGATCGCGAGCGCGCTCATCCGCACCGCATAGACGGTGAGGAACAGGAATCGCGAATCGGCGTCGAGCAGCCGGCGGCAATCGGCGATCAGGCGCGGCAGGTCCTCTTCGAGCCGCCACACCTCGCCCTCCGGCCCGCGGCCGTATTTGGGCGGATCGAGCAGGATGCCGTCATAGCGGCGACCGCGGCGCACCTCGCGCGCGACGAATTTCGCCGCATCGTCGATGATCCAGCGGACGGGCGCGTCGGCAAGGCCCGACAGCGCCGCATTGCCGCGCGCCGCCTCGACCGATTTCTTGGAGGCGTCGACGTGCACCATCTTCGCGCCGATGCTCGCCATCGCCAGCGTGCCGACGCCGGTATAGCCGAACAGGTTCATGCATTCGGGCGCGTCCATGCCGTCGACGCGGTCGCGCATCCAGCGCCACACCGGCGCCATGTCGGGAAAGAAGCCGAGGTGGCGGAACGGCGTCGTCTGCGCGGTGAAGCGTACCTCTTCCCATTTCATCGGCCAGCCACCCTGCGGCACCGGATCGGCGAAGACCCAGCGGCCGCCGCCTTCCTCGTCCGACCCCGGCACGAATTCGCCCTGCGCGCGCCAGTCGTCGGTCGCGGGCGCCCACATCGCCTGCGGTTCGGGGCGGATGAAGCGAAAGCGGCCGTACCGCTCGAGCTTTCGGCCGTGACCCGAATCGATCAGCCCGTAGTCCGACCACGGCTCGCCGATCAGCGTTTCGACCTTCATGCGCGTGGGCTCGCGCGTTCGGCGATATAGGCGGTGACGGCGTCGAACGTGCCGGGCAGACTGGCGAAGCGTTCCTCACGATCGAACAGGTCGCCGAGGCGCGCGGGCAGGCCGGGGCGGCGCCCGGTCGCGCGCTCGACCGCGTCGGGGAATTTCGCGGGATGCGCGGTCGCCAGCGTCACCACGGGCACGTCGAGATCGGTCGCGGCGCGCGCGGCGGCAAGCGCGATCGCCGTGTGCGGGTCGAGCGTCTGCCCGGCATGATCCGCCGCCCAGCGCATCGCCATCGTCATGCCGTCCGCATCGACGCGCGCGGGCACGAACAGCGATTTGGCGAAATCCGCCTGCGCATTGGTCAGCCGCATCGCGCCGTCGCGCTCGAAGCCCGCCATCTGCGCCGCCAGCGCGCCCGCGTCGCGGCCGTTGGCGTCGAACAGCAGCCGTTCGAAGTTGGACGACACCTGGATATCCATCGACGGTGTCGCGGTCGGCACGGGGGTGCCGCGGCTGTAGTCCGCCGCCGACAGCGCGCGGTAGAGGATGTCGTTGACGTTGGTCGCGACGATCAGCTTGGCCACCGGCAGGCCCATGCGCGCCGCGACATAGCCGGCGAAGACGTCGCCGAAATTGCCCGTGGGGACGGAAAAGGCGACTGCCCGATCGGGCGCGCCGAGGCGCACCGCGGCGTAGAAATAATAGACGACCTGCGCCATCAGGCGCGCCCAGTTGATCGAATTGACCGCGGACAGGCGGAAGCGGCCGGAGAAGCCCGCGTCGTTGAACATCGCCTTGACCAGCGCCTGCGCGGTGTCGAAGTCGCCGTCGATCGCGATATTGTGGACGTTCGGCGCGAGCACCGTCGTCATCTGGCGCCGCTGCACGTCCGACACGCGCCCCGATGGATGGAGCATGAAGATGTCGATGCCCGCGCGCCCCGCGACCGCATCGATCGCGGCCGACCCGGTGTCGCCGCTGGTCGCGCCGACGATCGTCACCGGTGTCGCGCTGCCGGTCAGGAAGCGTTCGAACAATTGGCCCAGCAGCTGCAAAGCCACGTCCTTGAACGCCAGCGTCGGGCCGTGGAACAGCTCGAGCAGCCACTGGTCGTGGTCGAGCTGGACGAGCGGCGTCACCGCGGCGTGCGCGAACCGGCCGTAGGCCGCGGTGCACAGCGCGCGCAGCTCGTCCTCGCTCAGGCTGCCCGCGACGAACGGCGCCATCACCGCGACCGCGGTATCGACGTAGGACAGGCCGGCGAGCTCCGCGATCGCGTCCCGGCTCAGCGTCGGCCAGGTTTCGGGCACGTAGAGGCCGCCGTCGCTGGCGAGACCGGCGAGCGTGACATCACGAAAGTCGAGCGCGGGCGCGGCCCCGCGGGTGCTGACATAGCGCATCGCGGCTGGGTAGCGGCGCGGGCGCCGGGGGGCAACGCCGGGATTTCTTGGCGGCAATGCGGCCGCGCCATCGCCGGTCGGTGGCGACGGACGGGCGTCGACCTGCCGATTCGGGGGTGCGGAAGTGGACGAAGTGGACGGTACGTCGTTGTCGAAAACGCACGCCGGCCCGATCCCCGAAGACACGGGAGCGGCGCGGCAGAAGCTGGGCATGGCGTGTCCATAGCATGGCGGGCGGATGTAGGACAGCGCGGGCCGCGCGCGTGCGTGTTCCCTGATGCCTGCCGCCGTGAGGGATCAGGCGGCGGGATGACAACGCCGCCGGCTCGCCCGTTCGAAGGCGCGGATCGTGTCGGCGGTGGCTGGCGGTGTGACGATTACGGTCGGGTATCGATCGCCTTCTACCGCCGTCGGCGGAGCGCCAGCGCGTAGATCACCGCGGCGATGGCGGCGAAGAAGAACCACTGTACCGCGTAGGACAGGTGGTTGTTGGGGACGCTCGCGAGGTCCGGCTTGCCGTTGGCGGCGAGGCCAGGCGGCGGCGTGTCGGCGACGAGCAGCATGTCCTGCGGCCGATGGTCGAACAGCGTCGCGAGGAGCGGGCGCGGGTCGGGGGCGTGGCTGATGAAGCCCTTCACCATGCCGCCGCGCCAGTCGCTATGGAATTTCGGATCGCGCGTGGTACCGAGCTGGACGAGGACGCCGGGCCCTTCCGCGCCGGTGCGGCACGATGCGATGACGCGATAGCCGGCGGCCCCCGCGCCCACGAGCCGCTCGCCGACGGGCTGGAGGCACATCGCGCTGGTGCGGCGGAACAGCAACGTGTCGTCGGGCAGGCGCGGGAAGGCGATGGGGGGCCTGGCGGGGTTCTGCGCCAGCTGCGCCAGATACGCCTCCTTCTTCGGCCAGCGGTCGAGCAATTGCCAGAGGCCGAGGCCGATCATCGCCGCGACGGCGAGCGCGACGATCATCGTCGGGATGAGGGGCATCGTCGGGAGGACGGGCAGGCGCTTCACGGCGGTCATTCCCGGGTTTGGGTGTGGATCCGCCCCTCGCGCGCGGCGTTGCGATATTCGGCGGCGAGCAGCGCGCCCTTGGCGAGGCGCAGGCTCCAGATCACGCCGGCGAGCGTCACCGGAATCCAGATCAGCATGTGCAGCCACAGGGGCGGGTGCAGCTTCAGTTCGACGACGATCGCCATCGCGACGACGATCGTGCCGAGGATGAGGGTGAGGAAGGCGGCGGGGCCGTCGCCGACGTTGAACTGCGTCAGGTCGAGGCCGCAGGCGCGGCAGGCGGGCGCGAAACGGATCCAGCCATCGAAGATCGCGGGTTTGCCGCAGCGCGGGCACAGCCCCTTGACGCCAGCTTCCAGCACGGCGCGCGTCGCGCTCGGCGCCGTAGCGGGCGCCGTAGTGGGCGGGGGTGACGGATCGTCCACCGGATCGTCACCCGCCGCCAGGATCAGCCGCCGTGGACCGGCGCGCCCCAGCCACCCCAGACGTAGATGGTGACGAACAGGAACAGCCAGACGACGTCGACGAAATGCCAGTACCAGGCTGCGGCTTCGAAGCCGAAATGCTGGCGCGGCGTGAAGTCGCCCTTGTAGGCGCGGATCAGGCAGACGATCAGGAAGATCGTGCCGATGATGACGTGAAAGCCGTGGAAGCCCGTCGCCATGAAGAAGGACGCGCCATAGTTCAGCCCCTTGAAGGGGAAGGGCGCGTGGATGTACTCATACGCCTGGATGCTGCTGAAGATCAGGCCGAGCACGATCGTCAGCCACAGCCCCTTGAGGACGCCGTCGCGATTGCCGACGCCGAGCATGCCCCACAGGCCGGTCTTCTCGCCGCCGCGCTGGTTGTGGATCAGCGCGTGGTGCGCCCAGGTGACGGTGGTGCCGCTGGTCAGCAGGATCAGCGTGTTGAGCAGCGGGAATTCGAAGGCATTGATGACCTCCAGCCCCTTGGGCGGCCATTGCGCCGCGATCGCCGCGGCACCTTCGGTCGCGCGCTCGACCTGGCCGTTGACGAAGCTCATCGCGGTCGGGAACAGCGAAAAATCGAAGAACGCCCAGAACCAGCCGACGAAGAACATCACTTCCGACGCGATGAACAGGATCATGCCGTAACGGAAATGCAGCTGGACGACGGGCGTATGGTCGCCGTGATGCGCCTCGCGCACCACGTCCGCCCACCAGCTGTACATGGTGAACAGCACGCCCGCGAGGCCGGCGAAGAAGATCCAGCCGCCGCCGTTCGCCTTGTCCGCCGCCAGATGGCCGCCGTGCATCCACATGATCGCGCCCGACGCCATGACGAGCGCGGACAGCGAGCCGAACAGCGGCCAGATGCTGGGCGGCAGGATGTGATAATCGTGATTCTTGGCGCCGGCCATCTTGCGTGTCCCTGTTATACCCTCTCGAGCGCGACCCTAGCTTGGCGTCTTGCCGGAATCTACCGGGTAAAACGTATAGGAGAGCGTGATCGTTTCGACGTCGGCGGCGTCCGGGTCCTTGAGGATTTTCGGATCGACGAAGAAGATGACGGGCATGCGCGCCGTCTCGCCGGGTTGCAGCGTCTGCTGCGTGAAGCAGAAGCATTGGATTTTCGTGAAATATTTGCCCGCCTGCGCCGGCGTGACGTTGAACGTCGCGGTGCCGGTGATCGGATGGTCGCTGGTGTTCGTCGCAAGGAAGAACGCCATGTCGCGCGCACCGACGTCGACGGTGTCGGACGGGTTCTCCGGGCGAAAGCGCCACGGCATGTGCGGGGCGACGTTGGTGTCGAAATCAATGCGGATCTTGTGGTCGACCGCGCCGGGCGCTGCGAGGCCGCGCTGCGTCGTGCCGTTCAGCCCGGTGACCTGGCAGAAGAGGCGGTAGAGCGGCACGCTGGCCCAGGCGAGCCCGGTCATCAGGCAGATGCCGAGCACCGCGAGCAGCGCGGTGCGCAGCTGGCGGCGGGACGGGTCCGCCCCTCCGGACGCACCCGTTCCGCTCATACCAAGCCCTGGCGGATCTTGGTCAGCGCGATCGCGAAGACGAGGATGACGAACGCGCCGAGCAGCAGCGCCATCACACGCGCCCGCGACTTCTGCCGGTGGCGGATCAGGTCCTGTTCGTCGGGGGTCATGCCATCACCCAGCGATCGACGACCAGCGCGCCGAACACCACGAACAAATAGAGGATCGAATAGCTGAACAAGCGCTTCTCCGGCTTCATCGGGTCGTTCGCGCCGGTATGCCGGGTCGCGACGCGCAGCGCCAGCAGCGCGAAGACCGCGGTCATGACGCTGGCGACGATGCCATAGACCGGGCCGGTCAGCCCGAGCGGCCAGGGCGCGACGGCGGCGAGCGCCATCGGGATGGTGTACAGCCCGATCTGGTGCCGCGTCACGCGCTCGCCCGCGACGACGGGCAGCATCGGCACGCCGGCCTGCTCGTAATCGGTCTTCACGAACAGCGCGAGCGCCCAGAAATGCGGCGGCGTCCACAGGAAGACGAGGCCGAACAGCAGCACCGGTAGCAGCGCGACGTCGCCGGTCGCGGCGGCCCAGCCGATCAGCGGTGGGAAGGCGCCCGCCGCGCCGCCGATGACGATGTTCTGCGGCGTGCGCCGCTTCAGCCAGACGGTGTAGACGAGGACGTAGAACAGGATCGACACGGTCAGGATCGCGGCGGCGGCGAGGTTGACCGCAAAACCCATCAGGATGACCGAAAAGGCGGCGAGCCCGACGCCGAAGTGCAGCGCCGACTGGCGATCCATGCGGCCCGCGGGCAGCGGCCGCTGCTGCGTGCGGCGCATGATCGCGTCGAGGTCCGCCTCATACCATTGGTTGAGCGCGCCCGCCGCGCCCGCGCCGAGCGCGATGCACAAGATCGCGGTGAAGCCCAGTACCGGATGGATCGGCACCGGCGCCGCGAGCATGCCGCACAGGCCGGTAAAGACGACGAGCGTCATCACGCGCGGCTTGGTCAGCGCCAGGAAATCGCGCCAGTCGGCGGGGATCAGGAGAGGCGTCTCGGCCGTCGTCATCGCCGCGCTATACGCGTGCGCGCGGGGCGGGGGAAGGGTGGAGCGCGGCCTTCGCGACGAACGTACTGATCGAGGTCAAGGCGCCCTGACCGCGGCGGAACGTTCCCGAAATCAATGGGTTGGCCGGGCAGATCGGGAGAGGTTTTTTCCAATGGCCACACGTATCGCCGACGCGCCGCAACGCGCGTCGCAGTTTCTGACCGACAGTTTCCAGCGCGGGCTGGCGCACTGGAACCGCGAACGGCTGGAGCCGGGCTTTCCGCATGCGGATTGGCAACGCACGCTCGACCGCGACGTGCGTATGCAGCGGCTGGAGGGCGGATTCCTGGAGGAATTGCGCGACGAGGTGGCGCCCGAAGCGGCGGCGGCGCCGACCGACGTCGACGGCTTCGTCGCCTGGTTCGAGGAACTGAAGGCGAGCGGGCCGGGGCAGCACGATCCGCTCTTCCCGTGGCTCGCAGAGCAGGCGACGCTCGACCAGATCCGCTGGTTCTTCGAACAGGAGGCGGCGGGCGAGGCCGGGTTCGACGATCTCGTCGCGATGACGCAGGTGAAGCTGCCCAAATTGCCCAAGCTCGAACTCGCGCGCAATTACTGGGACGAGATGGGGCGCGGACAGGCGGCGGGCATGCACGGGCCGATGCTCGATGCGCTGGTCGAGACGTTGAAGGTCGACCCCGTCATCGAGAACACCTTGTGGCAGAGCCTGGCGCTCGCCAATGCGATGACCGCGATGGCGACGAGCCGGCGCTATGCGTGGCAGTCGGTCGGCGCGCTCGGCGTGATCGAACTGACCGCACCCGATCGGTCGGCGGCGACGGCGCGGGGCCTCAAGCGGCTGGGCTTCACGACGAAGGAGCGCCGTTATTTCGACCTCCATGCGGTGCTCGACGTCAAGCATTCCGAAGACTGGAACCGCGAGGCGATCCGCCCCGCCGTCGCGCAAGACCCGCGCCGCGCCACCGCGATGGCGGAAGGCGCGCTGATCCGCCTGAAATGCGGCGAACGCTGCTTCGCGGCGTATCGCGCGGTGTTGATGGGGTGAGACTGCCAATCCTCCCCTGCCTTGCAGGGGAGCGGGACCGCTCGCGCAGCGAGTGGTGGAGGGGCAGCCACGCGGGATAGCGCTGCTGGACTGCCCCTCCACCACCAGCCTTCGGCTGGCGGTCCCCCTCCCCGCGAAGCGGGGAGGACTGAGGAGGTCACACGAAGCCCAGATTCCAGCTGCTCGGGTTGTAATTGCCCATGTTGGGCAGCACCGTGGTGAGGTCGCCGTTGGCGATGCCGAACCAGCTGGCGAGCGTCGCGGCATATTGGTCGACCGAGATCGTCGGCAGCAGCCGCCCCTGGCCGACGTCGTCGGCGGTACCGTTGCCGATCGCGGGCGGCGTGCCGTAGAAACGCTGGCCCTTCACCGCGCCGCCCATGACGAAATGGTGGCTGCCCCAGCCGTGGTCGGAGCCGTCGTCGTTGGACTGGAGCGTGCGGCCGAAGTCGGAGGCGGTGAAGCTCGTCACCTTGTCCGCGACGCCGAGCGCGACGGTGGTGTCGTAGAAGGCGCGCATCGCGTCGGCGACCTTGCCGATCAGGCCGGGATGTTGCGCGACGAGATTGTCGTGCAGGTCGAAGCCGCCGATCGATACGAAGAACACCTGCCGCTTCGCGCCCAGTTCGGAACTGACGGAGATCATCCGCGCCACCATCTTGAGCTGGTCGGCAAGGCTGTTGCCCGTCGGAAACAACGAGAAGCCGCTGGCCGGCGCGTTCGCCAGCGCGCCGGCGACCTGCGTGTAGGTGTCGAGCGCGCGCTTGGCGACGCGGGCGTGCTCGCTGGCGAACAAATTGGCGTTGCTGCCCGTCATCAGCGTGCGCAGCGTCGCGGCGGCGGTGGTCGAGCCGTACAGGCTGGTCGCGTTGTTGATGAGCGCGATCGGCCCGCCCGTGCCGACCGAATATTGCACCGCCGACTTGCCGGTCAGATAGACCGCATTGCCGCTGGTGTTAATGCAGGTCAGCGTCGCGGCGCCGTTGCCGCTCTGGAACAGGTCGCCCATCCGGCCGCCCCACCCCGACGTCGCGCCTTCGGGGTTCGACGCCTGGAAATAGCTTTGCTGGTCGTTGTGGCTGAACAATTTGGGCGGCAGCCTGACGCTGTTCGCCTGATATTGCGCCTTCGTGGTCGGCTGCACGAGTGTGCCGACGTTGAGCACGACCGCGAGCTTGCCCTGGTTGAACAGCGGCATCAACGACCCCATCGTCGGCGCCAGCGCATATTGGCGCCCGCCCGCCAGGCTCGCGGCGGGCGACAGCAACGTGTTCGCCAGCGAATCGCGGGTCAGTGCGATGTTGGAACGCGCGGCGAGATACTGGTTGTAGCTCGCCTGGTCATAGGGCGGCAGCGTGTTGGCGTAATCATTGCCGCCGTACAGGAAGACGCAGACCATCGCCTTGTAATCGGTCGCGGTCGCCGCCGCCGCCTCGCCGATCGCGGCGAGACTGGTGACGAAGGGCGTCGCGACCCCGGCGACGCCGAGTGCGGCGGAGCGCTTCAGGAAGGCGCGGCGGCTTTGGCAGTCGTGGTCCATGGCTCAGCGCACCGTGATGAATTCGGGGGAGGCGAGGGTGAGCAGGATCGCGATGTTGACGCGGTTCTGCGCGGCGTTGGCGGCGGTGGTCGCGACGCTGTCGACCGCCGCGCGGATCGCGGTCACGGTGGTCGCGCTCAGTTGCCCGGCGGCGAGCACCAGATTGACCTCGTCGACCAGCGCGGCACTGTCCGACGCTTTGGTCAGGATCGCCGTGTAATCCGCCTTCACGTCGCCGGTGCCGTTCTGGACCAAGCCCTGCATGTAATTGACGTAGGCGACGACGCTCTGTTCGTTGGTGATCTGGAACTCGGGGGCGACGAGACCGGCGCTGGCGATGCCTGTCGCGGGCGGGGCGTAGCCGGGGCGGAAGAAATTGAAGACCGTCTGGCTGCGGCCCATCGATTGCGCCAATCTGGACGACATGTTCGACGTGTCGCCGATCGCCCAGGCGTTCGATGGCGAGGTGACGCCGAAGGCGCGTGCCCAGGCGGTGAGGCGCATCACCGGCTCGCGCAACTTGCCCGCGGTCGTGCTGGTCAGCGCGGTGTCGCTGCGCGCCTCGGTGTCGAGCAGGATCGCCTTCAACACCGCCTTCATGTCGCCGCGCACGCCCGATCCATTGTCGGCGAAGGTCGCGGCGACGCGGCCGACATAAGCGGGGGAGGGGTTGCTGGTGACGAGGCGCTGGATCAGCTGCTTCGACACGAACGGCGGCATGTTGGGGTGAGCGAAGATCGTGTCGAGCGCGACCTTGATCGCGGCCATGCCGCCGCCGCTGGTGGTCGTGCCGAGGAAGGTGGCGGTGCCCGTCTCGTTGATCGCGGCGTTCATCACCAGCGGCACGCGATAGCGATTGGGCGTCGTGCTGTCGCTGCTCGACAGGCTGAGCCCGGTGAAGACGCGCGCGAGGCCGGTGACGTCCGCCTGCGTATAGGTTTCGAGCGGCGCGCCCGATGCGCCCGTCTTGACGCTGCCGTCCATGTTGAGCTGGTAGAGGCCGAGCGTGAACAATTGCATCAGCTCGCGCGCGTAATTCTCGTCGGGCTGCGCGCCCGTCGTCGTATTCGCCTTGCGGTTGCCGAGGAAGGTGAGGAACGATCCCATCGCCGCATTCGCGGTGATCGCGTCCATCAGCGTGCGATAATTGCCGAACGCATTGTCGAGCAGCACGTCGACATAGGCCGCGGTGGCGAATTGTTTCCAGTTGAGGTTCACGCCGCCGATGCCGACGACGAGCATGTCGAGCAGCGCCATGCCGACGCGCTGGCGCAGCTGGTCGGGCTCGGCGATCAGCTGGCGCCACATCGTCGCGTCGAAGCCGGTTTCGCTGTTGATGTTGGCGGCGACGTTATAGCCGTTGGCGTTCAGCCAGTCCCAATGCGACGTCGCGCGCGGCAGCGCGAACTGATCGTCGATCCAGCCGTCGAACCGGCGACTGACGACGGTGTCGATCATGGCGCGCGTCGCGCCCATCGTCGATTGCGCAAGGAAACGGCTCGCCTGCGCGGTGGTGATCGCGGCGGGGGCGACGACGACTGGGGTGGAGGCGGTAGGCGTCGGGCTCGATCCGCCGCTGCCGCCGCCGCATGCGGCGAGGAGCAAAGCGGCGCTGGTCGCCGCGGCGGTCTTCGCCGATAGCGCGGCCGATCCCGCGACGCCGGCTGCATTCGCATCTTCGACGAGCACGCCCGTGCCCGCATCCTGTGCGTCCAACATTGATGTTCGAGTCCCCGCCCCGCACGCCAGCACCCACCCGCCGGCGCATCGAAGATACGCTGGTTCATATCCTTCAAAGTGTTACCGAATAAAGTGAACGCCGCTCGGACTGGCGCAAAAGGGACCGGACTGGTCGTAGGGTGGACGAAAAGCGCCTCCGGCGTGTGAGGCTGGGGCGTTGGAGGGGCGGGTTAACAACAAAGCCCCGGAGGGACGCTCCGGGGCTTCGTCTTGCTTAGTTTGCCCGTCACGGGAGTTAATCCCGTGACGTCGATCGCGGCGGGGCCGCGTCGGCCGGGCCGAGGGCCTGCGAGCGGTTTGCCGCTCGCATCGCGTCGCAAGCCTGCTTGCGACGCTGGCCCTCGCCGTCAATCGATCTTCGGCAGGGTCTCGAACTGGTGGTACGGCGGCGGCGAGGACAAAGTCCACTCCAGCGTCGTCGCGCCTTCGCCCCACGGATTGTCCGGCGCCTTCGGCCCGGCGATCAGCGAGTAGATGACGTTGACGAAGAAGATCGCCATGCCGGCGGCCATGATCTCATAGCCGTGCGTCGCCAGCGCGTTCCACGTCGCATAGGCGTCCGGATAGTCCGGATAGCGGCGCGGCATCCCCTGGAGCCCCAGGAAGTGCATCGGGAAGAACAGCACGTTCACGCCGACGAAGAACACCCAGAAGTGCAGCTGGCCGAGGAACTCGTTGTACATCTTCCCGAACATCTTCGGGAACCAATAATAGAAGCCGGCGAACAGGCCGAACACCGCGCCCAGCGACAGCACGTAGTGGAAGTGCGCCACCACATAGTACGTGTCCTGCATGTAGTCGTCGATGCCGCCATTGGCGAGCACGACGCCGGTGACGCCGCCGACGGTGAACATGAAGATGAAGCCGATCGCCCAGACCATAGGGGTCTTGAAGGTCAGCGACCCGCCCCACATCGTCGCGATCCAGCTGAAGATCTTGATGCCGGTCGGCACCGCGATCACCATGGTGGCGGCGGTGAAGTACATCTTCACGTTCACGCTGAGGCCGGTGACGAACATGTGGTGCGCCCACACGACGAAGCCGACGACGCCGATCGCGACCATGGCATAGGCCATGCCGAGATAGCCGAAGACGGGCTTGCGGCTGAACGTCGCGATGATCTGGCTGACGATACCGAAGCCCGGCAGGATCATGATGTACACTTCGGGGTGGCCGAAGAACCAGAACAGATGCTGGTACAGGATCGGGTCGCCGCCGCCGGCGGGGTCGAAGAAGGTCGTGCCGAAGTTGCGGTCGGTCAGCAGCATCGTGATCGCCGCGGCGAGCACCGGCAGCGCGAGCAGCAGCAGGAAGGCGGTGACGAGCACCGACCAGACGAACAGCGGCATCTTGTGCAGCGTCATGCCCGGCGCGCGCATGTTGAAGATGGTGGTGATGAAGTTGATCGCACCCAGGATCGACGATGCGCCGGCGAGGTGGAGCGACAGGATCGCCATGTCCACCGACGGTCCGGGCTCGCCATAGGTCGACAGCGGGGCGTAGACCGTCCAGCCGGTGCCGGCGCCGCCGAAGAAGGGCGAGGCGAGCAGCAAGGTGAACGCCGGGATGAGCAGCCAGAAGCTGACGTTGTTCATCCGCGGGAACGCCATGTCCGGCGCGCCGATCATGATCGGCACGAACCAGTTGCCGAAGCCGCCGATCATCGCGGGCATCACCATGAAGAACACCATGATGAGGCCGTGCGCGGTGATCAGCACGTTCCACAGGTGCAGCGCATGGTCGAGCCCGCCGTCGCCGCCGGGCAGCCAGTTGGACCAGCCGACCAGATACTGGATGCCGGGCTTGGCGAGTTCGGCGCGCATCAGGCCGGAGATCGCGCCGCCGATGATCCCCGCGACGATCGCGAAGATCAGGTAGAGCGTGCCGATGTCCTTGTGGTTGGTGGACATGAACCAGCGCGCGAAGAAGCCGGGCTTGTGATCGGCATCGTGATGCGCGTGGTCGTCGTGCGCGACGAACGCGGCGCCGTGGGGGGCGTGGAGTGCGGTATCGGTCATCTTACTGTCCCGCGTTGCCGACCGCCCCGTTGGCGGTCGCACCCTGCGAAGTGGTGGGCGATTTGGTGGGAGCGGCGGCGGTCGCATTGTCGACCGGGCCGGTGGCGGCGTCGGCGGCCTTCGCCTCCGCCGCCTTGGCGGCGGAGCCGTCGGCGCCCGGCTGCGGGATCACCTTGTCGGACGGCGCCTTCGCGCCCGGCATCGTGCCGCCCTTCGCCTTCACCCAGGCGGCGAACTCGGCCGGAGGCACCGCCTCGACCGCGATCGGCATGAAGGCGTGGCGCGCGCCGCACAGTTCGGAGCACTGGCCGAAATAGAGGCCGGGCTGCTTGATCGTGAAGCTCGTCTCGTTGAGGCGGCCGGGCACCGCGTCGAGCTTGATCCAGAAGGCGGGGACCGCCCAGCTGTGGATAACGTCCTGCGACGTGGTGATCAGCCGGATCGGCACGCCGACGGGCAGCACGATGCGGTTGTCGACCGCGAGCAGGCGCGGGCCGTCGGCGTCGGTGCGATAGCGCGCGCCGGGGGCGAGCGTCGGATCGCCCTTTTCCTTCAGCAGGTTGGCGGTGACTTCGAACCCGCCGTTGTCCGGATATTGGTAGCTCCAGTACCATTGGTTGCCGATCGCCTTCAGCGTCACCGCGCCCGCGGGCGCCGGCTTGAACTGCGCCTGGAGCAAGCCGATCGACGGGATCGCGATCAGCACCAGGATGACGACGGGGGCGAGCGTCCACAAAACCTCGATGAAGGTGTTGTGGCTGGTCTTCGACGGGATCGGGTTGGCCGCGCGGCGATAGCGGATCACCACCCAGACGAGCAGCAGCAGCACGAAGATCGAGATGATCGAGATGAGCGGCAACAGGATGCTGTCGTGCATCCAGTGCGCGAACTGGCCGTTCGTCGTCACCTGCGGCTGCAGGCCGATGCGGCCGTCGATCGGGTGGCCGACGTCGGCCGCCGCGGTCATCGCCGGCGCGCCGTCCATCGCCAGCACCGGCGAGGCGGGCGCCGCGGGGGCGGCCGCCTTCGCCGTCGTCGGCGCGATGGTCGAAACGTTGCCGGGGCCCGCGGCGGCCTGCGGCGCGGCCGCGCCGGCGGGGATCGCCCCAAGGCCCGCGAGCGCCAGCCCGGCGGCCAGCGCCATCCCCCTGATCCTGTTGCGCATCTGTGTCGTCACCCCGTTCAGTGCCCTCGTCCTGTCGCGGCCTTCGGGCCGGATCGCCCGTCGTTCCGGTCGGCGCGTGGCCGTTGTCGGCACGCCTGTCGCGCCCCTTTTGTCACGACCTATACGCGGCGGCCAGCCCTGTCTCAAGCGTAACGCTGCGAAAAGGCGGCGCGGGGGTGCTTGGCCTCTGCCGGGCGTGGTCCTATGGACGCGATCCGACGCACCGCCCGCAGCTTCAGGGCCGCAGCCGAGGAAAGCCGATGACCGACGACGACGTCCTTGCCGAATTCCGTGCCGCCGACGCGCTGCTGGAAGGGCATTTCGTCCTGTCGTCGGGTCTGCGCTCGTCGCGCTACCTGCAATGCGCGCGCGTGCTGATGGACCCGCGCCGGGCCGCGCGGCTGAGCGAGGCATTGGCGCAGCGCATCCCCGCCGAACTGCGTGGTCAGATCAGCGCTGTCGTCTCGCCCGCGATGGGCGGCGTGATCGCAGGCCACGAAATGGCGCGCGCGCTGGGCGTGCCCGCGATGTTCGTCGAGCGGCCGACCGGCACGTTCGAACTGCGCCGCGGTTTCCGGCTGGAGCAGGGGCAGGCGGTGCTGATGATGGAGGACGTCGTCACAACGGGTCTGAGCTCGCGCGAGGCGATTCTGGCGATCGAGGCGGCGGGCGGGCGCGTCATCGCGGGCGCGGCGCTGGTCGACCGGTCGAACGGCAGCGCCGATATCGGCGTGCCCTTCTTCCCGCTGATCCGGCTGGACGTGCCGACCTACGCGGCGGACGCGCTGCCGCCGGACCTGGCGGCGATCCCCGCGATCAAGCCGGGGAGCCGGGCGGCGTGATCGGGCTCCTCGCCGCGCTGGCGATCCTCTTCGCCGTTCGTGCCGAGCCTGTCGAAACACGGCCGCAGAGCGCACCGCCCGCGACACGCCCTTCGACAAGCTCAGCACGAACGGTGGAGGAGCGGGCGGACGAGACCGCTACGCAATACAAGCTGGCCGGCGAGGTGCTGATCGCCAAGGGCGATCGCATCCTGCTCGACCGCGGCTATGGCACGATCGATCCGGCGGGCGGCGCGGCGCACAAGGCCGGCGAGCGCTGGCGGCTCGCGTCGATCACCAAGCAGGTCTTCGCCGTCATGGCGGTGGCGGCGGATGGCGATCAGCTCGATACGCCGCTCGGCGTCGCGGCAAAGCAGCCGGCACTTGGCGCGACGACGCTCCGGCAGTTGCTGACGCATCACAGCGGCCTGGCCGACCCGGACGCGACCCCCGCCGACGCCGCCGGCGTGCCCGGCTTCTACCGCGCCGCGGCGCCGGACCTTGGCTATTGCCTGTCGCGGCCCGCGACGCCGGGGGCGGCGTTCCATTACAACAATTGCGACTATCTGGTCGCGGCGTCGATCGTCATCGACGACGTGCGCACCGATACCGTCTGGCCGCGAGGCATGGCGATGGCGCGTGCCGGCGAAGTGGGTGTTCCCGGCTTCGTCGCGGGCAAAGCGGAGCCCGCGCTGACGCTGGCCAACTGGGGCGCGGCGGGCGGTCTGATCGGTTCCGCGCCGGCGGTCTTCGCGTTCGATCGCGCGCTGATGACGGGCAAGCTGCTGCCGCCCGCCGGCCTCAAGGCATTGTGGACGCCCGAAGGCAACGGCAGCTACCAGGCGCTGGGCCAATGGGTGTTCCCCGGCAGGTTCAAGGGCTGCGCCGCGCCCAAGCGAATCGTGCAGCGCGACGGCGAAATCTATGGCATCCAAGCGCGCAACTTCATCCTGCCCGACGACGATCTGGTCGTGATCGTCTTCACCAACCGCTCGTCCGACGATTTCAAGTTCGGCGAGGTGTGGGAGGGCAAGGGCTTCACCTACGACCTGCTGTCCGCGGTGGCCTGTTCGTGAGCGCCTTCACCGGTCGGGCGATCGGTCTGGTATTCGCGGGCCTGTGGCTCGTCCTGGGCGCAACGGCGCTGCCGCTGCCGTGGTGCTATCTCGTCGGCGGGCTGGGGTTCGTCGTGATCGGCGCGCTGTTGTGGCGCGCGTGGCGGATGGACGAGCCGCGCACCGGGCTGTTTCGCATGCCGCGCTATCGGATCGCGGTGATCGCGGAATTCGCCGCGATCGCGCTGGCGCAGGCGATGCTCGCCCGGTTCGGGCTGAGCGCCTACCTGTTGCCGGTGGTCGGCGTGCTGGTCGGGCTGCATTTCGTCGGCCTGTGGTGGGCCGGCGGCGGCACGCGCTATCTGGGGCTTGCCGCGACGATGACCGCGATCGATGGCGCCGCGCTGGTGCTGCTGTCGCCCGGCAGGCCCGCGATGCAGGCGGTCGCCGGTCTGGGGTCGGCCGCGGCGCTGGCGTATTTCGCAGGTACGGGAAGAAGGCAATGAACGACGATCTTCGCCTGGGCGTCAACATCGACCATGTCGCGACCGTGCGCAACGCGCGCGGCAGCGGCTATCCCGATCCGGTGCGTGCCGCCTTGCTCGCCGCCGAGGCGGGCGCGGACGGCATCACCGCGCACCTGCGCGAGGATCGCCGGCATATCACCGACCAGGACATCGCGCGGTTGTCGGCCGAGCTGACGATCCCGCTCAACCTCGAAATGGCGGCGACCGACGAGATGCTGGGCATCGCGCTGCGCCATCGCCCGCATGCCGCGTGCATCGTGCCGGAAAAGCGCGAGGAGCGTACCACCGAGGGGGGGCTGGATGCGGCGGGCCAGTTCGATCACCTCGCACCGATGGTCGCGAGCCTGCGCGCGGCAGGGGTGCGCGTGTCGTTGTTCATCGAGCCCGATGCGAGCCAGATCGATGCCGCGATCCGGCTGGGCGCGCCGGTGGTCGAGCTGCACACCGGCCGCTACGCCGAGCTGGACGGCGAGGGCCGCACCGCGGAGCTGCGCCGGCTTTCCGACGCCGCGGCGCTGGCCGCGAAGAACGGGATCGAGGTGCATGCGGGGCACGGTCTGACGTTCGACAATGTCGGGCCGATCGCGGCGATCCCGCAGGTGCGCGAGCTCAACATCGGCCATTTCCTGGTCGGCGAGGCATTGTTCGTCGGGCTGGACGAGGCGGTGCGCCGGATGCGCGCCGAGATGGACGCGGCGCGGTGAACGGGACCGCCAATCCTCCCCGCTCCGCGGGAAGGGGGAGCGATTGGGTCGAACGCGCTCCGCGCGTTCGAGGATGGCCGGAGGCCATCCGGTCCATTGCTCGCCCGCAGGGCGTGGTGGGGGGGCGACCAAGCAGCGTCGTCGCCTTGGGCTGCCCCTCCACCACCCGGCTGCGCCGGGCGGTCCCCCTCCCCGCGAAGCGGGGAGGACTTGGGTGGTGATCATCGGTCTGGGTTCTGACCTGTGCAATATCGAGCGGATCCAGGCGTCGCTCGACCGGTTCGGCGCGCGATTCGAGCAGCGCGTGTTCACCGATGCCGAACTCGACCGCGCGGCGCGGCGGCCGTTCACCAAGGCCGGCACGCTCGCCAAGCGGTTCGCCGCGAAGGAGGCGTTTTCCAAGGCGGTCGGCACCGGATTCAAGCGCGGCGTGTTCATGAGGGACATCGGCGTCGTCAATGCCCCCTCGGGCGCGCCGACGCTTGCGCTGACCGGCGGGGCGAAGGAACGCCTTGACGCGATGGTCCCCGAAGGCCACGTCGCACGCATCCACCTGACCCTGACCGACGATCACCCCTGGGCGCAGGCCTTCGTGGTGATCGAGGCGATCCCCGACCCCAAGGCATGAAGGAAGCGGTGTTGGACACCAGCGAGACGGCCGAGCGTAACCCCCAGACCCCCACGCCCCACACGCCGGCGTCCGCGCCCGCAGCCGCGACGGACAGCCCGCCCGCGAAGAAGGGCACCGACTGGTGGGGCGAGATCAAGGGCATCTTCTGGCTGGTGCTGATCGTGCTCGGCTTCCACAGCTTCATCGCCAAGCCGTTCTACATCCCGTCCGAATCGATGCTGCCGGGCCTCAGGATCGGCGACCGGCTGGTCGTGTCGAAATTCGTCTATGGCTGGTCGTTCGTGTCGCCGACGATCCCCGACCCGGTCGCGATCTTCAATGCGGTGGTGCTGCGCAAGCACGAGGACAGCTGGAGCGTCGGCCTGCCCTTCATCCACGGGCGCCTGCTCGGCCGGCTGCCGACGCGTGGCGACGTCGTCATCGTCACGCCGCCGGGCACGCACAACGATTACATCAAGCGCGTCATCGGCCTGCCGGGCGACACGCTGGCGGTGCGCGGCGGCACGGTGATCCTGAACGGCAAGCCGGTCGAGCGCGGGCCGCTGCATTATGTCGACATTCCGGTCGATACCAACAGCCCGTGCAGCGAGAGCGACTATTTCGGGGCGAAGCGGCCGGCGCCGGACGGCACGGGCTATGTCTGCCATCTGCCGATCGTCACCGAAACGCTGCCCAACGGCCGCCGATACGACACCGTCGATCTCGACCCCGACAGCCCAGGCGACAATTATGGGCCGATCCGGATTCCCGCCGACCATGTCTTCCTGATGGGTGACAATCGCGACCGGTCGGCTGACAGCCGCTTCCCGCTCAGCCAGCTCGGCCTCGGCGGCCCCGTGCCGTACGAGAACCTTGGCGGCCGTGCGGAGTTCATCACCTTCAGCCTCGATGGCGACGCGACGCTCAACCCGCTGACCTGGTGGGGATCGCTGCGCCCGCATCGCGCCGGGCTTTCGCTGCATCCGCAGCAGGTCGAGCAGGGGGGACGATAATGACCGACGCGCAGATCGTGCAAGAGCCGAGCCCGAACGAACTGCGCGACCCGTTCGTCCGCCGGGAGATGAAGCGCGCGAGCGTGTGGCTGGGGATGATCGGGGCGATCGCGCTGACCGTGCTGCTGATCCAGCCGCTGCTCATCATCCTTGCCGGCATCGTCTTTGCCGCGCTGCTCGACGGCGGCGTGCGGCTGCTGGGCAAGGTGCTGCCGATCGGGCGCGGCTGGCGGCTGCTCATCGTCGTGCTGCTCGTCGTCGCCTTTCTGTTCGGCACCGCCTATCTCACCGGCGTGCAGGTCACCGAACAGGTGATGCAGCTGCGCTCGACGCTGGAGACGCAGGCGAACCGCTTCACCGGCTTTCTCAGCAGACAGGGGTTGATGCCCGGCGCGTCGGACCTCAACGGCATCGCGAAACAGGCATTGGGATCGGTGGGGCGCGTCACCTCGTGGGTGGGCACCGCGATCGGCGCGATCACCAGCCTGTTCATGATGCTCGTCCTCGGCCTGTTCCTGGCGATGGAGCCGCGCGTCTACGAACGCGGGCTGCAATGGCTGGTGCCCACCGACGCGCGTCCCGAATTCGCGCGCACGCTCAACCGGATGGGCGTGACGTTGCGCAAGCTGCTCGCCGGGCGCCTGCTCGGCATGGCGTTCGAGGGGGCGTTCATCTTCCTCGCGCTGGCGGTGGGTGGCGTGCCGATGGCGATGCTGCTCGGCATCATTGCGGGCGTGCTCGCCTTCATCCCCAACATCGGCGCGATCATCACCGGCGTGCTGATGATCGCGGTCGGCTTCAGCGCAGGGACGCACACCGGCGTCTGGGCGCTGGTCACCTATCTGGTGGTGCAGACGATCGACGGCTATGTCGTCGTGCCGATGGTGGCGAAGCGCACCGTCGACCTGCCGCCGGCGCTGACATTGGGCACGCAGATCATGGCGAGCGCGCTGTTCGGCATCCTGGGCCTCGCGCTCGCCGACCCGATGACCGCGATGATCAAGACGGCGCTTGAGCGTAGCGCCGAGCGCGAAGGCGAACGGGCGGACGAAGCAGCGAATCGAACAGACTGAGGTAACGCGCCGCCGAATCGCTGCCCGGTTGCGGCACGGGCTCGGGGCGCGGCGCGGCGAGCCAGTGCGCCAGCGCGGCGGCGAGCGCGCCGGCATCGTCGCGCGCGACGATGCTGCCCAGCCGCCGGTCGCCGACGATCTCCGCCACCGCGGGGCTCGAATCGGTGGTGACGACGGGTGTGCCGACCGACAGCGCCTCGCGCAGCACGCCCGGCACGCCTTCATAGTCCGACGCCAGCGCCAGCATCGACGCGCGCGCCATCGCGGGCAGCGGGTCGGCGGTATGGCCGAGCAGGCGGACGCGATCCGACAGGCCCAGTTCGGCCGCCTGCCGTTCCAGCGCGGGGCGCAATTCGCCTTCGCCGAGGATCGCAAGGCCGACGTCGCGCGGCAGCGCGGGCAGGGCGGCGATCACCCGGTCCCAGCGCTTCTGCGGCACGAGCCGCCCGACGCCGAGCACGAATCGCCCGGCCGGTAGCGCGGGCATCGGCGCGTCGGCGACCGGCGGCGCGGGGGGATTGGGGATGACGCTGGTCCGCGCGCGCATCCGCGTCAGCCGTCCCGCTTCGTGCGCGGTCGCCGGCGTCATCGCGACGAGATGGTCGAGGAACCAGCCGTGCTGCGTCAGCCAGGCGCGGTGCGCAAGGTCGAGGACGGGGCCGTGGTCGCCGCGCGCGGCGGCGTTGGACATCTTGCCGACGATCGGCGGACAGTCGCGCCCCAGCCGCAGCTTCGTCCAGGCGGCGATCGCGGTGTAGAAATTGCCGGCGCAGAAGATGACGTCGGGCGCGACGCGGCGCACGATTTCCGGCAGGCGGAACTGGGCCATGTATCCCGGCGTGCCGAGCCGGATCAGGTCGAGCCCTGCGGGCATTTCCGCGGCGAGCGGTCCCGTGTCGTCGCCGACGACGAAGGTGACGCGGCGCCCTTCCGCCAGCCAGCTGCGCGCGAGGCGCAGCTGCGCGCGCTCGACGCCGCCGCCGGACAGGTCACAGGCATAAGTGAGAATGTGCTGGGCGATCATCGGCGTCGCCCTCCTGCCACAGCTTGGCCACATACGAAAGTTACGGCGATTTCATGTGCGCGCCCGATGCGGTAAGGCTAAGGCGCCCCAACTCAAAGCGGATCAACGGGTTGCAGATCGACCAGCGTACAGACCGGCCAGCCGAGCGTCCCGACGCCGATTCCGCCACCGGCGATTCCATCCCCGGTCTCGAACCCCTCGCCACGATCAAGAGCCGCTGGCCGACGATCATCGGCGGCCTGCTGACGCTCGCCATGCTCGGCGGGCTGGCGCACGAGCTGCTGAGTTCGGGGCTGAAGGGACTCGAGCAGTCGGTGCCGCGCCAGCCGTTGTTCTACGCCGCCTTCGCGGTGCTCTATTTCATCCCGCCGCTCGCCGATTTCCTGATCTTCCGCCGGTTGTGGGGCATCCCGCTCGCCGGGCTGATCGCGCTGATCAAGAAGCGGATCGCGAACGACGTCGTCATGGGCTATTCGGGCGAGGCGTATTTCTACGCCTGGGCGCGCGCGCGGGCGCATCTGGTCGCGGCGCCGTTCGGCGCGGTGAAGGACGTGTCGATCCTGTCGGCGATCGCGGGCAATGCGGTGACGCTGGCGATGATCGCGCTGGCGCTGCCCGTCGGGCGCGCGCTGATCCCGCCGGAGATGATGCGCTACGTCTACGGATCGCTGGTCGTCATCTTCGGCACGTCGCTGCCCTTCCTGATCTTTTCGAAGCGGGTCTTTTCGCTGTCGCGCCGCGACCTGTGGTTCGTGTTCGCGGTCCATTGCGGGCGGCTGATCGGCGGCGCGCTGTTTTTGGCGGTCGCCTGGGCGCTGGCGATGCCGAGTGTGTCGGTCGGCACGTGGATCTTCCTGTCGGCGGGGCGGATGCTGTTCTCGCGATTGCCGCTTTTGCCTAACAAGGACCTGCTTTTCGCCAATTTTGCGATCCTGATGATCGGGCAGGATCAGCAATTGTCGGAGCTGATCGCCTTCACCGCCGCGGCCGTGCTGCTGGTCCATGTGGTGCTGATCGTCGGCTTCGGGATCGAATCTCTGGTGATGAGGACACGGCGGGCATGAAGACGGCATGGTTGGCCCCGGTCGCGCTGCTGGCGGCGACGATCGCCGGCCCCGCGGCGGCGCGGGCAGAGGTGATCGGCATGGATGCGGCGGCGTGCACGAACCGCGAAGGCCCCGCGATCCTTGCCAATATCGTCGGTCTCAAGGACCGCAAGGGCCGGCTGAAGCTGGAACTGTATCCGGCGAACGAGGACGATTTCCTGAAGGACGACCGCGACCTCGTCGCGCAGGGCAAGACGTTCCGCCGCGTCTGGGTGCAGACCCCGCCGGCTGGCGCGGTCGACATCTGTATCCGCGTGCCGCATCCGGGCCGTTACGCCTTGTTCGCGACGCACGACCGCGACGGCAAGAACAAGTTCAACTTCTTCCAGGACGGCGCCGGTTTTCCGGGCGGCGCGCGGCTCGGCATGTCGCGGCCCAAACTGGCGCAGGCGCTGATCGAGGTTGGCAACGGCGTTGCGACCACCAATATCCGCATGCAATACCTGCGCGGCTTCGGCGGGTTCGGGCCGAACAAGGGCGACTGACATGCGGATCGTCGACGTCAACGAAATCTATTCGCCGACCGGCGGCGGCGTGCGGACGTATATCGACCGCAAGATCAGCGTGCTTGCGAGCATGGGGCACGAGCTGATCGTCCTCGCGCCGGGCAAAGAGGACCGGATCGAGCATCGCCCCGGCGGCGGCGCGATCCATTACATCAAGTCGCGCGGCATGCCGTTCGATTCGAACTACGGCCTGTTCTGGGATCCGGCGCCGATCCACGCGCGGCTCGACGAACTCGACCCCGACGTCGTCGAGAACTGCTCGCCGTGGCGATCGGCGTGGATCGTGTTGAACTGGCAGGGAAGGGCGATCCGATCGTTCTTCATGCACAACGACAATCTCGAGGCCTATGCCAAGCGCTGGTTCAACCGGCTGGCATCGGAAGAGCGGATCGAACGCGCCTTTTCGTGGTACGACCGGTATCTGCAGCGGTTCCTGCGCGAGTTCGATACGGTCGTGACCAACGGCCCCGCGCTGACGCGGCAGCTGACCGCGCGCGGGGTGCGCGTCGACACGACCGTGCCGCTGGGCATCGAGCGGACGCCGTTTTCGCCGAGCCTTCGCGATGAACAGCTGCGCGCCGCGTTGCTCGCGCAATGCGACTTGCCGCCGGACGCGCATCTGTTGCTCGGCGTCGGGCGGCACCATCCCGAGAAGCGCTGGCCGATGGTGATCGACGCAGTGCAGCGCGCCGGTGCGCGCGTGCCGGTCGGCCTCGTCATCCTGGGCCAGGGCATGGATACAAAGACGCTGGAGCGCCACATCGGCAGCAGCCCGCACATCCGCCTGTTCCACCCGGTCTATGACCGCGCGCGGCTGGCGAAGATCATGGCGAGCTGCGACGCCTACGTCCATGGCTGCGGCACGGAGACGTTCGGGCTGGTGCCGGCGGAAGCGCTGGCGTGTGGCGCGCCGCTGATCCTGCCCGACAGTGGCGGTGCGGCGGAGCTGGCCAACCCGCTCTACACCGAAAGCTTCAGGGAACGCGACGCGGTGTCCTGCGCCGACGCGATCCTGCGCATGTGCGCGCGCGATCCGGCGATCGTCCGCCGCGCCGCCGCCGTCGCATCCGGCAAAGTGCGCACCGATGAAACGCACGCCGCGGAACTGATCGCGCATTACGAGGCGGTGATCGCCGCCAAGTCGGGACTATCCCTCCCGCACGCGGCACACGCGGCGCGCGCGTAAGCCGTCTTCCCGATCAACCGCCCCCCGTTCGTCCTGCGCTTGTCGAAGGACGTGTCAGAGGCGCTGCGTATCGGGTCCGTGCTTCGACAGGCTCAGCACGAACGGCAGTTTGCGTCATGCTTTGGCGGCCGTCAGGCGGCTAGAAGGTCCGCGTAGCGCGACGGCGTATGCCGGCGGAAGGCGGCGAAGGTCCGCGTGATGCTGTCGAGCAATTGCGGTACCCGCACGTCGCCGGGATGCACCGCGATCCGCACCGTCGGCAGCGGCTGCAGCAGCGGGCGCAAGGCCGCCGCGGCGGCGAGCGAGGACAGCTGGCGCGGGCGCGAGCGGCTGGCCCAGGTGATGACCGGGCCGCGCGCCAGCCTGCGCCCGTCGGCGGGGACCCAGACGCGGGCATGATCCTCCGCCAGCGCGAACCCCGCGTCGGCCAGCGCCGCCTTCGCGCCGTCCGAATAGAGCCAGGCGGGCGCGATGAAGCCCGCCGCCGGGCGGCCGATAATGTCCTCGACCAAAGCCTTGCCGCGGCGCATGCGGTCCAGCGCCTCGTCATGGCTGAGGCCCAGGAACTCGCCCTCGCCCGCGGTCATGTGCTTGCCCTTGAGCGCGGCGACCTTGCCCTGGTGCGGCGTGTCGTCGCGGTGGAACCAGCCGTGGACGAACATCTCGACGCCCTCGTCGGCCCAGCCACGCAGCCGCTGCGCATAAGCCGGCGTGATCGGTGCGCCGCCCCAGTGATCGGGCACGACCAGCATCGCGAGGCGCCGCCCGACGTGCGGGGCGAGATGGTCGAGCAGGCGGTCGACCTCGCCCTCGAACCGGGGCGAGACGTCGTGGATCGAGGCGAGCAGGCGTTTCATCGGCCAAGCTTATAGACGCGGATCGTCTCGTTGCCCATCGGCAGCGCGGCGGCGAGGCGATAGCCGCGCGCCATCGCGGCGGTGACGAAGGCATGCGCGGCGGGGCGTTCGCCATTGTAGGGCGGGCGCGTCACGACGACCGCGGGATGCTGCGCCAGGATGCGCGCGATCTCCGCCTGCTGGTCGACGCCGGTCGCCCCCGCCTCGCGCGCACGACCGAGATGCGCAGGGACGATGTAGCGCGACAGCGTGCACCGATCGGTCGCGACATAGAGCATCGTGCTGCCCGAATAGACGTACAGGCAGCCGGGACCGCGACCGACCGCCTGCGTCAGCGCGGCGAATTCGCGCGCGTCGCCGCGTTCGCCGCGCAACGCGACGAGCACGATCTGCCCCGCGAGCGCCGCGGTGAGGAGCAGCGCGGGGGCGCGCCAGCGCTGCCACGCCGCGCTGCCCAGCATGCCCGCCGCGGCGGCGCAGGCAGGAAGCAGGATCGGCAGGCTGTAATGGTCGAACCACGGGCGGAAGGCGAGCACGCTGGCAATGGCGACGCCCAGCCACCAGCTGAGGAACAGGCGCGTCCGGTCGCCGTCACGCGGCGCGCGGCGGAGCGCGAGAATGGCAAGCGCGACGAGCGGCGAGGTGAGGAGGACGATCTGCCCCAGATTGCCCGCCAGTTCGCCGAGGGGATCGGGATTGCGATGGAAGATCGACAGGAAATTGGCGTAGACGAACGCGTCCCACTGGCCGATCGCGGCATAGGCCGCAGCGGCGAGCGCGGTCGGCAGCAGGGCGAGCGCGACGAGCGCGGCGCCATAGCCCAACAGCGCTGCCGGCCGCTTCGCCCGCCGCCATTCGTCGGCGAGCAGCCACAGGCCGAAGAACACGCCCTCCAGCAGCACCGAATATTTGATCTGCAGCGCGATGCCGACCAGCGCCATCGCCGCCGCGCCGAGCAGGCGGCGGTGCGGCGAGGATGCCGAGCGCAGGATGAGCAGCGCGGCGGCGATGGCGAGCGGATTGTAGAAGACCGGCGACTGGCCGCCCTGGCCGCCGAGCAGGTCGAGCCACAGGATATAGGCGATCGCGCCCGCGGTCGCGCCGCGGCCGAAGCCGGCGCGGCTGGCGAGCGTCGCGACCTGCATCGCCGTCCACACCGTCGCGGCGAGCGCGAGCAGCTGGTACGCCCAGATGCCGAGCGGAAAGCCGAAACCCGCGGGCAGCGCGTAGAGCAGGAACAGGCCGAGGGGTTTGCGGTCCCACACGTCGACGAACGGCAGCTGGCCGTGCCAGAGCGCGCTGCCGGTGAAATAGTAGAATTCCTCGTCGACGTGGACGACCGGGTTGCCGAAGGTCAGCGCGCGCGCGGCGATCGCGACGAGGATCAGGATCGCGAGCCGCAGGCGGGGCTGGGATAGGATGGACATGGGTCTGGTGTCTCTGTTCCTCCCCGGCACGGGGAGGGGGACCAGCGAAGCTGGTGGAGGGGCAGCGGCGGGCGATACTCTGCTTGGGTTGCCCCTCCGTCACGCCTGCGGCGTGCCACCTCCCCGTGCCGGGGAGGAAGGAGCGCGTCTGGCGGTGACCAAATAGTCGAGCGCGGTCGAGCTCGACAGGTCGAACCCCTTGGCGGGCGAAAAGGCGAGGCCGGTGACGTCCGTCACCTCCAGCCCGGCATCGACGAGCAGCGCGGTGAGTTCGTCGGGGGTCAGGAACTTGTTCCAGTCGTGCGTGCCGCGCGGGATGCGGCCCGTCCCCTCGGCAAGGCCGATCAGGGCGAGGCGCGACAGCGGCGTGCGGTTGGGCGTCGACAGGACGAGCAAGCCGCCGTCCGCCAGCGCGTTGGCGAGGCCGCGGACGAAGCCGGCGGGGTCGCGGACATGTTCGATCACCTCGAGGCAGGTGACGAGGTCGTAGCGGCCCGTTTCCTGCTCGATGCCGTGCGCGCGATAGGTGATGGCGAGGCCGCCCTGCGCGGCGTGCGCCTGCGCGACCGCGACGTTCTCGGCTGCCGCGTCGAGCCCGGTGACCTGCGCGCCCAGCCGCGCGAGCGGTTCGGCAAGCAGGCCGGCGCCGCAGCCGACGTCGAGGGCGGTCTTGCCGGCGAGCGGGGTGAAGCCGGTGTCGTCGCCGTCCCAGTGCAGGTCGATCGCAGCGCGAATGTAGCGCAGCCGGACGGGATTGAGCTTGTGCAGCATCGCCGACGATCCGCTGGGGTCCCACCATTCGGCGGCCATCCGGCCGAAATGCGCGGCTTCCTGCGGGTCGATCGTGACGGTGCCGGGGGCCGGGGCGCCGGGCTCGTTCGTGCTGCTTGCGCTTGCCATGGCCGCTACCTATCAGGGCGCACCCTTTCACCCAAGGAGTTTGGCGGGACCAGATGGCACGCATCGTGATGAAGTTCGGCGGCACGTCGATGGCCGGGATCGAGCGCATCCGGAGCGTCGCCGCGCGCGTCAAACGCGAGGTGGCGGCAGGTAACGAGGTCGCCGTCGTCGTCTCCGCCATGGCGGGCGAGACGGACCGGCTGGTCGGTTTCTGCCGCGAGGCGTCGTCGCTCTACGACCCACGCGAATATGACGTCGTCGTGGCGGCGGGTGAGCAGATTACCAGCGGGCTGCTCGCGATCGCGCTGCAGGCGGCGGAGGTGAAGGCGCGGAGCTGGCTCGGCTGGCAACTGCCGATCCACACCGACGACGCGCATGCCAAGGCGCGGATCGGCGGAATCGAGACCGACGCGTTGCTCGCCAGCATGGCGGCGGGCGAGGTCGCGGTGATCCCGGGCTTCCAGGGCCTGTCCGACGACAACCGCGTCACGACGCTGGGCCGTGGCGGGTCGGATACCTCGGCGGTCGCGGTGGCGGCCGCGATCAAGGCGGACCGGTGCGACATCTATACCGACGTCGACGGCGTCTACACCACCGATCCGCGCATCGTCCCGCGCGCGCGCAAGCTCGCCAAGGTGACGTATGAGGAGATGCTGGAGCTTGCCAGCGTCGGCGCGAAAGTGTTGCAGACCCGCTCGGTCGGCCTTGCGATGAAGGCACAGGTCCGCGTCCAGGTGCTCTCGTCCTTCACCGGCGAGGACGCGCCGATGGCGGATACATTGCCCGGCACGATGATCGTCGGGGAAGAGGAGATTGAAGACGTGGAACGCCAGCTGATCACCGGCATCGCGCACGACAAGAACGAGGCGAAGATCACGCTGACCGGCGTGCCCGATAAGCCCGGCGCGGTGGCGAGCATCTTCGAACCACTCGCGAGCGCGAACATCAACGTCGACATGATCATCCAGAATATCGCGCACAACCACGGGTCGACCGACGTCACCTTCACCGTTCCGTCCGCCGACCTGGCACGCTCGATCGAGACGCTGAACCAGGGGCGCGAGGCGATCGGTTTCGGCGAACTCGTCCACGACACGCGCGTCGCGAAGGTCTCCGTCGTCGGCGTCGGCATGCGCAGCCATGCGGGCGTCGCCAGCACGATGTTCACCGTCTTGGGCCAGCGCGGCATCAACATCCAGGCGATCTCGACCAGCGAGATCAAGGTCAGCGTGCTGATCCACGAGGACGAGACCGAACTGGCGGTGCGCGTGCTGCACACCGCCTACGGGCTGGATGCCGAGGCGGCGTAAAAATCCCCCTCCCGCTTGCGGGAGGGGTTAGGGGAGGGCATGGCGTCGACCATGACTCTTTTCGCTACCGACACCGCTGCGCCCTCTTCCTCGACCGGCCATCAGCGCCTCGCCCGTCGCATGGCCCGGGGCGCTGCGTTCCTCGGCTCCGACGTCGCGATCATGGCGGGCGCCATGTCGTGGGTCAGCGAGCGCAATCTCGTCGCCGCGATGTCGAATGCCGGGGGCTTTGGCGTGATCGCGTGCGGCGCGATGACGCCCGCGCTGCTCGATGCGGAAATCGCGGGGACGAAGGCGCTGACGGACAAGCCGTTCGGCGTGAACCTCATCACCATGCACCCCGCCCTGTTCGACCTGATCGCGGTGTGCGCGAAGCATGCGGTCGGCCATGTCGTGCTCGCCGGCGGTCTGCCGCCCAAGGGTTCGCTGGAAGCGATCAAGGCGATGGGGGCGAAGGTGATCTGCTTCGCGCCGACGCTGGCGCTGGCGAAGAAGCTGATCCGGTCGGGCGTCGATGCCTTGGTGATCGAGGGGATGGAGGCGGGCGGCCATATCGGCCCGGTGTCGACCAGCGTGCTGGCGCAGGAAATGCTGCCCGAGATCGCCGACACGGTCCCCGTGTTCGTCGCCGGCGGCATCGGCCGCGGCGAGGCGATCGCCGGATATCTCGACATGGGCGCGGCGGGCGTCCAGCTCGGCACGCGCTTCGTCTGCGCGACCGAATCGATCGCGCACCCCAATTTCAAGAAGGCGTTCATCCGCGCCTCTGCCCGCGATGCGGTGGCGAGCGTGCAGATCGACCCGCGCCTGCCCGTCATCCCGGTCCGCGCGCTGAAGAATGCGGGCGGCGAGCTGTTCACCGCCAAGCAGCGCGAGGTCGCGCAGGCGCTGGACGAGGGCAGCGTCGCGATGGCCGAGGCGCAGTTGCAGATCGAACATTATTGGGCGGGCGCGCTGCGCCGCGCGGTGATCGAGGGCGACGTCGAGCATGGTAGCGTCATGGCGGGCCAGTCGGTGGGCATGGTGACGAAAGAAGAGCCGATCGCCGACATCATCGCCGCGCTGATGGCCGAGGCCGCAGCTGCGCTGGAGGCGCGGACACGATAACCCGGCGGCAGGCGGCGGTCCTGCGACGGACCGATCCGCGCTTCGTCGCGCTGCTTACCGCGCGTTAACCATTCCGGCGTCACTATCGGCTTCACCACAGCGGGGGGCTGGAAGGACGCCGGAATCATGCGCCGCTCTATTGCCATTTCGATGACCGTGCTGGCGCTGACCGCCGGCTGTGCCACGCGCCGCGCCGTGCAGGCGCCCGCCGTCGTCGCGACGTTGCCAGCGCCGCCGCCCGCGCCCGCGGTGGCGATGCCCAAGGGCGCGTATCCGGGCATGCCCGTGCCCGCGCGGCTTGCCGACGGCCGCTATGCGACGCCAAACCGCGACCTGACGCCGGCCGCCACCGTCTGGCATTTGCGCGCCGCGCTCAACGTCGCCGCGCTCGCCTGCCGCGGCGGTGACGCCGCGACGATCGTCAACGACTACAACGCGCTGCTGACCAGCCAGAAGGCGCCGCTCGCCGCCGCGCAGAGCCGCTACGCCGCAGAATGGAAAGCGAGCGGGGGCGATTGGCAGAAACGCTACGACGACGCGATGACGCGCCTTTACAATTTCTTCTCGCAATCGCCCGCGCGCGACGGCTTCTGCCGCGCCGCCGCGGCGACACTGTCCGACGCGCAGACGGTGACCGCGGCCGATCTGCCCGCGTTCGCGAGCGGACGCCTTGCGGTGCTGGAACAGCCGTTCACCGATTTCTACGCCGCCTATGACGCGTGGCGCGCCGATCGTGCGCGGCTCGACCAATTGGCGATGGTGAGCATGCCCGTGCCCGCGAACGTCGTCGCGGTGCAGGCGGTGCCCGCCGCCGCCCCCGCCGCCCGCCCGCGCCTCGCGGTCGACACCAGCGCGCTGATCGACACCGCCGTCGCTCAGTGACCGTCGGCGAGGTGGAAGATGGCCTCGACCGGCCGTTCCAGCACGCGCGCCAGCCGTAGCGCGAGCACCGTCGAAGGCACGAAGACGCCGTTCTCGACGGTGTTGATCGTCTTGCGGCTGACGCCGACCCGTTCGGCGAGCGCCGCCTGGGTCAGGCCCAGCCGCTCGCGTTCCTCTTTCAAGCAATTGCCAAGCTCGCTCATCGCGCCGCGCGCAGTTCCAGCGTCGCGAAGCTGACCATCGCGGCGACGAGCGCGGCGGTCGCGACGACGCGCGCGACGTCATAGGCGGTGAGCATCGCATCGTGCGCGAAGGGCGCGATCGTCAACGCCGCGACCAGGCTGGCCCAGAAACCTGCAGTGCAGCTCATCCGGCGATGCTCGCGCACGACCTCGTCGTCGAGCAATTGACTCAACCGGCTGTTCGGGCGGAGCCAGCGCCGCCACGGCAGCAGCATCAGCGCGCAGACCAACGCAACGCCCAGCCAGAAGCCGTCGACGAAATCGCGGCGCAGTACTGTCATCCCCGCCATTTCCACGACCAGTAGCACCCCGCCGAGCACATAGAAGCCGATCGCCCACGTCCGGCTGTAGCGTTCGGCCTGGTCGATCGCGCTTTCCGTCAGAACCGTCATGTCCGTTCCTTCAATGTAACCTCTAGGTTACATGTAACGTACAGGTTACATCAATCAAGCCTTTTCCTACATGCGAAGGACGCGGTGCGGGCTTCCCCGGCCTGCATGGTTGGGTTAACGCCGCTGGCCTATGCAGGATGACGGCATCGACCAGCCCACGGCAGGACGGTTCGAGGGGCGCGAGCACCTGTTCCCGGTGCGCGTCTATTTCGAGGACACCGACCTGTCGGGCGTCGTCTATCACGCCAATTACCTGCGCTTCATGGAGCGCGCGCGCTCGGCGATGCTGCGGCTGGCGGGGATCGACCAGCGCGGCGTGTTCGACGCGGGCGAGGGCGCCTATGCCGTCGCCGATCTCTCGATCCGCTATCGCGCGCCCGCACGCCTTGACGACGCGCTGCTGGTGGTCAGCCGCGTGACCGCCGTGCGCGCCGCCAGCGTCGTCATTCATCAGACAGTCAGGCGCGGTCCGCTTGTTCTGACGGAGGCGGCGGTGACCGCGGCGCTGGTCGCCGCGAACGGCCGCCCCCGTCGCCAGCCGGCCGCGTGGACGGACATCTATCAACGCCTGGTGTGGCAGGGGACCAACGAATGAATCCGGTGTTCAACATGGATGCGGCGACGCTGTCGCCGGTCGCCTTGTTCCTGCAGGCGGATGTCGTCGTGAAAGTGGTGATGGCGGGGCTACTCCTCGCCAGCATCTGGACGTGGACGCTGATCGTCGCCTTCTGGCGGCGGCTGGGGCGCATCCGCAAGGGCATGGCGCGGTTCGAGCGCGATTTCTGGAAGGCGGAGGATATCGACGCCTTTTACAAGGCGGAAGCCGACCAGGATTTGCCGTCAGCGCGGGTGTTCGCGGCGGGCGTCAAGGAATGGCGCCGGTCCACCGCGGGCGGCGGCATCGACAAGGGCGGCACGCGCGAGCGGCTCGCGATGGCGATGGGCGCGGCGGCGGCGGGCGAGATCGACCGCATTTCGGACAAGCTCAACATCCTCGCGACGGTCGGCTCGGTCGCGCCGTTCGTCGGTCTGTTCGGGACGGTGTGGGGGATCATGCGCAGCTTCACCGGCATCGCGCAGGCGCAGAATTCGTCGCTGGCGGTGGTCGCACCGGGGATCGCCGAGGCGCTGTTCGCGACCGCGATCGGCCTGTTCGCCGCGATCCCCGCGGTGATCGCCTACAACCGCTTCAGCCACGGCGTGAACCGGATCGAGGCGGCGCTGAACCGCTTCGCCGACGGCTTCCACGCGACGCTGTCGCGCCAGCTGGATTCGGGGCGGTGACGGGGGCTGACAAATCCCCCTCCCGCTTGCGGGAGGGGGCAGGGGTGGGCCTGTCCGCTGGCGTTATCCTTTGTGAGATTCGGGTCCACGCCCAGCCCCTCCCGCAAGCGGGAGGGGAGTAAGATGGCGATGAACCTCCCCTCGCAGCGGGGCCGCGGGCGGCGGGCGCCCGTCGCCGATATCAACGTCACGCCGCTGGTCGACGTGATGCTGGTGCTGCTCATCATCTTTATGGTCACCGCGCCGCTGCTGACCGCGGGCGTGCCGGTCAACCTGCCCGACAGCCGTGCCAAGGCCCTCGATCAGGACCAGAAGCCGGTGCAGCTGTCGCTCGATGCGCAGGGCCGGCTGTTCGTCGATAACGACGAGGTCGCCGAGGATGCCTTGCCCGAGCGGTTGGCGCGAATCGCGGGCGGCAAGGACGCGGCCGGCCAGCCGCCGCAGGTGTTCCTGCGCGCCGACCGCGCGCTCGACTATGGGCGCGTGATGCGCGTGATGGGCGAGCTCAACCGCGCCGGCCTCAACCGCGTCTCGCTGGTCACCGTGGAGGGCGACGGCGCCGCACCAAGCGGGAACGGCGCGCACTGATGGATCGGGCGGAGAAGATCGGTCTGGCCGTCGCGGTCGCGGGGCACGTCGTGCTCTTCGGCCTGCTGTCGGTCGGTTTCCTGTCGACGCCCAATCCCGAAAAGCTGAAGGCCACGCCGATCGAGATCAGCCTCGTCAAGGACGTCGCGCTGGAGGCGACCGCACCGCAATCGGTGACGCCGCCCGCCCAGTCGAAGGCGCCCGACGCGGGCGATCCGGAGGATGCCGCGCCGCCGGCGGCGGCGGAGCCCGAGCTCGCCGCGGAGCCCGAACCCGCGCCGCCCGAGCCGAAACCGGCGCCGCCGAAGCCTGCGCCCAAGCCGGAACCCAAGCCCGAGCCGAAACCAGCCCCCGCGAAGCCGCAGCCCAAGCCCAAGCCGGCGCCGGTCAAGCCCGAGCCGAAGCCGAGACCCGAACCCAAGGTAGAAGAGGCCGCGCCCGCCAAGCCGACGCACAAGCCCGAAAAGCCGGCTGCGGCGAAGCACAGCGAGGCGAAGCCCACCGAGCGGCCCGCCCCCGCAAAGGCTGCCGCCAAGCCGCAGGCTGCGGCGAAGCCATCCGCCGGCCGCGGCAGCGACGAGGCGAGCAAGGCGACGCGTCCGCGCGGATCACGGCTGGGCAATGATTTCCTGAAAGGGCTGAGCAGCGATCCCTCGCCCAGCACGTCGACCGCGCCCAAGGCCGCGAAGATCGATGCGCGCGCGATGGCGGGGATCGTCGCGGCGATCCAGCGCCAGATTCAGCCGTGCGCCGATCGGCAGGGCTCTCCGGGACCCGGCGCCAACGAGATCGTGACGACGCTGAACCTGCGGCTGAACGAGGACGGCACGCTCGCCGGCGCGCCCAGGCTGGTGCGCCAGACGGGGGTGACGGATGAGAATGAGCGGTACAAGCAGCGCGTGTTCGAAATCGGCATCGCCGCGTTCAAGGGCTGTTCGCCGCTCAAGCTTCCTGCCGAATATTACGACACGCCATCGGGCGGCTGGAACAACATCAATTTCCAGTGGAAGCTGAAGTGATCGGTCCAGGGCTTCGACAAGCAGACCGAACGGGGTGGGGGGCAATGAAGCAGCCCGGCCCCGCTGGATGTGATACAGGCACGGATGCCAACAGGAACATGCGCATGATCGGAAAAATCTTTGCGGCGCTGGCCGCGACCGTCGCCCTGTCGGCGCTGACCGCGCCCGCCACGGCGCAGGACGCGCCGGCGCCTGCGCCGCAGCAGCAACCGGCCGGGCAACCGCAGGACCAGAGCGCCGCGCCGCTCGAAGTCTCGGTGACCGGCGGCGTCAACCAGCCGATGCCGATCGCCATCCCCGTGATGCCGACCGCCGAGGTGGTCGATACGCCGGCGGGGCCGACCGATGCGCTCGGCCGCCAGCTTGCCGATATCGTCGCCACCGACCTCAAGAATTCCGGCCTGTTCACGCCGCTCGCCCCCGGCCAGCTGCGCCCGGTCGGGTTCCAGGAGGTGAACACCCCGGCATTCGATTACTGGGGCGGCACGGGTGCGCAGGCGCTGGTGCAGGGGTTCGTGCGCGCGGGCGCGGACGGCAATCTGACCGTCGGCTGCTATCTGTACGACGTCTTTTCCAAGGTCGAGCTGAAGCGCACCGGCTTCGTCGTGCCGCCATCCGACTGGCGCCGCGCGGGGCATAAATGCGCCGACATGGTCTATACCCGGCTGACCGGCGAGGGGCCGTATTTCGACAGCCGCATCGTCTACGTTTCCGAAACCGGGCCGAAGGGCAAGCGCATCAAGCGGCTGGCAATCATGGACCAAGACGGCGCCAACCACCGCTTCCTGACCAACGGCCAGTCGATCGTGCTGACGCCGCGTTTCGCGCCGAACCAGCAGTCGATCGTCTACATGAGCTTCGAGGACAATCGTCCCTCGATCTACGTCTACGACCTCGGCTCGGGGCGTCCGCGCCGGATCGTGCAGAACGTGTCGCTGACCTTCGCGCCGCGCTTCTCGCCGGACGGCCGCTGGATCCTGTTCTCGATGGCGCAGGGCGGCAACACCGACATCTACCGCGTCGCGGCGAGCGGCGGCACGCCGCAGCGGCTGACGACGTCGCCGGGCATCGACACCGGCGGCAGCTATTCGCCCGACGGGTCGAAGATCGCGTTCGAGAGCGATCGGTCGGGTGGCCAGCAACTCTATGTGATGAACGCAGACGGATCAAACCAGCATCGCATCAGCTTCGGCGGCGGCCGCTATGCGACGCCGGTGTGGAGTCCGCGCGGCGACCTGATCGCCTTCACCCGGATTTCGGGCGATTTCCGCATCGGCATCATGGCGCCGGACGGATCGGGCGAGAAACTGCTGACCAATGCGTGGCAGGACGAAGGCCCCAGCTGGTCGCCGAACGGCCGCGCGATCACCTTTTTCCGCTCGACACAGGGCGGATCGGGCAAGGCGGACCTGTGGATGGTCGATCTGACCGGACAGGTCGAACGCAAAATCCCGACGCCGCTCGACGGGTCCGATCCGGCATGGGGCCCGCTCAGGCCCTGACGACAATTCCAGGGGCGTTTCGGGGGCGAGACATTCCAAGAGGAGACACGACGATGGCGAAGCTTTCCACCACCCTGATGACGGCGGCTGCTGTGCTGTCGCTCGCCGCCTGCGCGCACAAGCCCAAGCAGCTGCCGCCGCCGCCGGTCGACAACACCGGGGGCCTGAACACCGGCAACGGCGGCGCGTCGCCGTCGGACGGCACCGGCCAGATCGGCAACGCGATCGTCCCGGGGTCCGATGCCGATTTCCGCCGCTCGGTCAGCTCGAACACGGTGCATTTCGGCACCGACGTCTATGACATCGATCCCGAGGCGCGCGCGATCCTCGACAGCCAGGCGCAGTGGCTGACGTCGCATCCGACCGTACGCGTGACGATCGAGGGGCATTGCGACGAGCGCGGCACCCGCGAATACAATCTCGCGCTGGGCGATCGGCGGGCCAATTCGGCGAAGAACTACCTCGTCGCGCGCGGCATCGATCCGTCGCGCCTGACGACGATCAGCTATGGCAAGGAACGGCCGGTCGCGCTTGGCTCGGATTCCGACGCCTGGGCGCAGAACCGGCGCGCGGTGACCGTCGTCGTCCAGTAAGGTCCAACGATCCGGCCCGGTGGCGGGCCGGGTCGCCGCCTCACCCGGCGGCGAGCCGCGCCAGGGCCGCGCCGCTGACCCGCTGAACGGTCCATTCGTCCAACCCGATCGCGCCCATCGCGCGATAGAAGGCGATGGCATCGGCATTCCAGTCGAGCACCGCCCATTCGAACCGGCCGCAATCGCGCGCCACCGCGATCTGCGCGAGATGCCGCAGCAGCGCGGTGCCGACCCCGTGCCCGCGCGCGGCGGGCGTGACATACAGATCCTCGAGATACAGGCCGCGCTTCCCAGTCCAGGTCGAGAAATTGTGGAAGAACAGCGCGAAGCCGAGCGGCATGCCGTCCGCCTCCGCGATCACCGCCTCCGCAGCCGGTGGGTCGCCGAACAGCGCCTCGCGCAAATCGGTCTCGGTCGCGACGACGGCGTCGGGCTCGCGCTCGAACGCAGCGAGTTCGCGGACGAAGCCCAGGATCGTCGGGATGTCGGCGGGCAGCGCGGAGCGGATCATGCGGAGGCTTCCGTTTGCGGGGCGGGGATGGGCCGACGCACCGCGACGACGCAGCCGGCGATGATGAGCAGCGCGCCGCCAAGCGTCCACGGCGAGACGACCTCCGCGAACACCAGCCAGCCGAACAGGGCGGACCAGACGAAGGCGGTGTATTCGACCGGTGCCAGCACCTGCGCCTCCGCCCGCGCATAGGCCCAGGCGAGCGCGATGGCGGAACCCGAGCCGAGCAGCGCAGCGACGACGATCTCCGGCAATTGCCGGGGTGAAGGCATGCCGCCGAACCACGGCGCGCCGGCGAGCAGCAGCAGGCCGAGCACGATGCTGGTGAACAGCGCGACCTCGAGCGGGTCGGCGACCTGTGCCTGCCGCCGCAGCAGGATCAGGCTGCCGGCGTAGAGGATACTCGCGGCGACGACCGCGATGCTGCCAAGCACCGCCTGTTCGGACGCGCGCGCCTGCACTTGCCCCATCGCGATGGCGAGCACGCCGAGGCTGGCGACGAGCGATCCGCCGATTGCCGCACGGCGGATGCGCTCGCCCAGCGTCAGCGCGGCGAGGAACAGCGCGATCAGCGGCGCGAGGAAGGTGAGCGCCACCCCCTGCGCCATCGGTACGCGCACGAGGCCCCAGAAGAACAGCAGCACGGACGCGCCCGCGACGGTGCCCCGCGCGGCGTGCAGGCGCAGCGCGGCGCGCGACGGCCAGCGCTGGCGACGCAGCAGGAATACTGGCAGCATCAGCGCGACGCCCGCGATCGAGCGCCACATCACCGCATTGTACGCGCCGCTCGCGATCGACAGCCCCTTCATGATCGCGTCCATGCCGCAATAGACCGCGATGCCTGCGGCGGCGACGCCGAAGGCGGTGAGAGCGGATGTCGGGCGGCTCACCGGATCAGCCGGATGTCGATGGCGAGGCCAGCGTCGATATCCGCGAGCCGGCGGTCGCTGGTGTACATCGGCAGCCGTTGGACCCGCGCCAGCGCCAGGCAGGCGCGATCGCCGAGCGAGGCGCCCTGCCCGCGGGTGGGCTCGCGTAGCCGCGCGGCCTCGATCGCGTAAGAAAGGTCGAACGGTACGACCGTGATCTCATAGCTTTCGAGGATCGCCAGCACCGCGTCTGCGCTGGCCCCCCGTTCGACGCCCCGCGCGCAGCATTCGGAAACGTTGACCGCCGACATGCGGCTGCCCCGGATGATCCCGGCGACGGTGTCCGCCCCCGTCTCGCCCAGCATCAGCGCCATGACGGCGGAGGCATCGACGACGGCGGTCATTCCTCACCCCAATCCGCGCGCCGTTCCTTGAGAAAGGTGTCGACGGTGTAATCATCGCCGAAAATGGCCCGTGCCTTCGCCTGCGCATTCTGTACCGATTGCGCGAACGTCATCAGGCGGACGCCGCCATCCTCGGTCCGATCCACGACCAGCGAATCGCCGTCCTTGATCCCGAGCTCGCGGCGGATGTCGGCGGGGATCACCACCTTGCCGCCCGCGATCACCTTTGCGTGGTAGGTCATGTCAACGTCTCCAGTACCTATATCATAGCACAGGTACTGGCGGCGCGTCAGGGTTATTCCGCCGCGACCGGCTGCGCTTCCGCCGAAGCCGCCTCGATCTCCGCCGCCTTGGCCTCGACCAGTTTCACGATATGGTCGATCATGTCGGCATCCTGCACGTGATGGTCGGTAACGCCCGACAGATAGACCATGTGCTTGCCGTTGCCGCCGCCGGTGATGCCGATGTCGGTTTCGCGCGCCTCGCCCGGCCCGTTGACGACGCAGCCGAGTACCGACAGGCTCATCGGCGTGCGGATATGCTGCAGCCGTTCCTCCAGCGCCTGCACGGTGCGGATCACGTCGAAGCCCTGGCGCGCGCATGACGGGCAGGAGACGACGCGCACGCCGCGGTTGCGGATGCCGAGCGCCTTCAGGATCTCGAAGCCGACGCGCACTTCTTCCTCGGGTTCCGCCGACAGCGAGACGCGGATCGTGTCGCCGATGCCGAACCAGAGCAGGCTGCCGATGCCGATCGACGATTTGACCGTGCCGCCGATCAGCCCGCCCGCCTCGGTGATGCCGAGGTGGAGCGGGCAGTCGGTCGCCTCCGCCAGCCCCTGGTAGGCGGCGACGGCGAGGAACACGTCGGACGCCTTCACCGCGACCTTGTATTCGTGGAAGTCGTGATCCTGGAGCAGCTTGATATGGTCGAGCGCGCTTTCGACGAGGGCGTCGGGGCAGGGCTCGCCGTATTTCTCGAGCAGATCCTTCTCCAAGCTGCCGGCATTGACGCCGATGCGGATCGCGCAGCCGTTCGCCTTGGCGGCGCGCACGACCTCCGCGACGCGTTCGTTGCTGCCGATGTTGCCGGGGTTGATGCGCAGGCACGCCGCGCCCGCGTCCGCCGCCTCCAGCGCGCGCTTGTAGTGGAAATGGATGTCCGCGACGATCGGCACGTGGCTCGCGCGGACGATCTGCTTCAGCGCCGCGGTCGATTCGACGTCGGGGCAGGAGACGCGGATGATGTCGACGCCGGCCTCTTCGCACCGGCGGATCTGGTCGACCGTGCCGCGGATGTCGGGGGTGGGCGTGTTGGTCATCGTCTGCACGGTGACCGGCGCATCGCCGCCGACGGGGACATTGCCGACCATGATCTGGCGGCTCGGACGGCGGACGATGTCGCGCCACGGACGTACTGACATGAGCCCCATATACAGCGCGCGGGTTGCGGTTCAAAGACGCTGCTGTAGGGGAGGGCGCCTGCCATGGCGCGCGTTTCCTCCACATCGCCGATCCCGCGGCATTATGGCCTCGACTGGCTGCGCGTCGCCGCCTTCGCGATCCTGATCGTCTATCATGTCGGCATGGTGTTCGTGCCCTGGGGCTTCCATGCCAAGAGCCCGAACGGCGCCGACTGGGCGGTGCTGCCGATGCTCGCGGTCAATGCCTGGCGGTTGACCCTGCTGTTCGTCGTGTCGGGCTATGCGAGCCGCGCGCTGATGAGCCGCGCGCCCGGGCCGGGCGGCTTCCTGCGCCAGCGCAGCGTGCGGTTGCTCGTGCCCCTCGCGGTCGGCGTCGCGATCATCGTGCCACCGCAATCCTGGGTCGAGCTGGTGACGCAGCATGGCTATCGCGGCAGCTTCGCCACGTTCTGGCTGCGCGACTATTTTCGGTTCGGCAGGCTGGCGGGCATCGGCCTGCCCGCGCTCAACCATCTGTGGTTCGTGCTCTACCTGTGGCTCTATACCGTGGTGCTCGCGCTGCTGGTCGCCGTCGTGCGCTGGCGCGGCGCGCAGGCGGCGTTCGCGCGGGTCTTTGCCGGGCCGATGCTGGTGATCGTGCCGACCGCGTGGCTGGTGTGCATCCATGCCTGGTGGTTCCCGATGGGGTATGAAACGCACGACCCCGCGCACGACCTGCTCGCGCACCTCATCTACCTGCCCGCCTTCCTGTTCGGTTTCGCGCTGGCGGAGGCGCCCGCGGTGCTGCGCGCCTGCGTCCGCTATCGCTGGCCCGCGGGGATCGCCGCAATAGTCGCTTATGGCGTCATCCTCGTCATCGAGCTGGCGCCGATCGCAGCGGACCCGCCGCGCTGGCTCTACCCGCTCTACGGCGCGGTGCATGCGGTGCAGCAATGGGGCGCGATCGTTGCGCTGGTCGGCCATGCCGAGCATCGCTGGAACCGCGACCATCGCTGGCGGCCGCTGCTGACCGAGGCGGTCTTCCCCTTCTATCTCGTCCACCAGACGATCATCGTCGTCGTCGCCTATTGGCTGATCCCGGCGGACCTGCCCGGCGGGGCCGAGTTCGCGATCCTCGTCGCCGCGACGGTGGCGGGGTCGCTCGCCTTCTACCTGATGGGCCGCCGCATCGCACCGCTGCGACCGCTGATCGGGCTGCGTCGTCTTTCCCAGCATAAGGTATCGGCATCATGACCCAGAGTTGGAGCCTCGTCCTGCACGGCGGCGCGGGCACGATCACGCCCGCGCGCATCGGAGAGGCGGCGGCAGCGGGCGCGCGGGCCGCGCTGGCGCGGGCGCGCGATGCCGGCGCGGCGGTGCTCGCCGGCGGCGGCGACGCGCTCGACGCGGTCGAGGCGGCGGTGCGCGTGCTGGAGAACGATCCGCATTTCAACGCCGGGCGCGGCGCGGCCTTCACCCGCGACGGCGCCAACGAGCTCGACGCGGCGATCATGGACGGCGCGACGCGCGCCGCCGGATCGGTCGCGGGGCTGACGCGCATCCGTAATCCCGTCACGCTTGCGCGGCGGGTGATGACGGACAGCCCGCACGTCCTGCTGTCGGGCGCGGGGGCGGAGGCTTTCGCCGCGACGCAGGGTGCCGAGACGGTCGACCCGGCGTGGTTCGCGATTCCCGAGCGGCGGCGGCAGCTCGACGAACTGCTTGCCCGCGGGGGCGGGGCGTTCGACGTCGACATGAAATACGGCACGGTCGGCGCGGTCGCGCGCGACGTCCACGGGCACCTCGCCGCCGCGACCTCGACCGGCGGCGTCACCGGCAAGCGCTGGGGCCGGATCGGCGATTCGCCGCTGATCGGGGCGGGCACCTTCGCCGACGATCGCGCCTGCGCGGTGTCGTGCACCGGGTCGGGCGAGCAATTCATCCGCGTCGGCGTCGCACACGAGATCGCCGCGCGCATCCGCCTGGCGGGCGAGGACGCCGCGACCGCGGCCGACGCTGCGCTGGCGGAGGTGCGGGCGCTCGGCGGTACCGGCGGCGTGATCGTGGTGACACCGGCGGGCGAGGCGCTGTGGCGGTTCACCACGCCGGGCATGTATCGTGCGCGGGCGACGTCGGCAGGCCTGCGCGAGGTGGCGCTGTACGGCGAGGGAGAGGGCGGGGGCGAGGCATAATCTTCGTATCGAAGCGGTCCAGCGATGCTGACGCTTCTGTCCGGCGCGGCTCTCCGCTACAGCGCTTGGCCATGAAGATACTTCGTCTTTGCCTCGCCGTGATCCCCGCGCTCGTCGTCGGCGCGCCGGCCCATGCCTATTGGGAATATGGGCACCAGACGGTCGCGCGCATCGCCTATGCCAACGTGACGCCCCGGACGCGCGCGGCGATCCGGCGCATCCTGGCCGATACGCCCAAGCTCGATACGCCGACCTGCCCGGCGACGACGGTCGAGGGGGCGAGCACCTGGGCCGATTGCGTCAAGCCCCTGAAGAATGCCGACGGCAAGTCGCGCTTCGGTTATGCGTACAACTGGCACTTCCAGGACGTGAACATCTGCGCGCCGTTCAGCCTGGAGGAGGCATGCAAGGACGGCAATTGCGTGTCGGCGCAGATCAAGCGCGACGTCGCGGTGCTGCGCGACCGCAAGGCGAGCGGCAAGGACAAGGCGCAGGCTTTGGTCTTCCTGATCCATTTCGTCGGCGATCTGCACCAGCCGCTGCATGCGGGCGAGAAGGGCGACAAGGGCGGCAACGACGTCGCCGCCGCCTATGGCGTCTACAGCCCGAAGCGGTTCAACCTGCATTCGGTGTGGGACGGCACGCTCGCCGAGCGCGCGATCACCAGCGGGCCGAGCCTGGTGCGCCGCTATTCCCCGGCCGAGAAGGCGCGGATCGCGCGGGGCGATGTCGACGACTGGAGCCGGGAATCGTGGCAGGTCGCGCATGACGTCGTCTACGCCAGCGCGCTGAAGGGCGATCCGTGTGGGCCGACGCCGGCGAAGGTGACGCTGGACGATGCGACGGTCGCGAAGATCGTGCCCGTCGCACGGCTGGAGGTGGAGCGCGGCGGGTTGCGGCTCGCCAAGCTGCTCGACCGGGCTTTGGGGTAAGTTCAAGTCCTCCCCTGCTTTTGCAGGGGAGGGGGACCGCCGCCGAAGGCGGTGGTGGAGGGGCAGCCAAACAGAGCCATCGTCTGCGGCTGCCCCTCCACCATTCGGCTGCGCCGAACGGTCCCCCTCCCCGCGAAGCGGGGAGGAATGGAACGGTCAGCCCTCGCGGCCGGGGACGTCGTGGTCGTGCGGTTCTTCGCCCTTGGCCTTGGCGGCATCGTAGCGTTCGATCGCCTCCAGCGTGATGCGGCGCGCCTCGGCGGCGTCGCCCCAGGTGCCGACGCGCACCCACTTCTTCTTTTCCAGATCCTTGTAGTGGGTGAAGAAGTGTTCGATCTGCTCGAAGACGATCTCCGGCACGTCGGCGCGCTCGCCGACGTTCGAATAATAAGGGAAGACGCCGTCGACGGGGACGCAGACGAGCTTCTCGTCGCCGCCGGCCTCGTCCTCGAGGTTGAGGACCGCGATCGGACGCGCACGCACGACGCAGCCCGGGATGAACGGCGAGCGCGCGATGACGAGCGCGTCGAGCGGATCGCCGTCGGGCGACAGCGTGTGCGGCACGAAGCCGTAGTTCGCCGGATAGCGCATCGGCGTGTGTAGGATTCGGTCGACGAACAACGCTCCGCTCGCCTTGTCGAACTCGTATTTCACGGGCTCGCCGCCGGTCGGCACCTCGATGATGACGTTGAGGTCGTCGGGCGGCGACTTGCCGACCGGAATCAGATCGATGCGCATGCTATTCCCTTATCAAGACCAGCCGCCGCTCACCGCGGGGCGAGAAGGCGATCGAGACCGCCATCGCCGGTCCCGACCTTCTCGAGGCGCGGATAGCGAGGACCGCCGTGATAGTCGATGGCGACGTCGCGGAAGCGCGGCCCGTTCTTGACGAGCAGGCGGATCGGCTCCTTCGACGTCTTGGCGGCGAGGATCGCGGCCTTCAGCTTGTCGCCGGAATATGCCTCACCGTTCACCGCCTGGATCTGCGTGCCGACGTCCAGCCCCGCCTTGAACGCGGGCGAATCCCAGATGACGCCGTTGACCGCGCCGTCCGGCCCGACGTTGAGGCCGATCGAATAGGTGACGTCGGTGCCGCGCGTCTTTTCTAGGCTGCTGAAATACTTCGTCGGCGTGTCGCCGTAGACGAGCTTGTAGCCGTTCATCGCGAAGCCGTCGACCGGCGCGGGCTTGCCCGTCTCGGTCAGCCGCTGGTTGAGGAAGCCCGCCCAGTCGTAAGGGACGATGCCGTTCAGCGTCTTGGCAACGTCGTCGAACGTGTACGTCACCTCGCCCCAGTCGCCGTCGCGGATGCCGAAGAAAGCCTTGGCGAAATCGTCGATCGACTTGGTGCCGCCGGACTTCTGCCGCAGCATCGCGTCGACCTCCATCCACACCATCAGGCCCTCGTTGTAATAATCCTCGCTGCGCTGCCAGCTGGTCCAGCCCTTGGGCCGGCGCGCGGAGATGACGGGATCGTTGGTCGTGTCGACGAGGTCGCGCCACTGGCGACCCGGCGCGAGCGCGTAGGAGCCGGCGATCGACGCATAGGCATCGAGCGTGTCCTGCTTGCTGACGAGGCCCGAGCGCGCCTGGAGCACATAGCCCCAGAATTGCGTCTGCCCTTCGTACACCCACAGCAGCGAATTGCGCATCGGCGTACGATAGTCGGGCGTCCACAGATCGGCGCCGCGGCGGAACTTGCCGTCCCAGCTGTGCGTGAATTCATGCGGCAACAGGTTGCGCGCGGCGACGTTCGTATCCCATTCGGTGAAATAGGTCTTGGCCGTGCCGTCTTCCGACGAGCGGTGATGCTCCAGCCCGATGCCGCCGAGCTGGTCGCTGAGCGAGACCAGGAATTCGTAATGGTCGTAATGCTGCGCGCCGAAGGTCTTCACCGCCTGGTCGACAAGGCGCTTGTGCGCGTCGATCTGTTCGGGCTTGGCGGCGAGGAGGTCGGGTGAATCGGCGAAGACGTTGAGGTTGACCCGGTCCGACAGCGGCCACGTTTTGCCGTAGCGGCCGGCGAGGACGGGCGAATCGACGAGGACCTCGTAATTCGTCGTCTGATAGGCGTAGGTCGAGCCGGTGGCGTTCGACGGCACCGCACCCGCCGCGGTCCAGCCGGCGGGGAAGCGCGCGGTCATCTGGATCGGGATCTGGCGGGTGTAATAGCCGGCCGGATAGAGGCTGACCGAATTGGGCTGGAGGCTGATGAGGCTGGGCGTCGCGACGATGCGGCCCTGGTTGCCCTGCGTCGCGGAGATGAACTGGAACTCGACATCCAGCGTCTTCGCGCCGGCGGGCACGTCGATGTGGAAGGCGTAGACGTCGACGGTATCGCGCGTCCACGGCACCGGCTTGCCGTTCGCGCGGATGACGAGGCCGGCGAGCTTCTCGATCTCGCCGCGCGGCGCGTGATTGCCGGGCAGCCATTTCGGATAGAGCAGCGCCATCGGCCCGCTCTTTGCGACCGGGATCGTCTCCTTGACCCGGAAGATGCCGCGTTCCGTGTCGGTCGCATCGACGTCGAGCTTGATCGTGCCCGGATAGGGCGTGTCGACGGCGGCGGGGACGGTGTCGAGGAACGGCACCGGCTGCGGTGCGGAATTGCCGGCGGGAACCTGCGCTAGCGCAGGCAGGGATACGGCGGACGCGAGCAGGGTGGCGACGAAGAGCTTGGCGTGCATGAAAGGCCTTTGCGGCTGAAGAAGATGGCCGCGATGTTAGGCAAGGGAAACGTCAGCCGTCCAGTCCCTTGGGCCTTCTTCCCATTCCTCCCCGCGAAGCGGGGAGGGGGACCGCTCGCGCAGCGAGTGGTGGAGGGGCAGCCTTGCACGATGCCGCCTGCGGCTGCCCCTCCACCACGCCCTGGCGGGCGCGGTCCCCCTCCCCTGCAAAAGCAGGGGAGGATTGGCGGATCAGTTACCCCCGCCGCCGAGCACGTTGATCGTGAAGGCGATGACGCCGAGGTTGAACACGAAGGCGGCGAGGCACTGGCCGATCGCGACACGGCGCATCCGGCGCGTGGTGATCTGCACGTCCGACGTCTGGAACGTCATGCCCAGCGTGTAGCTGAAATAGAGGAAGTCCCAGTAATCGGGCTGGTCGCAGTGCGGGATGTCGACGCCGCCCGCATCCTTGCCGTCCTCGCCCGCGCTGTAGAACAGGTGCGCATAGTGCAGCGCATAGACCATGTTGGAGAAGAGCCAGGCGAGCGCGAGCGTGACGATGACGATCGTCACCGCGATGCTGTCGTTCTTGCCCTTGAGCTCGTCGGCGACCGCGACGAGGATGACGAGCATCGTCGCGCCGACGATGCCGAGCAGCACGGCGCGGTTCGCGTCATTGTCGCGCGCCGCGCGGCGCATGTGATCCGCATTGCCGCGCCGGAACAGCGGGATCAGCGAGACGAGGAACACCGCGCTCGCGATGTCGAACGCACCCATGATCCCGCGCGCCTTGCCGAGGACGTGGATCAGCGGCACCATCCCGACGACGAACAGCAGCGCGAACAGAGCGAAGCGCGGCGGCGCCAGCCGGTTCCCGATACCCCACCAGCGCTGTTTTTCGGTCATGCCGCAGCGCTAGCGCTTCCAGACGTCCTCGCCTAGATACCCGTCGATCATGGCCCGTATCGAAACTCCGCGCCGGGTGCGCGGCACCCAGGATATCTTCGGCGACGAACAGCGGCGGTTCGGGCACGTGCTCGACACGTTCGACCGCGTCCGGCGCCTCTATTGCTTCGGCCGCGTCGAGGTGCCGGTGTTCGAGGATACGGCGGTCTTCGCCCGCTCGATCGGCGAGACGACCGACGTCGTGTCGAAGGAGATGTACACCTTCCCCGACCGCGGCGGCGATTCGCTGACGCTTCGGCCCGAATTCACCGCCGGCATCGCGCGCGCGTTCCTGACCGAGGGGTGGCAGCAATACGCGCCGCTGAAGCTCGCGACGAGCGGCGCGGTGTTCCGCTACGAGCGGCCGCAGAAGGGGCGGTATCGCCAGTTCCATCAGATCGACGCCGAGATCCTGGGCGCGGCGGAGCCCGCGGCGGACGTCGAGCTGCTGGTGATGGCGGACCAGTTGCTGCGCGAGCTGGGGATCGCGGATGGCGTGACGTTGCAGCTCAATACGCTGGGCGACGCCGAGACGCGCGACGCCTGGCGGGCGGCGCTGGTCGCGCATTTCGAGGCGCATCGTGGGCAGCTGTCGGAAGACAGCCTGATCCGGCTTGAAAAGAACCCGATGCGCATCCTCGATTCGAAGGACCCGCGCGACCGGCCGGTCGCCGACAGTGCGCCCGACATCGACGCCTTTCTGACCGACGAGGCGCGCGCCTTCTTCGACGCGGTGACCGCAGGGCTGGACGCGGCGGGGGTCACGTGGACGCGCAATCCGCGGCTGGTGCGCGGCCTTGATTATTACCGCCACACCGGGTTCGAGTTCGTGACGGATCGATTGGGCGCGCAGGGCACGGTGCTGGCCGGCGGGCGCTATGACGGGCTGGTCGAGAGCCTGGGCGGCCCGCCGACGCCGGGCGTCGGCTGGGCGGCGGGCGTCGAGCGGCTGGCGATGCTGTTGGAGTCGGTTGAGCAGCCGACGATCAGCATCGCAGTCGTGGCTGACAATCCTGATTTGGAGCGAGAGGCAACCCGTGTCGCCCGCTTACTTCGTGACGGCGGAATCACTACGGATCGATCCTTTAGAGGCAATGCTAAGAGGCAGGTGGAGGCGGCTAGAAAGCGCAACCTTGACGGCGTTCTCTTTGTGAAGGCGGGTGCGGGCCGTTTTTACTTGCAGCAGCTAAGCGAACGGTTTGATAGAGACGAATATGTCCGCGAGCAGCTGCTTCCGATTTTAGGGTCATTCGAGGGGGAGGGGGTTCCCCCTCAATGACCACCATTTCTCCCGAACGGATCGCGCAGATCGAGGCGCGGCGGGACGAGTTGCAGGCGCTGATGGCGACGGGCGACCTGCCGTCGGACCGGTTCGTGCAGGTTTCGAAGGAATATGCCGAGCTGGAACCCGTCGCGCGTGCGGCGGCAGAGGTCCGGCGGCTGCGGCAGGAGGCGAACAGCCTCGCCTTCATGGCGGAGGACGGCGACGAGGAGCTGCGCGCGCTCGCGGCCGAGGAGCTGCACGCCAACAAGAGCGCGCTGGAGACGGCGGACCGCAGCCTCGCGCTCGCGCTGCTGCCGCGCGATGCCGCCGACAGCCGCGCCGCGATGCTGGAAATTCGCGCAGGCACCGGCGGCGACGAGGCGGCGCTGTTCGCGGGCGACCTGTTCCGCATGTACCAGCGTTATGCGGAGGCGCAGGGCTGGCGCGTCGAGCTGATCTCCGCGAGCAGTTCGGACGCGGGCGGATACAAGGAAGTGGTCGCCTCCGTCACCGGGCAGGGCGTGTTCGCCAAGCTCAAGTTCGAAAGCGGTGTCCACCGCGTCCAGCGCGTACCCGCGACGGAAAACGGCGGGCGCATCCACACCTCCGCCGCGACGGTCGCGGTGCTGCCCGAGGCGGAGGACGTCGACGTCCAGATCGACGAGGCGAAGGACCTGCGCATCGACGTCTATCGCTCGTCCGGTCCCGGTGGCCAGTCGGTCAACACCACCGACAGCGCGGTGCGCATCACCCATCTGCCCACCGGCCTCGTCGTCATCCAGCAGGACGAGAAATCGCAGCACAAGAACAAGGCCAAGGCGCTGAAGGTGCTGCGCACCCGCCTGTACGAGGCGGAGCGCGAGCGGCTGGCGGCGGAGCGATCGGGGACGCGCAAGGCGATGGTCGGATCGGGCGACCGGTCCGAACGTATCCGCACGTACAATTTCCCGCAGGGGCGCGTGACCGATCACCGCATCAACCTGACGCTGCATCGCCTGCCGGAAATCCTGGAAGGCGAGATGGACGAGCTGATCGGCGCGCTGATCGCCGAGGACGAGGCGGAGCGGCTGGCGGCGCTGGATGGGTGAGGCTGTGGACGGGCCTCGATCCGCCCACCCTTATTCGTCATCCCCGCGGAGGCGGGGACCCAGAAGCGCTGACACCCGCCACAGAGTTGTGATGAAAGCGCGTCTGGATTCCCGCCTTCGCGGGAATGACGAAGGAGGAGCGGGGTGAGCGTCGCCGCCCTTCGCGCCGCGCTTGCCGATGCGGCAGCCCGGTTCACATTTTCCGAAACCCCCCGGCTCGACGCCGAGCTGCTGCTCGCCCATGCCCTCGGGATCGATCGCAACGCCCTGCTGCTCGACATGGACCGCGACGTGCCGGCGTCGTTCTTGGATCTCGTCGCACGCCGCGAGCGGCACGAACCGATCGCCTATATCACCGGTACGCGCGGGTTCTGGACGATCGATCTGATGGTGGGCCCCGGTACATTGGTGCCGCGCGCGGACAGCGAGACATTGCTGGTCGCGGCAAGCATGCATTTCGCGCGGCGCGCACCGGCGAGCGTGCTCGACCTCGGGACGGGCCCGGGCACCTTGCTGCTCGCCGCGCTCGACGCATGGCCGGCGCGGGGGATGGGGATCGACCGGTCCGATGCGGCGCTCGGCTATGCGCGCGCCAATGCGACGGCGCTGGGCATGGCGGATCGCGCCGCCTTCGTGCGCGGCGACTGGGCTGCGGCGATCGAGGCGCGCTTCGACCTGGTGCTCGCCAACCCGCCCTATATCGGCACCGACGAGCCCTTGCCCAACGAGGTGCGCGCGCACGAACCGGAATCGGCGCTGTTCGCGGGGACGGACGGACTGGACGATTATCGCAGCCTCGCGGGCCAGCTGCCGCGGCTGATCGCGCCGGGCGGGTGCGCTGCGGTGGAGATCGGCCACATGCAGGCGGCGGCGGTGGCGGCGCTGTTCGCGGCGCATGGGCTGGACAGCGCGGTGCACCGCGATCTGGGTGGGCGCGACCGCTGCTTGTTGGTGACGCCGCGCCCGGCGGCTTGAACTCCGCCCCCAGAACCCTGCCCCTTGAACAATACGGCCAGTGCGCGCATATTTCGCTTGTAGGACCGCCCGCACGACCGCTATTGACGCGACGGGGCACGCATCATCACCGTTACGTGAATGATCGCAGGGCGATGGCCCGCATCCTTCGTCATGGCAGCCGCCGGCTTCGGTGGCCCTGGCAAGGCCCGCGCGTCGCGGTGAACCGGACGCCGGTGCCGGAGGTTTGCGCCATCGGGTCGGGAAAGCCCCTTGGTGGGCAGGAGCTTGGGCCAGTTTGGTTTCACGGACCACACACTCGGATCATAGGACAGTAGCTTGATAAACAATCGGCAGAACGGTCGTCGTCGCGGCCGTGGTGGTGGTGGCAACAACAACAACGGCCCGCGGCAGGGTGGCGGCGGTCAGGGGCGTTCCGACAACGGCAACCGCATCGACAGCCGCGCGCGCGGCAACGCCAACCAGCTGCTCGAGAAGTACAAGAACCTCGCAGCCGACGCGCAGCGCCAGGGCGACCGCATCAACACCGAATATTATCTGCAGTTCGCCGATCATTATTTCCGGGTGATCGCCGACCAGCGTGGCCGGTTCGAGGATCAGCAGCCGCGTCGCCAGCAGCCGTTCGACCTCGACGGCGACGACGATTTCGGGGACGAGGGCGAACCGATCCGCGCCAACGAGCAGGACGGCGGCGACGTCCGTCAGGCGCAGGGCGATCGCGGCTATGACGACAATCGCCAGCCGCGCCGTCGCGAACGCAGCAACGAGCGCGCCGAGATGCGCGGCAACGAGGGCGAACCGCGGCAGGCGCGCAGCTGGGAAGAGCGTCGCCCGCGCCGCAGCGACACGCCGGCGGACCAGCCGCCCGTCGAGGTCGCGGGCCAGCACCGTTCCGATCCCTTCGCGCAGGGCGAGACGACCGAGGCGCGCAGCGAAGCGGTGATCGAGGCGGACGCCCCCGCCGCGCCGCGCCGCCGCGGTCGCCCGCGTCGCGACGCGCAGGTCGAGACGGCGGAGGGGCAACCCGCAGGCAATGGCGTCGACGCCGATCGCCTGCCGCCCGCGCTGACCCCGTCGCTGACCCTGGTGAACACCGATGTGGTCGCGAACGACGAGGACGCGCCCAAGCCGCGCCGTCGCCGCACCACACGCACGGTCGAGGCGCCGGCGGCGGAATAAGCGCTGGCGCCCGATACGGCGACGATATGGGCCGGCCTCCCCCCGCGGGAGCGCCGGCCCTTTTCCGTTTTGGGGGGCTGATTCAGCGGACGTGGATCAGTTGCGGTAAGTCTCCACGCCTCCTAATCCTCCCGATCGAAGCGTTCGACCGCCTCGTCATGGCCGGTGCCCGAGCTGAGGAACACCAGCCCCATCAGCGCGCCCGCCATCATCACCGATCCGCCGACGCCGCCCAGCACCGCCAACATCGTGATGAGGTGGAGCGGCCCCTCAACCCAGGCCAGCGCGACGATCGTCGCCGCACTCGCGGTCGCCGCCGCCAGCGTCATCCACGCCAGGATCGTGCGGAACCGTGCCCACGCGTGCGCCGCCTGTGCCGGATCGTCGAGACCGGGATAGTCGCCGGGATTCGCCATGTCTTTGCATGTGCCGGCAAAACGTGATTTCCTCAATCACCGGAAAGCAGCCGGCGCGGACCGGCGACCGGAGATGAGGAGGCGAGGATGACGATTGCGGCAATCCTGCGGACCAAGAGCGATGTGGTCGCGTCGCTGCCGACGACGGCGCGCGTTGCCGATGCGGTGGCGTTGCTGGCCGAGCGGCGGATCGGTGCGGTTCCGGTGATGGACGGCGAGACGGTCGCCGGCATCTTTTCCGAGCGCGACCTGGTGCACGGCGTCGCGCGCGACGGCACCGCCGTGCTCGACCGCGCGCTCGGCGAGGTGATGACCAGCCCGGTGCAGAGCGTCGCGCCCGGCCACGACGTGATCGACGCGCTGTCGCTGATGACGCGTCGGCGTATTCGTCACCTGCCGGTGGTCGAGGACGGGCGGATGATCGGCTTCGTGTCGATCGGCGACCTCGTCAAATACCGCATCGACCGGATCGAGGCGGAGGCTTCGGCGATGCGCGACTATATCCAGCAATAGCGTGTCAGGCCGTGGCGGCGGCGGGCGGCCGCTTGCGTACGATCGCGAT